>JBIIYQ010000056.1:0-18856 GCA_044346745.1 Usitatibacteraceae bacterium | reverse complement strand
TGCCGGGGCAGCGGGCGCGTTAGTCATCTGCGTCGATCAATTGAGCCAGTCGCACAATGTCGTCTGGAGTGATTGCGAGCACTTTTAGCAGGTTGGGCTCGATGACATCCCATCCGTCGATCACCGACGCACCACGACTCAGTGCGTACAGCTGGTCTACAAGAAAACCAAATGCGATGAGCCGCTTGATCGGCAGGGATGCCGGTGCGTGGGTGAAAGAGAAATACTTGGCGTCGTGGTGGTAGTAAATTGCCAGAGCCATGATCGCGGGTAGGCACCACTCCTTTGCCAGCACGTAACCAATTTGGTTGTGTGAATTCTCGAATTCCGCTTTCTCGGCCTCGATCATGTCGAGAGCGAGACCGCCCTGATGTGTGGTTACGTAAGGAGCATAACCCTCGTAGCGATTGATCATCACCGCTTGGCCCGCATTGCGAAACAACACGAAGGTGCGAACTTCTTCAGCGTCGAGGCAGCGAACTTCCGGCGCAATCCGACCGGCTAGTTCGGAAAGGCTTGCTGAATCGTTCCAAAACTCTTGCATCAAGCGGCCGGACTTGGATGCAAAAGTCTGTCGAATCATTAGTCGCGCTATCAAGCAAGAAGTGTTCTTTAGTCCAATGATGGAGACGGCGTGCTGGAGGTTCGTGGTCTCGCGCCGGAGTCCATAGTGCGGTGTGTTGACGGCGCGCAGGACACTGGCGGCCAGCGCAAGGTCCTTGCCGACCATGTCACCCATCTTGCGCAGGTCCGCGTTCTCGTCAGACATAAGCCGTGAGAATTCCTCGATGATCTTGGGGCAAGGCGGGAGGCGGAGCTCGCGGGCGATCTTTTCGCTGTCAAGCTGAATCGCCACGAGTTCCGGATCAGTGGCCATTGAGCGGGCTGACATCGGCTCGTGAGGCTGCCTACGTTGCGAGACTTCCATGTTTTTTCCTGTTGGAGCGTTGGCGTCGCGGGGCTGCGTCATCGAGTCGGCTATGCGTGGCCGATGGTTCCTTGCCCGTTAGTCAAATCCCTAAAGCCCGTCATGCCATAACCGCCGGTAGTATTTAGTGCAGCGCCGCTGAGCGCGGCGCGGCGCTGTTCGAGGCGACGTGTCTGGTGGGCAACCAACCTCGCGGTGATGCGATTGATCTCCATTGCTTCGCGCGCTTTGGCAAGGATCAATTCAAAAAGATCACGCGAACCAGGTCCGGCTTTTTCAAGGCGCTCTCCAAGTTTGGCGGCAGAGATGGGTTCTCCAAGCTCACGCCTAGTTGCGTAGCGCGCACGAGCGAGCTCCTCCAACATCATTTGCTTCCGCGCAGCCAAATCGCTAATGGTATCAGGATCTGATTCTGCGAGCGCGTTGTTTTCTTGCTCGGCAAGCACCACGTACTGGCAAAGAACTTGGTATTCGACTTGCAGAAGATCGCGCAACAGTTTCCCGCTTTGGTTCGTGGTGTGGTCCATGACAATCCTAGTTTTGTTTCGTCGGGGCGAGCTGTCTGGCTTCTGCGATCATTTTGTCAGCGACAGTCTCTGCGTTGATTCTGAATGTGCCGTTGGCAAGTGCAGTCTTCAGCGTTTCCACGCGCTTTTCGTCGAATGCTGCGGTGGTGGCGTAGTCCTTGGACAGCGTTTTGAGTTGCTCGGAGAGAGGGGACAACTTTATGGCGCTCTCCCCGGTGCCCCTGATGTCTTGAGGAGTGGGTTTCCCTTTTTCGGTCGCTACCTTGTCTGCCGTATTCAATACGCTGGATGTTATGGGTCCGTTTAGCTTGGAGATCGACATTTGTTACTCCTCATAAAAATGCGCCGCGCGGACGCATGCCTGATTCATCTTCGGCATTTCAAAAACAAACTTTAGAGTGCAGTGCAAAATCTTCTGCCGAACCATATTTACAGCCGTACCTCAGCTATTCGACCTGAGCGGGCAATACCGGTGACCACCCGACCGCTTTCTGCCCGCACCTTTACCTGCTGCCCCTCAGCGGCTGAGTTTAAGGCAAACCCTTCGACGGTGATGCTAAACCCCCTGCCTGTCGCCTGTACCCTGACTTGGTCCCCGCTTTGGATGATCGGAATGGCGCGCAGCCAATCCTCGCGAACAACCACGCCAATCGGAATACTCCGAATGAGGGTCTTGCTTTCAAGCGTGGCCAAGTCCAGTACTGGTCGCCCGGGTTCCTTACTTAGCTCCTGTTCCAACGCCCGGACGTCGTCCGGACGCAGCGATTGACCTGCCTGAATGCTCCGCGTGCTAACGAGTGCCGGGCCAAAAACGCGGACATGCACCGGGATAAAGACGCTCCAGAACGCACCGGATACACAGCGCAAGCCAACCTGGCTTTTCCCCCAAAGTCGGGCACCAGAAGGCAGATAGGCTTCGGTGCGCGCACAGGTAGCCAACTTGAGGCGCGGGTCGAGTTGCCCGACCTCGACTTCGATACGGCCCTGAAGCTGGCTGGTTTGTTCTTCAATCAAGCGCTGTAACTGTGTCTCGATTGGTTCGTCGGTCGCTCGCGGTGCTTCAACAGTCGCGCTACAGATGATGATAATGCAAGAAAAACTCATTGCAATCAATGCGTTAAATATACTTCTTGCGCCACCAAAAGTGCGACCAGCGATGTTTGTGATTCTCGTCATTCAGGGTTCCCCACCTTTCCAGATGAGGCAGTCTATGCCTGCTAGTCCACGCGCTAATTGTTGAATAACCAGCCAATCTGGTCTCTTTTCCACCTTTCTTTGTGCTGGTATCTCCCCATAATCAGCGTCACTCGGGACTTGTTGCGTGTCGGCAAAACCGGGCGAAGTTGCCAAAGCAGTCAGTTATGAAACGCAAGGGGAGACAGATGCTTAACCGGATTACGTCGCAGTTTGATTTCAACGCAGATGCGCTAAAGCTACGCAGCGAGCGTCAGCGGGTGATCGCGTCGAACATCGCGAACGCCGATACCCCCGGCTTTCAGGCTCGAGACTTCAACTTTCGTGAAGCGCTAGGCAATGCGACACGTAACATCACCACACCAGCTCCAGCGTCATCGACAGGATCGAACGGCTCTTTAGCGGCGACCAATCCGCAGCATGTATCAACCGCAACTTTTTCCACGTCGTCATTGTTGGGCGGGGGCACGCCGCTGCAGTACCGCATGCCGACGCAAGGCTCGTTTGACGGAAATACAGTCGAAGTCCATCGGGAAACGGCGAACTTTGCGGAAAATGCCGTTCGCTATGAAGTGGCATTGCGCTTCTTGAACGGGCAGATCAAGACAATGGGGATGGCCGTTAACGGGCAGTAAGCTCGATGACTTTTTCGCAAACAAGTGGGGTAAAGATCATGTCTCTATTTAAAGTCTTTGGTGTCTCGGGTTCGGCGATTGCCGCACAGGACGTGCGACTGAATGTCATCGCGTCTAACCTCGCGAATGCAGACAGCATCGCCGGGCCTGACGGAAAAGCCTACAAGGCGCGTCAGGTCGTTTTCCAAGCTCATCTCGCTGATGCTAATGACCAAGCTTCTGCCGGTGTAAGGGTTGCGGGTGTCAACGAGAGTGAAGCCGAGGGCCGCAAGATTTACGACCCGAAGAATCCGCTGGCCGACGAGGCGGGAAACATCACGATGCCTAACGTGAACGTAATCGACGAGATGGTCAACATGATTGGGGCTTCACGTGCCTACCAAAACAACGTCGAAGTCATGAATACAACCAAAAACCTTCTGGCAAAAACCATTGCCATGGGTAGTTAAGGAAGAGTCACATGTCGATTGATCTTGCGACGATTTCCAAATCCTCTGGCACATCTGCCAATACGGCTGCTGGCAAATCTGGCACCGGCGATTCCGGCGACCGGTTCCTGACGCTACTGGTTGCACAGCTCAAGAACCAAGACCCGCTGAATCCGCTCGACAACGCCCAAGTGACCAGCCAGATGGCGCAAATCAGCACGGTGCAGGGAATCGACAAACTCAATGGCACCATGGGCGCGATGCTTAATCAAATTCAAGTCATGCAAGCGGGAGCGCTTGCCGGCAAGGACGTCATGATCGATGGAAATACCTTAATGATCGATGGCCAGAATGCCGCGCGCGGCGGCTTTGAAGTCCCAGAAGGTGTTTCCAACGTAAATGTCGAGGTGCGTAACGCACAAGGTGCAGTCATCGCCACCATTCCGCAGACAAACAAACCCGGCGTGCAAACCTTCATCTGGACCGGCGCAACGGATTCAGGAACTACAGTGCCCGGCAAGTACACCTTCACCGTTTCCGCCGTTACCGCCGGGCGAGCCGGCAATCTGAACACCTTCACCGCTGATCGAATCAGCGGTGTTATACCAAACGCCTCGGGACCGCGTCTGAATCTTGCAGGCGGCTCGACCGTAACGATGGATGCAATTCGGACTATTCTCTAGTTAACTCCCAACATTTCAAATTTCATTCTTTCCGTATTCCATCTCTCTCGGAGAAAATCATGAGCTTTCAACAAGGATTATCAGGTCTTAATGCAGCTGCTCGAAACTTGGACGTCATTGGCAACAACGTCGCGAACGCAAACACCATCGGCTTTAAACAAGCGCGCGCTGAATTTGCGGATCTTTATGCGAATACGCTTGCGACAGCAGAACGTACAATGATCGGTCTTGGGGTGACGACCACCAACGTCGCGCAACAATTTTCGCAGGGTAACATCTCTACCACCAACAACCCGCTGGATATAGCAGTTAACGGCGGCGGCTTGTTCCGAGTATCGAACAATGGCTCAATTGCGTACACACGGAACGGCCAGTTCCAAATTGACAAGAGTGGGTACGTTGTCACGGGCAACGGCGCAAGGTTGAGCGGCTTCCCGGTAGATGCGACCGGCAAACTAACAACCGGTGCGCCGGCCGATCTGAGAATTTCTGCCTCCGACATTGCGCCAAAGCTGACGTCGGAGATAAGCCTAGTGATGAACCTCGACTCGCGCAAGTCCGCACCAACCGGTTCCTTTTCACCGACTGACGCGGCCACTTACACTTGCGCCACTTCGCTAAACGTATACGATAGCCAAGGCAACGCACACGCGTTGTCGACCTATTTGGTCAAGACCGCAACGGCAAATACTTGGGATGTCTATGCCACCCTTGATGGTACGAAAGTCGGTGCTGGTACAGTCGGAAGACTGGTATTTAAGGCGGATGGCAGTCTCGACGCAACTGCCTCGAGCCTACCGTTCAATGTGGCCTTGACTGCTAACAACGGCGCGACTTTCCCGGCGAGTATTCCGGTTGACTTCGCCGGTACGACGCAATTTGGTAGCGCGTTTGGTGTTAGTGCAGCAAATCAAGACGGCTATGCCGCAGGCAAGTTGATCGGGCTCGCAGTTGACAACGGTGGCGTAATCACGGGACGTTATTCAAATGGCCAATCACAGGTGCAGGGCCAGATTGCCTTGGTATCGTTTGCTAATCTCCAAGGCCTATCGCCGACGGGTGGTAACCAATGGGTTGAGTCGTCAACCTCCGGTGTACCGTTAGTTGGCACACCTGGCTCGACTAACCTCGGCATGTTGCAGTCAGGTGCCGTGGAAGAGTCCAACGTGGATCTGACTGCAGAATTGGTCAACATGATTACTGCACAAAGAAACTACCAAGCAAACGCACAGACCATCAAGACCCAAGACCAAGTATTGCAAACACTCGTGAATCTGCGCTAATCGAAAAAACGCCGCTGGATAGAAGAAGTTAAGTAAGGAGAGATGCCAATGGACCGAATGATTTATACCGCAATGGCGGGAGCACGACAGCTGATGGTGCGGCAAGAAACATTGGCAAACAACCTAGCGAATGCCTCCACGCCTGGTTTTCGCGCGGATCTTGATGCGATGCGTGCGGTACCATTGCAAGGAAATGTTAGCAATCTGGATTCTCGCATCAGCGTTGCTTCAACCACGCCAGGCGCAGACTTTCGGCACGGTGCCATAGAGGCGACGGGACGTGATCTGGACATTGCGGTTGACGGTGACGGTTTCATCGCGGTGCAGGGCCGCGATGGTCGTGAAGGCTACACGCGCAATGGCGGTTTCGACGTTGGTGGTGATGGCATTCTTCGTACCCGTTCTGGCTTGTCAGTGCTCGGTGATGGTGGACCCATTACAGTTCCGGAAAACGCGAAGATTGAAATCGGTCGTGACGGTACGGTGAGCGCCTTTGTCGCCGGTAACTCCAAAAACGGCAATACCCTTGGACGTATCAAGTTGGTGAATCCGCCGACGGAGACCCTTGCAAAGGATCTAGATGGGTTGTTTCGCGTGATTGGAGGCGGCACTGCCGACTCGGACCCGAACGTCCGAGTTGCGCGTGGATCGATTGAAGCCTCAAACGTCAACGTCGTTGAAACCATGGTGGGCATGATTGCACTTTCGCGTCAATATGAATTGACCATGAAGACGATATCAAGCTCAGAGGCCAATTCTCGCGATTCTGCAAAATTATTGCAGCCAAACGGCTAGCGTAGGAGAACCTCATGATCAGATCACTATGGATTTCAAAAACCGGGCTTGACGCTCAACAAACCCAGATGGATGTGCTCTCAAATAACCTAGCGAACGTCAACACAGCTGGGTTCAAGCGATCCAAGGCGGTGTTTGAAGATCTGCTTTATCAAAATATTCGGCAGCCAGGTGCGCAGTCATCGCAACAGACAAATTTGCCAACCGGGCTTCAGCTGGGAACCGGTGTTCGCCCCGTGGCCACCTCTCGTGTTTTCACACAGGGCAACTTGCAGCAGACTGGTAACAATCTCGATATGGCCATCAATGGCGGTGGCTTCTTTCAAGTACAGATGCCGGACGGCACCACTGGCTATACTCGCGACGGGTCGTTTCGACTCGATGCCCAGGGACAATTGGTGACTTCAAACGGATACCCGCTGATTCCCGCGATGACCATCCCGCCGACTGCTCAATCGGTGACGATCGCGCAAGACGGCACTGTCTCCGTAACCCTGCCTAGTAGTGCCGCGTCCACCCAAGTCGGCACGATTCAGTTGGCCAATTTCGTAAATGCGGCGGGCCTATCGGCGGTTGGGCAGAACTTGTTTACTGAAACTGCATCTTCGGGTACTCCGAATACCGCCAACCCCGGCGTTAGCGGCCACGGCACGCTTAGTCAGGGTTATGTAGAGACGTCGAACGTAAACGTCGTCGAAGAGCTCGTTTCAATGATTCAGACCCAGCGCGCTTATGAAATCAACTCCAAAGCCATCAAGACATCAGACGAAATGTTGCAGCGACTTTCTCAGCTGTAATTTTGCGCGGCACTAACGCTGGTGACTGGCTGTAGGTTACTGGCGTTAGCATCACGTTGTGCCTGGTGAGTCCCTAAACATCTCCCTGGATCCCTCTTTGGAAAAAGGGGGATTGAGGGGGATCTTCCCTAGTTGCCTTCGCTGGTTAGTCCCTCAGGATTACGGCGCGGTTTGCCGCTGTTTGTCTCACATCTTTGCGCATTTGCGTGGCCTTTAGCGTTCCATTAGCCCGCACTTTGTTCATGTTTCTTCACCCTCTCCGGCAAAGCCACGAATCAGCGCCATTTAATCCTGCTTATCCGCCCTTGCCAAGTGCCCCCTCTCGCTAAAGTAACGGGAGTCTCGTGAGAGGAAACCCGCAATGCAAACCATCCCTTCGCAGCAACCCAAACCTCAACACCAATACCCAGAATCTGAGTTGTTTAGCTTCTGGCGTTCATTAGTGCGCGCTGCAATTGTGTTGATGTTTTTTCTCGTGTTCTCATCATTGGTGACGGGTTGCTCCCATATTGAGCCGCGCGTTGAAATCATCATGCCCACCACCTCGGCACCCCGCCAAGAAATCCCGATGCCATTAGTCAATGGTGCCATTTTCCAAGCTGCCAATGCACAGCGTCCCCTGTTTGAAGATCAAAAGCCCGGACGCGTGGGCGACATTCTTACGCTGGCCATTGTGGAGAAAACCAGCGCATCGCGCTCCTCAAAGTCGAGTTCCGCCAAGACGTCCGATACCAAGGCCGCAGTCCCGACCCTTGCGGGTCTACCTGGGAAGTCATTCCTTGGCGCACAACTTGCCGCAAATGGGGCCAACACCTTTGAAGGTAAAGGTGAGACGGCGAACGACAATACGTTTACCGGTACGCTGACGGTGACAGTGGTAAGCGTATTGCCGAACGGAAATCTGGTTGTGGCCGGGGAAAAACAAATCGGCATCAACCACAATACCGAAACTATCCGTTTTTCCGGTGTGGTAAACCCACTGACCATCCAGGCTGGCAACGTGGTTCAGTCGTCGCAAGTAGCCGACGCGCGGTTGGAATATCGTGGCAAGGGCTACATCGACGAGGCGCAGCGTATGGGATGGTTGCAGCGCTTCTTCCTAAATGCCTTTCCTTTCTGATTGTTCACGATGTTAACGCCACAAAAATTGATGAGATCGATGCTGGTGACAGTGCTGATGTTAGCGCTGATTAGTGCCAAGATGAATTCTGCTCAGGCGGAGCGCATTAAGGATATTTCGACCGTACAGGGTGTACGTAGCAATCAGCTGATTGGCTACGGTTTGGTGGTAGGACTCGACGGATCAGGCGACCAGACGACGCAAACGCCGTTTACCGTCCAGAGCTTGACCAACATGCTGTCGCAGCTGGGTGTGCAGCTGCCGCCTGGGACGAACTTACAACTCCGCAATGTCGCCGCAGTAATGCTGACGGCAAGTTTGCAGCCATTTGCGAAAGCTGGGCAACAGATTGATGTGACGGTATCGTCCCTAGGTAATGCGAAATCTTTGCGGGGCGGAACGTTGTTGTTGGCACCATTAAAAGGGGCGGACGGCCAGATCTACGCGATGGCACAGGGCAATGTGATCATAGCTGGTGCTGGCGCATCGTCTGGCAACAGCAAGGTGCAAATCAACCAACTAAATGCCGGTCGAATTCCCGGTGGTGCCACCGTTGAACGCGCAGTGGCGTCGCCGTTTGCAACCTCACAGTGGTTGCATATCGAACTAAACACCGCAGATTTTTCAACCGCGACCAAAACGGCGGAAGCCGTAAATCGACGCATGGGGCCTGGCACTGCCTCTCCCATTGACGGCCGCTTGATTCAGGTCAAGTTTCCGCAAAACGCGAATGATCGTGTTGCGTTTATGGCGGACCTAGAGAATTTAGAAGTGGAAAGCGTGTTGCCTCCGGCGCGAATTGTCATCAACGCCCGCACCGGTTCTGTTGTCATGAATCGTATGGTGACACTCGAGCCGTGCGCGGTTTCCCACGGCAATCTTTCCGTCACCATCAACTCAACGCCGCAGGTCAGTCAGCCCGCGCCATTTAGCCGTGGTGAAACAGTGACAACGGAGAAAAGCGATATTACCGTCAAGCAGGAGCCGGGGCAGCTGCTGTTACTCGATGGCGGCGCGAAACTGGCGGATGTGGTCAAAGCGCTTAACTTGATCGGTGTTACACCCCAAGACTTGCTGGCGATTCTGCAGGCAATGAAGTCGGCGGGCTCACTGAAGGCCGAGATCGAAGTTATTTGATTCTGCGAAGACATCCTTCTATATGAAAAATTTGATCGCAAACGACCAGTCTTTGTCCTTTGACGCTAGATCGCTCGGCGATCTCAAGCGCTCCGCCGCATCACAGCAAAGCGGCGCGATCAAGGAGACGGCGAAACAATTTGAAGTGCTGTTTATGAATATGCTTATGAAGTCGATGCGTGATGCATCGCCCAGAGAAGGTATGATGAATTCGAGCGCCGGGGATACGTATACGGGAATGCTCGATCAGCAGTTCGCGCAGAAGATGGCTGCACGTGGCACCGGACTCGCAGACGTCATCGCGCGTCAACTCGGTGGTGTTGGCGCGGCAAAGGATGCAAGGTCGACCACAGGAGCAAAGGCGGCGGAGGCACCGTCAATTGATGCGTCCAGCGCAATCTCAGTGCGCGCCGCAAACAAAGGGAGGCCGCAAGAGTTGTCGCCTAGCCAGGGGAGATCAATTGCAGTGCGTTTTGCTGAAAACAACGGAATGAACAAGCTGTTACAGATGCGTCAACTCCCCCCAACGGTGGCAGACGCTGGACGCGTACAAACGGCGACGGTTGAGAGGGGCGGGCAGGCTGCGAAGAAGATCACCGAGACGTTGGAGAGGGTTGCCGACAAAACTACAGCGTTCTTTGACAGGATGAAGGCGCACGCCAACGAGGCAGCAAGTACAACTGGTATTCCGGCAAAGTTTATGTTGGGGCAAGCCGCGTTGGAGTCAGGGTGGGGTAAACGTGAAATTCGCAATCCTGACGGCTCGACCAGCCACAACTTATTCGGCATTAAGGCGGGGACTAACTGGACTGGCCGCACGGTCAGTGTGACGACCACCGAATACGTCAACGGCATACCGCGCCAGTCCGTCCAGAAGTTCCGCGCCTATTCATCATACGCGGAGAGTTTTAAGGACTACGCCGCGCTGATTACCAAGAGTCCGCGTTACAGCGCGGTCGCGAGCAATAGCGGCTCGGTTGAAGGGTTTGCCACATCACTACAGCGCGCTGGTTACGCAACCGATCCGCGTTACGCTGAAAAACTATCGCGCACCATTAACCACGTGATTGCCATTGCCAGAACTAGGGCAGACGCCCCTGCGACCGGCTGGAATCAGGCGTAAGCGCGGTAGGCTCCAATGTCACTACTAGGCGTCGGTACTTCCGGGTTGGCTGCGGCGTATGCGGCCATCAACGCGACCAGTAACAACATCGCGAACGTCAATACGCCGGGTTACTCGCGGCAGAATACTGTGCAGACCACCATGCCGGGACAATTTTCCGGCGGCGGGTTTGTCGGACGCGGCGTTGCTGTCGAAACCGTGCGCCGCGCATTTGATGCACAGGTGAATAGTCAAGTGCAGTTCACCCAGGCACAGTCCTCCGAGGCCGCGACACAGTCAAGCCTGATGCGGGCGGTTGATAAGTTGTTTGCCGCAGACGACGTGGGGGTGGGCAATGCATTGGACAACTTTTTCTCCAGCCTGACGCAAGCCTCATCGCGACCAGGCGATATGGCATCACGGGCGGCAGTGATATCTGCCGGGCAGCAGTTGGCGACACGCTTGAACCAAGCGTCGTCACAACTCGATGAACAGGGCAGAAACGTCGACCTTGGCATTCGCGCTACCCTCACACAGATCAACTCGCTGGCACAAAAGATTGGCCGCTTGAATGACGCGATTTCGCTCGCGCAGGGCAGTGGGCAGACGCCGAATGACCTGTTAGACCAGCGCGACGAAGTCCTAAGACAGCTTAACACACAGGTTGGTGTTTCAACCTTGGAGCAATCGGACGGCAGCCTGAACATCTTTCTATCCAGCGGCGCGGCGCTGGTAATTGGCAATACTCCGGCATCGATGTCGATCAGTTTTGATCCGGCCGATCCGCAGAAACAATTGGTGGGCTTAAGTTCCACCTACGGTGCCGTCACGAGCAACTTGCAGCTGACTGCGACAAGCTTGAATGGCGGGGCACTCGCCGGGCAGATGAAGTTTCGCGACATCAATCTGGTTGACGCCAAAAATGAGTTGGGTCGTCTCGCAACGGCGGTCGCCAATACCTTCAACGCGATTCATGCCGCCGGCACAAACATGAGCGGTACTGCCGGGCTGCCATTGTTTACACTTCCGGCACCGGTTGCCTTTCCGAGTTCACTTAATACCGGCACTGGTGCGGTCAGCGTGAGTGTCGCCACTGCGTCCGACCTGAAGCCGAGTGATTACCGCATCGATTACGACGGCAGCCAGTACACCATCACACGTTTGCAGGATGGCGCAAAATCCACTGCGGCTGTGATGCCTGTCACGCTGGACGGTATCGCCATAACGCTCACAGGCATACCGTTGGCGGGAGATAGTTTTCAATTGCAGCCCGTTCGCAACGCTGCGGCGGGAATCAAGCTTGCTTTCACCGATCCGCGCACGCTAGCCTTCGGCTTGTCCAATGCAAGCGGCGACAATCGAAATGCGCTTGCGCTGGCCGCTGTCGCCGCGCAGGCCACCCTCGGCGGGCTAACGTTCTCGCAGGCATTTGGTGAGATCTCCGCGCGGGTCGGTACGACCACGCAGGGTTTGGAGATCAGTGCATCCATCGCCGACAAGTTATTGACACAGGCGCGCGTTGAACAGTCCTCAGTTTCGGGCGTGAATCTCGATGAGGAAGCGGCTAAGTTGATTCGATACCAGCAGGCCTACCAAGCTTCCGCTAAGGTGGTCGCAACGGCACAGACACTGTTTCAAACCTTACTCGACATGGGACGCTGAAGTGGCGGCCATAAAGGATTACTAACATGCGTATCGGAACTGCATTCGCCCATCTTTCCAGTAGTGCCGCAATCATGGACGCGCAGGTCAAGATGTATTCCGTCCAGAACGAACTCTCCACTGGCAAGAAGGTGAATTCGCCGTCGGACGACCCGGTCAACGCGTCGCAAATTGTGACCGCACAAGCTTCGGTTTCTCGACAAGCATCCTTCTCCGCCAATCAGGCTTATTTGGACGGGGAGTTGCGACAGCTGGAATCGACAATCGGTTCGGTTGGGGACGCTATTTCCACTGTGCGTGAGATTTTGGTTTCCGCTGGCAACGGCACACTCAATAATGCGGATCGCCGAAGCATCGCCAACAACCTGACTTCATTGCGCGCTCAATTGGTGTCACTCGGTAACACGCGTGGCTCTGATGGTCAGTATTTGTTCTCAGGCTTCCAGAGCAGTACAACACCTTTCTCGGAATCAGCCGGCAAAATCGCTTATGCTGGGGATGCGGGCACTCGGGGGGTGATGGTGGCAAACGGTTTGGCGATTCAATCAAACGCTGACGGCCAAAGCCTATTCATGCAGATCCCAACGGGCAATGGTACATTTTCAACTGGTGTCGCAGCGACTAACACTGGTAACGCCAAGATTGATACTGGCACGGTCACCTCACTGACGGCGCTTACTGGACAGAACTACGAAATTCGTTTTACCGCTTCTGCCGCCATCGATGTGGTGAATACCACCACTAACACTCTGGTGCAGTCACAAACCTATCTGTCGGGGCAAGCGATTAACTTCGACGGCATGCAGATGACGCTGACCGGAACGCCGAAGATTGGCGACAAATTCATTGTGACTCAGGGGCAGACGGCCAGCGTCTTTGATGCTATCGACCAGGCCATCACAGCACTCAACACCACAGTGCTAAACGACACAGACCGCGCTAAGGTCAACGACGCCGTCCGACAGGCATCTGCCAGTATCGAACAGGCATTTAATGTGGCGCTGGCAAAACGCGCAGAAGTGGGTGGCAGGATGACGGCTCTTGATACCGCCTCACGCGTTGGTGAATCGTTGGAGTTTAGCAATAAAGCGCTGCTCAGCGCGCTGCAAGACGTTGACTACGCGGAAGCAGCGTCGCGTTTTGCGTCACAACAGACTGGATTGCAAGCCGCGCTTGCAGCATACGCGCAGACCAGCAAGATATCGTTGTTCGATTATTTGCGCTAGATGTTCAATAGCTTAGTTGCAAGACCTGACGAGAGAAGTCGCGTAAATTTCACTTGTTTACTGATACGTTGTTCTTCGCCTTGCGTCGTTGGGGAACGGGTCAGCATCGCTTGTCTTTGCGGTTGCTCAAAGTTTGAGAAGGATACTGCCATGTGCCGACCTCTGACCGATTACCGCATCAAGCCAGTGTTGGCGCTCGCACGGTGATAAGGTAACCGAACTGGTACAAGCGGTCGGATGCGTTCAATTGGCCCAGAGTTAGCTGCTAACCGATCTGGTGGCGGAGCATTTGGTCCTCGCATGAGAGCCGGTCCCGGCGACCAGCTCTTGACCGTTGCCGGAAAATGCCTCTTGCCACTTCATCTGGCCGCAGGTGCTTCACGTCGCCGCGAGGCGATACTGCGCAGCAATGGAAGGAACTTCCAAAAAATCGCAAAACTGCCGTCATTCCAGCGCACAACCACAAGGGTTGCGCGCTGGAATGACGGCAGTTTTGCGAACTTCCTCGGAGTGTAGCCTCCTTTATTGACGAGCGCTCCCAAGCGATTGACTACAAGATGCCTGTCAATCCACGATGTCAGTTAACGAGGTTTGAAATTTTCTTGAAGCCCAAGCGTTGGTTCTGCTAGTCTTCTTGCGCGATTTCTCGGTAGATATACAGTTCCAACAAACGACGCAGTTCCGGATCCATTTGTTCGAATTCACAACCTGCGCGATGGATGCCTTTGTTCTTGTCATTTTCGCCCGTCATGTTATTGCGGACGACAAGATCGAGTTCAAAAAGCGTTGGGGCGGCATTGATTGCAAGACGAAACGCAATGGATAAGATCGCGTGTTTTTCGCCTAGCTGTTCGGTCGATTGGATCAGCACACCGGAGAGGCTGAGATCACGGATCAAACAAGGCGCCCTGGCCGAGCAGCCCTTCAATCCGACTGCGGCGATGATTTCGACCGGAATTCTTGATGACTTGCGCACAGGCATTAATGTGACTTTTGCAGGATAAGACAAGTGCAGATAGGGGAAGGGTGCTAGTTGCGACTTCAACACGACCGTATTGAAAGAATACGCGTTGCGTTTCTGGAAAGCGCGGCAGTAATACTCTTTACCTTCTTTGATAAATGCAATCGCACCATCTTTAAGTGGGTGCGTAACGATAATCGACTGTTTGTCGAGAAAGCCGACCAGCGTCACCACATTACGTTCGTCCGGAAACCCGTCCGTTGATAGTTGCACCGCCATCCCGACTTCGAACTTCGCGTTGGCAATGGTCACACCTGGCGTACCGGCATCACTAAACTTGGCCGGGGTCGCATAGCTCGGCTCCTCATTCTCGCCGCTCTCTGAGCTGACTCCATACACGCTGTGCAGCGACGCGTCGGCAGGTCGAAACAACCCTATTTCAATTAGTCGCTCAATTTGACTCAGTGATTGAAGAACAAACCCCTGCCGTAGCAAGAGTTTCCTGGAGCGATCATAAATCGGCCACGGTAGTGGCCGTCCAATCATGACTTCATGTCTGCGGAGCGGGGAGAGATGGACTGACATATCGAGATTGTCGGCATTGTCAATCAAAGCTTAAGCCTTGGGGGAGTAAGATTTGCCCGGCGGCGGGATAGTCTGGTTCCGGCATGGTATCTACCTATTCCATGCAACCAGGCAAGAAGCAGAGTAAAGTCGCCGTTATGAGCGCCCGTTCTCTAAGCGCCCATTTCCCAGACTTTTCGGGCGAGCGCCTGCTAAGATAATCGTTGCATACTCAAGACTTGGTGGTACGGACGCAAGACCATGATTCTCTATGCTGAGGACAACCGTTTGAACCAGATGTTGTTTCAAGCCTACTTGGAGGAGCGGCCGGAGTTTCCGGTGGTAATTGCCGATACCGTAGAAGCGGCAATTGAGGAAGCAAAGCGCACGCGACCCTGGGTTGCCTTCATTGATCTCGACCTTAATGGCCGCTCGGGTGTCGATGTCTTGGTCGCGCTAAAGGCGATGAACGGCGGCGGACAGAAGCCGATTTGGTGCGTGGCCCTGACTGCAAACTCCGGTTCCCAACACGCGGAACTTGCTCTCTCACAAGGGTTCGACGACTTTTGGACCAAGCCTATCGAGCTTGCCGGTACAATTAGCAAAATTGATGCGCTGATTCAACGACTGCGTTAGCCCGTCGGCAAACGAGCTGTATTGAAGTCGCTGGTAGCGACCGTTCACCTCCACCCGCGCTTTGGGGAGCCCATTGTTTGGTGAAAGAAGACGCGCGCTTCCGGTCTTGATCGCCCTAATGAAAAAGTTTTGCCTGCCGATAATGGGGTGACGCGTTTGGATTCACTTGTCCGCGCCTAGGCTGACGTTGGGCCGGCTCACCTGAGACGAGGGGGTGCGCTAGGCCTGCGACTTCAGTTAACCAAAAAATAAACCCAAAACACAGCGCTTATTCGGGCTATATAGCGCCCACTAATCAATCACAATCTGGTCAATACATCCTGTCCGAAACACCCCTTTTTAGCGAGGCTTTTATGGGTATCAACGAAACCGCATTGATCGAACAATCATTGACATCCGCTGGTCAGCTCGCCGCAACGGCGATGCCAGCGGGTGAATACCTGACGTTCCGTTTGGGTACCGAGGAATACGGTATCGACATCCTGAAAGTCCAGGAGATTCGTGGCTACGAACAACCGACGCGTATTGCCGGCGCACCGGCCTTTCTCAAGGGGGTGGTGAATCTGCGCGGGGTAATCGTGCCAATCGTTGACCTGCGTATCAAATTCGGCCTTAGTAGTGCCGAATACAACTCCTTCACGGTGGTCATTATCTTGAACATCGCCAAGAAGATTGTTGGTGTGGTGGTAGACCAAGTATCGGATGTGGTGGCACTGGCCTCCAAAGATATTCGTCCGGCACCGAGCTTCTCGGATGCGGTGGTGGAATCGACCTTCATCCAGGGCATCGGCCAGGTTGATGAGCGCATGTTGATCCTGACTGACATCGAGCGTTTGCTGACGGCAAGCGAAATGGGCTTGGCATTTGAAGCCGCAGCCTAAGACTTTTCCAATTGATACTCCACTCCTATTGAGGTTGCCAGATGAATATTTTCTCAAGTTTTTCAATTGGTAAGCGGCTGGGTGCCGGATTCGCCCTTGTACTCGTTTTCCTGCTTATCGTGGTTGGTGTCGGGGTCACACAGTTGACCCATGTCATGGCGAAACTGGAGTATGTGAACTCGAATCTTTTGCCATCCGTTCGTGCAGTGGCAGAAATGCTTGACGCGACCAATCATGCGCGCCGCTTTGAATTGCGTGCGCTGGGCGCAAGCGACGTCGCTGACCAGAAGAAGGCTTACGATGACATAGCGTCCACGAAAGAGGCATTCATCAAGGCGGCGAAGGCCTATGAAGCGCTCGTCGTTGACGAGACAGATAAGCGTCTTTTGAAAGACGCCACCGTAGCAGGGGAAGATTACTTTGCAGCGGTCGTTGGCGCAAAGTCAGCCGTCATGACTGCCAATGAAAGTCAAAAAAAACGTATCGCTGCTTCAGACGCCGTGATTAAGGTTACGTACCAGAAACTGAAGAGTGTGGAGTCAGCACTGAGCGGGCTGGATCGTCACAACACAAAACTTGCTGGGGAGGCAAATACTGCCGCGAAAGCGGCTTACGCCAAGTCGATGGCAACCTATATTGCGATGGGAACTAGTGCCGCTTTGACAGTGATCTTCCTCGCATGGTGGATTTCCCGATCAATCACGTTACCCTTGCGTGAAGCTGCTCGTGTTGCCGATCAGATTGGGGCGGGAGATTTGAAATCGACATTCACAATCATCAGTCGGGACGAAGTTGGTCAATTGATGGTGGCGTTACAGACCATGGTCGGATCGCTGAAAGGGATGATAGGCGAAGTGAAGTCTGCTACTGAACAGATTGCCACTGCGTCATCGGAAATCGCCCAAGGCAATGCGGATCTATCGTCGCGCACCGAAAACCAAGCAAGCTCCTTGCAGCAGACGGCGGCATCAATTGAGCAGCTCACCAGCACGGTGAAGCAAAATGCCGATTCGGCTCGCCAAGCAAACCAGCTTGCAGCTGCGGCATCCATGGATGCGAGCCGTGGCGGAGAAGTTGTCAGCCAAGTGGTTACGACCATGACGGATATTCAGGACTCGTCCAAGCGCATCGCAGATATTATCTCCGTCATCGACGGTATCGCCTTCCAGACCAATATCTTGGCGCTGAATGCGGCGGTGGAGGCGGCACGCGCAGGTGAACAAGGCCGTGGCTTTGCGGTCGTTGCCAGTGAGGTGCGCACGCTCGCACAGCGTAGCGCACAGGCAGCCAAAGAAATCAAAACTCTCATTTCCACCAGTGTGGAGAAGGTTGATATCGGCAGCCGTTTGGTTGGTGATGCAGGCAAGTCGATGCAGGAGATTGTCTCCAGTGTGCAGCGGGTGACGGACATCATCGCCGAGATTTCTGCCGCAACGACCGAGCAGTCGCAAGGAATCGAGCAGGTGAACGTGGCAGTGAATCAGCTAGATACTATGACGCAGCAAAATGCTGCATTGGTAGAGCAAAGTGCTGCAGCTGCGTCGAGCCTCAAAGATCAGACGACCAAACTTAACATCTCCGTGTCGAAGTTTTCCGTAGATGCAAGCGACGCCGCACCATCCACCCATCCCGGCGCGGTAAAGAGCGTTGTGCCAGTCAAAACAGGCAAGCCTAGCCCACGCAAACCGTTGGCCGCCAAGCCGGCCGCCACATCCGTTGCCACAGCTGCACCGCTGGCACCCGCCAAAGCACTAGCGACCAATACCGCGAAGGCCTCGGCGGCTGCGCCGAAGCTTGTGCCTGCGGAGAAACCGATCGCCGCCGCCCCAGCCAACATGAGTGCGGCGAAGAAAACAGGGGTCAGCAGCGAGGACTGGGAAGAGTTCTAGGCACTTCGGCCCAGACAGATACGGATCGTAACCATTGGACCAATGTGCTGCCGATAACCCCCAATAATGACGACATTTTCCAAGCAAATGGGCTTGAAAAGAACCGTTCTTACTGGGGGTTCGTTGTTGGGAACTTCCATTGATCCGGCAGTTAAATATGGCAAATAAAAATTTAGGCGGCGTATTTGACTTGCGGATCTTGGAAGTACGACTTGATACGTTCGGGTTCACGCTGGCGTTCGCTTAACCAGTAACCAGCAGTGTTTTTCAACGTCTCTTTCGTACGCACCGGTACCCGGGTTCCGATGATGTACTTGACGTCTGCATTCAATCGCTCATCCGGATTCAACCCAGGGCTGTAGACGGGCAAGTAGAAGACCTCGATTGCTGGCTTGTTCTCGGCCAACC
>JBIIYQ010000154.1:0-6139 GCA_044346745.1 Usitatibacteraceae bacterium | reverse complement strand
GTCGATCACGATCGGAAAAAGGTTCATCAGCAGCCCAAGGAAAGCACCGGCTAGGACGGCATAAACGAATGCGAGCAATATGGTGTAAATGAATAATCTCATCTCGCGCCTCTTAGTCCCCTCGTGCACTGCGTGCCACGCGTCTCGGTTGGCACCGACAGCTTCGCCATCAGCCGCAACTATCCTGCAGAATTAAAAAACAAAGGGGCAGCGACGATTTTTCAGGGGCGAGCCTCAATCCTTGATCTGCCACGCTACCGCACCGCCCCAAACACCCGCCGCAAAATGTCGCTCCCCGCCGCCACCGGGTCTTTGCGAATCTTCTTCTCTTCCTCACCGATCATGTAGTACAGCCCATCGAGCGCTTTGGCGGTCACGTGGGTTTCCACTTTGCGTTGCTCGGGCTTGAGTTTCACCAAGCCGGTTTGTTCGACCTGTCCCGCCAGCGAGTTGTACTGTTTGGCGAGTCCGATTCGATCAGTCACGCCGGTCACGATGGGTAGAAATTTATCGTTCAGCGGCTTTGCGGTTTTGTCTTTGAAAAAGGTGGTGACGGAGTTGTCGCCCCCCGAGACGATGGCTTTGGCGTCTTGTAACGTCATCGACTTCACCGCATCCGACAAGAGTTTCTTGGCTTGTGGCACAGCTTGCTCCGCCGCACGATTGATGCCTAGTTTCAAGTCGTCAATGTCGCGACCTTTGCCGATCATCTTTAATGCACGCTCGGCTTTGCTGATCCATTCGGGCAGGGGAATGCGCACCTTGTCGTTTCCCCAGAAGCCGTCTTGTTTGCCGAGTAACTGCACGGCAATGTCCGCGCCGCGCTCAAGTGCCGCCTTTACGCCGGCGCTGGCGTCTTTTTGCGTGAGCTCGGCAAACGTGAATGCGTGGCCACTGTTCGATTTCGCACCGACCAACAGCGCGGCAACCGCCATTGTGATGCTCACCAAACTATCCCTGCGAGCCCGATTATCCGGCGCACTCAGCGACGCCGAAGCGGTTGGATTTTCATTTGAATTCATAGACTTGCCCTATCAAAACGGCTATCCCGATGTGACACACACAAACCCCGGATAACCTCAATAAAAACTGGTTGACAGTCACCAGCGTTGCTAGTAACTTACCGACCAGTCAGTTACTTCTTTTGCAAAATCCCCCGCGTCGCCGCGCGTTCTAGCACGTTCCAGCGCGTTCTACGCACGCTTCAGACACAAAAGACCCCGTATTCAGGACATCCATATGTTTTCTCCTCACACCGGCATCAACCAATCCCGCTCAGCAAACGCCAACTCTAACCAATATCGCAGATTCCTAGGCGGAATAATCTCCACGGTAGTCGTCGCCAGCGGACTGGCGGGCTGTGGAAAATCAGAAACCGCTGCACCGACGATCCGACCTGCCCTTGCTTACAAGATCACCCCGGGCGGCGGCACTGATATCGACGTCTACTCCGGCGACATACGCGCCCGTTATGAAGTCGACCATGCGTTTCGGGTTGGCGGCAAGATCGCGCGGCGGCTGGTAGACGCTGGTGCGGTGGTGAAGCGCGGCCAGCCGCTTGCTGAATTGGACCCGCAGGACGTAAAACTTGCTGCGGATGCCGCGCGTTCACAAGTGACGGCACAACAAACCGAAGCTGACTTCGCCGATGCGGAGTTAAAGCGTTATCGCGATCTATTCTCCAAGGGTTTCATCAGCCAATCGGCGCTTGATCAAAAAATCAACGTGGCTAACGCGGCGCGCGCAAGACTCGATGCGCAAAAGGCAACCGCCAATGTTTCTCTCAACCAAGCCGGCTACGCCACGCTCGTGGCACAAACCGATGGTGTCGTGACACAAGTCACCGCTGAAGCGGGGCAGGTGGTCGCGCAGGGACAAGCAGTGCTCAAGATTGCCAACCCCAATGAACTCGAGCTCGCCATCTCTATTCCAGAGTCACGCATCGGTGACTTCCGCGGTGCCAACCTGAAACGGCCAATCCGTGTTCACCTCTGGTCCAAACCAGAAATCTTTTACGCCGGTAAGGTACGTGAAGTCTCCGGTGCCGCCGACGCCACGACGCGTACCTACGCCGTCCGGATTGCGGTAACCGTTGGCAAAGAGAACAAGGACAGCGTCGGTTTAGGCATGTCTGCCTTCGCGGCATTTGTCGGCAGCGAGGAGCCGGGCAGCTTCGCGGTGCCGCTCTCGGCGCTGTACGCCAAAGGCAGCAACATCGGGGTCTGGCAAATCGGCCCGGATGGCAAAGTCACCCTGAAGCCGGTGACCGTCATGCAGTACCGCGAGACCAATGCGTTGGTGACGTCTACCCAAGTCAAGCCGGGAGACACCATTGTCGCGGCTGGTGTGCAAAAGCTGCGTGATGGCGAAGTCGTAAAGCCACTGGTCGACCCGCAAGTTAAGGGTGACGGGAAAGTGGCGCATTACCCAGATTCGATACCAACCGGGCCTGCTACACCGCAACTGGCAAGCGCCGCCGAACCTATAACCCGATAGCAGGCCGCTATGACCAAGACCAATCTGTCTGAATGGGCGCTAAAGAACCAGTCACTGGTCCTCTACCTCATCGTCATCATCGGTATCGCCGGCATCTTCTCATACGGAAAGTTGGGCCAATCCGAAGATCCGCCATTTACATTCAAGGCAATGACCATCCGCACCATCTGGCCCGGTGCGTCGGTCGCGGAGGTGGATCAACAAATTACTGATCGTATCGAGAAAAAACTCCAGGAAGTCCCCAACCTTTACTTCATCCGCAGCTACTCACGGCCGGGTGAATCGACCATCCTGTTTTTTGTTGATGACGCAGCGCCTGCCTCTGCGGTCCCAGAAACGCAATACCAAGTACGCAAACGCGTCGGGGATATTCGCGCCACACTGCCGGTAGGTGTAGTTGGCCCATTTTTCAATGATGAATTTGGTGACACCTTCGGCAACATATTTGCCTTGACGGGTGAAGGGTACGGCTACGCCGACAAGAAGGTCTACGTTGATCGTATTCGCCGCGAACTGTTGCGCGTACCTGACGTGGCGAAAGTCGAGATTTTTGGCGAACACGACGAAAAGATCTTCATCGAGTTATCGAATGTGAAGCTTGCTAACTTGGGCATCGACGGTGCAACCATCATCACGGCGATGCAGGCACAAAACGCAGTCACGCCCGGCGGCGTATTTGAGACCGCGACCGACAAAATTTATGTTCGCTCGTCCGGTTCTTTCGCCGACATCGATGCGATCCGCAATTTCACATTACGTGCCAACGGCCGTGCCATCAAGATTGGAGATGTGGCGACCGTCAAACGTGACTACATCGATCCTGCGTTCACCAAAATGCGTTACCTCGGCAAAGAGGCGATGGGTTTGGGTATTGCCATGCGTGCAGGCGGCGACATCGTCACACTCGGCCACAACCTGGACGCAGCCTTTGAGAAACTGGAAAAGACGCTTCCCATCGGTATTGAGTTACACCGCGTCAACGATCAGCCGCGCGCGGTTCGCGCCAGCGTGGGGGAATTTGTACGTTCACTGGCCGAAGCGGTCATCATCGTACTGGCCGTCACCTTCTTCAGTTTAGGCATGCGCTCCGGCTTTGTGGTGGCACTTTCGATTCCGTTGGTGCTCGCCGCGACCTTTGTTTGTATGAACATCTTTAACGTCGGCCTGCACAAGATTTCGCTTGGTGCGCTGATTCTCGCGCTGGGCTTGTTGGTCGATGACGCCATCATCGCAGTGGAAATGATGGCCATCAAGATGGAACAAGGCTGGGACCGTATGAAAGCGGCGAGTTTTGCCTACACCTCGACTGCCTTTCCGATGCTATCCGGCACATTAGTGACGGCGGCGGGCTTCTTGCCAATCGCCACCGCGAAATCGAGCACGGGTGAATACACCATCGCCATTTTTCAGGTCACGACCCTCGCGCTGCTGTTGTCCTGGCTCGCCGCGGTGATTTTTATTCCGTATCTCGGTTACCACTTTCTGCCGGACTACGTGAATGGCAAACCGGTCATCACACCACGCACACGTCGGATCGCGGGCTGGATCAGCAAGCTTCCACTCGTTGGCCAGCGCCTTGCAAAACGCCTCGTTCCGGACGGCGCGATACATTCAGAGCATGGCGGCGCGGAGGTTGCGACCTTCATCGATAGTCGTCACGACGAGCATGACGTCTACGACACCGCCTTCTACCGGCGCTTCCGAAGCGCGGTGGCTTGGTGTGTGGAAAACAAAAAGACCGTACTCGCGGCAACCGTTGCCCTGTTTATCGTGTCACTGCTTTGTTTCCGCTTTGTGCAGCAGCAATTTTTCCCGTCATCCACACGTGTGGAGTTAATCGTCGACGTACGTCTCGCCGAAGGCTCCTCCATTGCCGCAACAGACCGGCAGATCAGGCTGCTGGAGGCGTTCCTCGACAAACAGAAAGACAGTTTCGAGAGTTATTCCTGCTACATTGGGACGGGCGCACCGCGCTTCTATCTCCCGTTGGATCAACAGCTGCCCAACCCTGCGTTCGGCCAATGTGTGATCACCACCAAGAACCCGGTCGCCCGTGAGGCACTAAGACTTAAGCTGATCGATCTGTTTGACAACGATCTGCCGGAAGTTCGTGGACGGATCTCGCGCTTGGAAAATGGCCCGCCGGTGGGCTTCCCGATTCAGTACCGCATCTCAGGCGAGGACACCGAGAAGCTGCGTGTCTACGCCACTGAGATTGCCGACATTCTTCGTGAAAACGGCAGCCTATCCAACATTCAGTCGGACTGGTTTGAAAAGTCAAAGGTCATCAAGCTCGACATTGATCAGGACAAGGCTCGATTGCTGGGCATTTCCTCCGCAGAATTAGCCGCTTTCTTAAGCGGCTCCCTCAACGGTACACAGGTCACATTCCTGCGCGAAGGTGATAAACAAATCGAAATTCTGCTGCGTGGCCCGTTGACTGAGCGTGCCAAGATCTCGCTTCTGGATAGTTTGTCCATACCGTCACATTCGGGCCGCTCGGTGCCGTTAAGCCAGATCGCAAAGCTGCGTTACGAGTTTGAAGATCCGGTGATCTGGCGTCGTGATCGTCTGCCAACCATCACCATCAAGGCTGATATTTACGTCCCGTCTTTACAGGCCGCCACAGTAGTTGCGCTACTCGACGGCCCGATGGCAAAGCTTCGGAAGACATTGGATAACGGGTATCGATTAGAAACCGGCGGTGCGGTGGAAGAAAGCGGCAAGGGCTCCGCGTCAATTGCTGCAGGTATGCCACTCTTCATCTTGGCCGTGCTAACAGTATTGATGTTGCAACTCAAGAGTTTCCAGCGCGTCATCATCGTGGTCTTGACCGCTCCGCTTGGACTGATCGGTGTCACCCTGTTTTTGATTTTGCTAAACAAACCGTTTGGGTTTGTGGCCATGCTGGGCACCATCGCGCTGTTCGGCATGATCATGCGCAATTCGGTGATTCTGATCGACCAAATTGAGCAAGACATCGCTGCCGGGCATGATCGTTTCCACGCAGTGATCGACGCTACCGTACGAAGATTGCGGCCGATTGTGCTCACCGCGATGGCAGCCGTGTTAGCGATGATTCCGCTGGTACGTTCCGCGTTTTTCGGGCCGATGGCGGTTGCGATCATGGGCGGACTGTTGGTCGCGACGTTGCTGACGCTGTTCTTCTTGCCAGCCTTGTACGCGACATGGTTTGGTATCAAGCCGGCAGCCGAATTGCCCCGCGCTGCCTAGTAGTCAAGTACGTAATGCACGACACGCGAGGCAGTGTTGCTGCTTCGGTGGGCCGGCACCCCTGAGCCAATGCTTGGATGTTCAAAGCGACCAGCGGCGATCACCGGCAGGACGTAAGCCTTCACTGCCGTCGCACCATTGCAAGCCGAGTCGATCTTGGGCGGGGGCGCAATTGCGCCGCCACGCGTAGCGCTCGAGTCTGCGGAAGACAAGTTCTGAATTCGACACGTAGGCAGGATCGTCGCGGATACCCCTATCCTCGCAGACTGCGCTACGCCGCCGGCCGAGATCGCCGGTGTCAACATGCTGACAAGCCCTACGGCAATACAGCAGTGTGACGGTGACCAAGCGAATAACGCGCACCGCACATGACCCCGCCTCCACCGCTGCAAGATAGACATAAGCACCG
>JBIIYQ010000055.1:0-19027 GCA_044346745.1 Usitatibacteraceae bacterium | reverse complement strand
TGAGATAATCACGACATCGAATTCGGGGCCGACCTGGTTTCGACGTGGGCATCAAAGCAGAACCGTGCATACCGAGGGGCAGAGTACCTCGTAAATACAACTGCAAACAAATAGTCGCAAACGACGAAAACTACGCACTAGCCGCTTAATAACCGGCCGCGCTCTGCACTAGTGGGCCTCAACGCTAGGTATCGCAAGGTACAGCAGAGTCATTAACGAGGATCGCTTCCTGCCGGGCTACTTGGTAGGGAGTTAAATTTAGGTGGCTAGCGTCGCGTCAGCCCGGCCATTGGCGTACGTGGGGCGAAATCAAATAATGGAATCTAAGTATGTAGATCGGCCTGTAGAGGGCTTGCGGACGCGGGTTCGATTCCCGCCGGCTCCACCACAAAACAACAAAGCCACCCTTGCGGTGGCTTTGTTGTTTTTGATGTGCCGGTTGGGATGAGAACCTGCTTTCGGGTTCGACTAAGGTCAGTCCGGTGGACTGGCCTTGGACGCACAAACGCAGTGAGTGCGGTCCTGAGCACAGCGAGGGATGCTGGAATCGCTTTAAGCGATGCCAGCACATTCCGCCCGGCTCCACCAACAGCGTTCCCCTACCCCAACACCGTCTTTGCCACATACGCATATAGCGGTATCCCTACTAGGATATTCATCGGGAATGTAATCCCTAGCGAAAGCCCGAAATAGAGCGACGGGTTGGCCTCCGGAATGGCGTACCTGAGGACGGCCGCGGCACCACAATGTACGACGCGCTGGCAGAGAGCACCATTAGGATAGCCACATCGGCTGCGCTCATGCCAAGCAGCGCGCCGAGTAGCAGCGCCAGTCCGGCGTGGACTAGCGGTCCGATTGCTGCATAGGCGATAAGCACCGGCGAGCTCTTGCGTGCATCAGCGAAATTTCGTGCCACCATCAAGCCCATATCGAGCAAGAAAAACGCCAGCATGCCCTTAAACAAATCGCCGGAGAACGGCTGCATCATCTCGCGGCCCGCCTCGCCACTGATGTAACCAACCGCCATCGCGCCAAGCAGGAGCAAATGTGCGCCGTCGGTAAACGACTCCTTCGAAATTTTACCAATCGACGGGCCATAGCCATTGCCGCCGCCACCCACGGCCAGCGCACCTCCGCCGGAAACAACGACATTCGACGAATTCTGGTGGCGCAACACGTTGGCCATCAGCACCGCCATGATGATCGCAGGCGACTCCATGACAACCATTGCGACCGCCATGTAGCCGCCGGGTTGCATATTGCTCGCCTCCAGAAACTGCATTGCCGTC
Organism: Usitatibacteraceae bacterium; assembly: GCA_044346745.1. Classification (GTDB taxonomy): domain Bacteria; phylum Pseudomonadota; class Gammaproteobacteria; order Burkholderiales; family Usitatibacteraceae; genus UKL13-2. Next base: position 17,738 of record JBIIYQ010000055.1, on the reverse strand, counting down.
ACAAACGTAACGGCGCTAACCGAGCCGTAAGCCGCGGCCACTGCAGCAGCATCAAATTTTGCAATCCGGTTTTTTAGAAATGCATAGCCTAATGCCGGCACTAGGAAAGCCATAAAAATCGCCGCGCCTAGTGCAATTGCCGCGGTATCTGTCATACCCGACTTGGCCATGGCGAAGCCGCCTTTGAGGCCGAGCGCCATGAGTAGGTACATAGACAGAAACTTTGCGATTGATGGCGGTATTTCTAAATTAGATTTAACAGCGCCGGCGAAGATGCCAACAAGAAAAAACAGAATTGCGGGATCGATTAAATTTTGCACGGGAGTTCCCTTTGCTTAGAAGACACCGGCATTTTGCGGAACCGCCCCGTTCTAGTAAAATAGATTGATCTTAATGATACGTTCTTTTTATGCGAACTATTGAGCTGAAGCGCCTGAACTTTCACCACTTGCACTACTTCTGGGTAGTGGCCAAGGACGGCAATCTGACGCGCGCCGCAGGGCAACTACATATCTCCCAATCGGCGTTGTCCTCACAAATCCGACATCTCGAGGACCAACTCGGCCACGCATTGTTTGACCGGGAGGGGCGCGCGCTACGACTGACCGAAGTCGGCCACGTCGTACTCGGATATGCCGAGGGCATCTTCAACCTTGGGCGTGAATTGATCTCGTCGGTCAGCGGTGGCGAAGGCCAGGCCAGCCAGCAGCTGCGAATTGGCGCCGTCGCGACGCTGTCGCGCAATTTTTTGGAAAACTTCTTGCGCCCGGCGTTCGACGAGACGCAGCTTCTGCTCGTTCTGGAGTCAGCCAGCCTTGAGGAACTTTTGGAGCGTATGCGTGTGCATAAACTGGATCTCATTCTGTCGAACCGACCGGTGGCGCCGGATGTACAGCATTCGTGGCGCTGCAAGCGTATCGCCCGCCAGCCAGTTTGCTTGGTCGGCCCGCCGATGAAGCGGAACCGCATATTTCGCTTTCCGGATGATCTGCCAACCGTGAAGCTGCTACTGCCTGGCCACAGTAGTGATATTCGCACGCAGTTTGAACTGCTGTGCGAGGATCTTGCTGTCGCCGTGCGCCCCTACGCAGAAGTTGACGACATGGCCATGTTGCGTTTGCTCGCACGAGATTCAGGTGGCGTCGCGCTGGTGCCGGAAGTCGTCGTCCAAGATGAACTCAAGTCAGGGGTGCTGCAAAAATACTGCGAGTTGCCAAAGGTCGTGGAAAACTTTTACTCAATCACGACTGAACGACAGTTTCAGCCGTCGGCGCTAAAGCGGTTGCTTGCCACGCGCTGACTTGATGGAAACGGCGAGCAGATATTGGACTGAGCCCCCGCAGTTAACATCAGCCCTTCAGCTTCTTAACCTTTCTGGTCGTACGATTTGAAACGTCTGACCCCGCCATCGCGAAGCGCCCCGTGCTTCGTCTTGCGGCCCGCTACCCGTTCCCGCCATAACGTGAACGAGGCTCGCCTCAGCTTCCCCCGCATCAACCGAATTACGTCGGATTCCTTCAAGCCAAATTGCGCCTCAACGGCCTCGAATGGCGTGCGGTCTTCCCATGCCATTTGAATGACCCGATCCGTTTCCTCGTCGGTCAGCGCCGCAGTTCCTTCCCTTGCCCTCACGTGCTTTCACTTGCCGAACAAGCCGCGTAACTTGTTCACCGCTTCTTTGGCGTCTTTCACCGTATCGGCGGGATTTGTCGCTGGCTGCGCCGGGGGCGTCGATGTCGGCGGGGTGGCAGGCTTTGGCGTCGCCGACACGGTGGTTGAGGCGGCGGGGGCATCCGCTTTTTCCGCTGGCGTATCGGCCTTGGCGGTTACCGGTGCCCGGGTTTTGCCGGCCTTCTCAGCTTCTGCGGCTTGGCGTTGGGCGATTTGTTCGGCTTCTTCAGCACGTCGGCTCTCGATTTCGATGGCGCGTTCGAGTTCACGCGCCTTGGTGTCGAGGGTCGCGATGACCTCATTTTGTTTGCTGATCAGTGCTTGCGACTCCTCCGCCGACGGGATGTTGCCGCTGACAATCGCTTTCAATTTGGCGGCGTCAATGAGGCCCTTGACCAACGCAATTTGCTCGGGTGTTGCCCCTTGCCGCGCATCGACGCTGGCGCTGATACGAACCACTTTGTCAGTGGCTTGGTTGGTCTTGGCGGTGCTGCCGAAGACGAGATCATTGCTGCCACCAGCATTTGGCTGTACCGCATCATTCGCCAGAAGGGAGACCGAAATCATGATGCTGCGATTGAGCGCGATGTCAGGCTCGTACTTCTTGTAGATTTCGCGTTCCTTGGGCTGGATCGACATGCTGTACTCATTCGCCACGGCGTCGGATTTGCGCGATATCTCCTCCGCCTGGGCGTATTTTGCTTTCGAGAGTTCGCTGTGTTTTGCCCGCTCGGCTTCGCGCGCCTCTTTGCGTAACTGCAATCTTTCCTCGCGAAAAGCATCCAGCTTTGTTTGCACATCCGCCGGATACTTGCGCAGCGCCTCAATTTCCTTTCGCTGTGCCACCTGCGCTGCGTGATACCGCCGTTGCGCCTCAGCGGTTGGCCTGGCGACATACGAGGTCGATGCGCTAAACACGAGCGGGGCGTTCTTAAAATCAATACAGAGCGCGACGTTGGGTGAGCGTACGGTCGGCTGATTCATGGTCCAGCCCTCCGGCGGTGGCAACAGCGCGGCACGCATAGCCAACACCGCACGAGCAAAAAGCTCTCTTTGTGCGGTCGGCATCGGCGTCTCTTTCTTGGAGCATACGTAGTCCGCCCAGCACAGGCTTGGGATCAGAAAAAACATCAAGCCTGCGACCAATTCACGTGTACGTGTCATAAATCCTCCCAACAAACAAACGAAGCTACTTAGCTAAATCCTGCTGTCAATACTATGGGGCGCGAGCAGAACACACAACCCCCTAAGGAAGCCGCCGACTCCATTCTCGGTTTTGTCTTGCTTGGGTATTGCCGATAAATATAAGTTTAACTAACTCACCATAAAGCCAATAATCCCCTAGTTAAGCGTAAGTGCCGCCTGTCTAAGGTTCAATCCGTCCCCGCAAGAAACTCGCGAAGCGCGGCACGCCATTTTTGGTCAGTTCGCGATAGCGATAAGTCACCGTTGCGCCGACGGCCGGAGGATTCTTGCGTACCGCGTCGGAGAATCCCGTGCCAAGACGAAACACCACACCGTCCGGTGTCTTCACTTCCAGCGCACCAAGCATGCCCGCAAACTTACCTTCTCCCGGCAGATGACGAAGCACCACGGCTTCGGCATCCTGCTCAGGCTTCACTTTTATCAGCACGTCGCTTCGCCCAACAACAAATGGTGCGTCAACCAAATGTAGCATCAAGCCCTCGCCGCCGCCCTTCACCACTTCGTCGAGTTTCAACTTCAGCGCCAAACGATTGCCGACGCGAAAGTGCTCAACCGCCTTTAGCTGTGCAAAATTCGCACTTGCTACTACCCTCTGTATCCGCCCGACCCTCTCCTCAAAGGTCCCGGTGCCGTTCGGCTGTTCAAAAATCATATAGCTAACCTGCCGCCACTCATCGTCAATTGGAATCGACTTTCGGACGACCCCGGAAAGCTGGTCGAATTTACCCCTAGCAATCCATAACTCCCCGTCGAGCGGGGTCGCCGGCAGCTTGCTCAAGAACCAGCGCGGGGCATTGACCACGTTGCCACTTCTGAAGCGAAGCACGCTGCCGTCCCAGACCGCACGAACACCGTCGTACTTTTCGCTGACGAGGTACTTGCTGACATCGATGTTTGGCGCGAGTACGTTGGCCAGTGGAATTGGCGGCGGGCTGGGCTTGGGGACCACCGACGTGATTTTCAACGCGTTGGGATCGGACACGTCTTCGGCCCGCAAAGGCGGACGCAAGAAGCCTAGCGCTATGAACAACAGTAGAAAAAAGGTGGTGCCAAATCTCTGCGGCTTGCGTCGATCGGCAAACAAAGGCATACATCATCTCCCATCGACATTTATTATGGGCTGAGTTTAACCTTTGCGCTTATGAAGAGTGCCAACACGGGCTTTGAGATGCGCGGATGCTCACCATTATCCACCGCCGGGATATCCATGCGACCAGTCGCACCGGTCTCACGCTGCGACTGACGGCGGGATTGCGAATCTCATGTCAAATTCGCCGCAGCCTTCAATCGTGGCACAATTAAGCAATAGTAACAAGGTGTCGGAGGGTATCCACCTCGTGGTCGCAAGACACCATTCACCAGAGGCCTAGATGGAAAAGCCGAAAGCACTTTGGAAAAAGTACTTCTCATCCGTCAATGCGGTGATCCGCGTATCGCTGGGATTGACCATCGTATTGTTGTTTGTACTCTTCTATGTTTTCGGCGAGCCGAACAAGCTCCTACAGAACATTGAATGGCAGGCATACGACACAAAACTTCGAGCGACGATGCCCAATAAGGTTGACCCGCGAATTGTCATAATTGACGTTGACGAACGCACGCTTGCAACCGAGGGCCGTTGGCCACTCGCGCGAGATCGCTGGGTAGCGCTGCTGGAGAACGGCTTCGACAAATACAAACTCAAGGTCATGGCGTTCGACGTCCTCTTCACCGAGCCCGATACCAGCTCGGGTCTTGCGAAGCTAGACGAACTTGCCAAAGGTCCATTCAAAACCAACGAAGAGTTCCAAGGTAAGTTGCGCGAGTTGCGGCCAACGCTCGACTATGACCAGCTGTTTGCTGACACCATCAAGAAGTATCCCGTCGTACTGGCGTTTGCCGGTGCCAATGATCGCAGCAAAGCCCTTGAAGGTCTGAGATTAGGCGTGCTTCCCCCGCCTACGTTTAACCAGAATACGTTTGGCAATCGCCCCTTCGTCTCGATGACCATTGACGGCTACAGTGGAAACTTGCCGCAATTCCAGGCAAACGCGGCGGCGACTGGTCATATCCTGCCTGCCATCGACCCGGACGGTATTTTACGACGTGTACCGCTCTTCATACAGTACGACCGGGGCTATTACGATTCACTTTCTATTGCGACGCTCCGTACCTACCTTGACAACGCTGAAATCAGGGTACGCACACGCGAAGATGAAGGCGATGGAGTGAACCGCTTCAAGCACGTTGCCATCGGAAACACGGCACCAGTGCGAATGGATGCTATGGGCACGGCGCTCGTCCCGTATTTGGGCCGCAGCCCGATGTTTCGCTACATCTCTGCGACCGACATCATGCGCGATAAGCTCAGCCCAGGCGAATTGGCAGGAAAAATCGCCATTGTTGGTTCGTCCGCCCAGGGCCTCTTTGATTTACGGGCCACCCCAGTGGGAGAGATTTACCCCGGGGTTGAGACCCACGCCAACATGATTATTGGCTACCTGGATAACTCCATCAAGACAAAACCATTGTTCGAAATGACGGTGAGTGTCCTCATCGTGATGATGATTGGCATCCCGCTTGCAATGGCGCTGGTGAAACTGAATCCACTTTGGTCTACGCTGACGGTCGTCGGCACAGCACTGGCCTACATTGGCATCAATCTCTACTTCTGGGGCCAAAACTTAGTAATCCCACTCGCCATCCCTTTACTCGTCATTATCTCGTTATACCTGCTCAACATGGCCTACGGCTTCTTCATTGAAACGCGCAGCAAGAAGGCCATCACCGGCATCTTTGGTACTTATGTGCCGAAAGAGTTGGTCGATGAAATGGCGAAGGATCCCGACGCCTACACCACTAAGGGTGAAACACGTGAGATGACAGTGCTGTTTTCGGACGTTCGCAACTTCACATCGATCTCCGAAGGCTTGTCTGCGACAGAGCTAACCGCACTGATGAATTCGTATTTGACGGAGATGACCAAAACGATTCAGACCGAACGCGGCACCATCGACAAGTACATTGGTGACGCCATCATGGCGTTTTGGGGTGCGCCAGTGAAGGACGCTCAACACGCAGAACACGCGCTGAAGTCCGCCATTGCCATGCAGAAACAATTAAAGGACATCGCACCGGACTTCATCAAGCGCGGTTGGCCAAAATTGGAAATTGGCATCGGCCTCAACTGTGGCCCGATGAACGTCGGCGATATGGGCTCGGCGTTCCGGCGGGCCTACACGGTGATGGGTGATGCGGTTAACTTGGCATCGCGGCTGGAAAGCCTGACGAAGGAGTACGGGGTTGGCATCCTCGTGTCGGAAAATATCGTCGCCGCCGTTCCCGGCATGGTCTATCGCGAACTCGACCGCGTGCGGGTCAAGGGTAAGCTGGAACCGATCACCATCTACGAGCCTGTCGGTCAACATGGCAAGGTGATCGAAACCACTATCAACGAAATCGACCGCTTCCACCGTGCGCTGGATCGGTACCGCCAGCAACGCTGGGACGAAGCGGAACAGACCATCGCCTCTCTTTCCATGGCGGATACCGGGCGCAAAGTCTACAAAATGTATCTGGATCGTATCGCGGTGCTGCGCGCGAACCCACCGGGCAAAGGCTGGGACGGCGTGTTCACGTTTACGACCAAGTAGCTATCTTTTCGAAGATCCTAAACGCGTTTATCGGCGGGCATTTACAGGCATTTTTGCTTGAAAACGCCCGTCAGTATTAGAGTTTCCTGATTTGACGCAACAGCCTTTCGGCGCTGGCTCGCCCGATAATGTCGCATGAACTCATCCACCGCCGCCATCCAATACCCGCACGAAACCCCACCCGCCCCGGGAGAATCCATCAAGGTTGCTGATGGCATCTACTGGATCCGCATGCCGCTGCCATTCGCGCTCAACCATATCAACCTGTGGTTACTCGAAGACCACGACGAAGATGGTGATGGTTGGACGATTGTTGATACCGGCTACGGCGTTGAGGCGACCCATGCGCTTTGGGAGGCGCATTTCAGCGCCGTCATGCGTGGGTTGCCGGTCAAGAAGATCATCGTCACCCACTACCACCCAGACCACGTCGGCTGTGCCGCGTGGCTACACGAGAAGACATCCGCACCGCTCTACATGACCAACGCCGAGTATTTATCCGCCCACGCTGCTGCACAGGACTTTGCGGGGTTTGATCGCGCCAACTCAGAGGCGCTGTTTGTCGCGCACGGCTTGGCGCGCGCCCAACCGGATTTTGCCGCTGCGCAAAAGGTGCGTAGTGATTCCTATCACCGCGGTGTGCCAACCGTACCCACACGTTATCGCCGCTTGATGGAACACGATGTGCTGAAGGTCGGCAAACGTGAATGGCGGATCATCACCGCGTTCGGCCACGCGCCGGAACACGCTTGCCTGTTTTCTGCGGATGACAACATTTTGATTTCCGGTGATCAGGTGCTTCCACGCATCACCACCAACGTCGGCGTGTGGGGCAACCAGCCGGACGCCAATCCACTTGCGCAGTTCCTGACCAGCATGGACAAGTTCAAACCGCTACCAGCCGACACACTCATCCTGCCATCACACGATCGTGTCTTTACTGGGTTACACACACGGCTCGATCAACTTGAAGCTCACCACGCCGAGCGTTTGGCACAACTGGAAGCCGCACTCGACAACCCAAAGACTGCTGCGGAAATTTTGCCAGTGCTCTTTCGCCGACCGCTTGACCAACATCAGCTCGTCTTTGCCATCGGTGAAGCCATCGCACATTTGCACCACCTTTGGTATTCGGGGCGTGCCCTACGGACGCGCGATGCGGACGGGCTATGGGTGTTTCAGCGGACGTAGGCTGCGGGAACTTCTAGGTTCAGTCGAAGGTAGCACTTTCACCTTGCACGACTGCTTCCAGATTGCCGCCTTCCGAAATGCCCAAGAGTCGATTAGCAAACCTGTCAAGTGCGGCTGGGTCGATGATCAGCACAGTCGACACGCGCGAAATAGCCCGAACTTCTGCTTCCAAAGCCGGCGGACCTGAGGACAACTCCACCATGAGGAGAATATGCCCGCGCCGCCCATGTGGGAGAAGGCTCAGATTGATTATGTAATCGCGCGAGCCATCCTGGTTAATGTACTCGCCGCGCAGAACAGCTTTTCCCGTGCTTGTGGATGCTAGTTGTTTCGTGGCGGAAGCGAATTCTGAAATGTATCCAATGGGCAAGTAAGTACGACCAATTCCGCGAAAGGCGCCGGACGTCAATGTCGCGGTAACGTGACACTCCTCATTTGGGTCGTGCGACACGCTAACTCTGAGCTCCGATTGCTCGCGATCCGTCATTCTTGCTGCCTCAATTTATGGCGACAACCCGCGTCGCCACAACATTTCGGGGCGGACGCACAACTTGTGTGAAAAAATAGAAAAAACATTTCGGAACCATAACTTGTTCAAAGCCATTTTAGTTATGCAGACTCAAGACAGAATCAAGCATGCAACGAATTCGTAAAAAAACGCGACGGTGCAAATTGCGCGATCGTCACTATTTCATTTTGAGCCCAGCAGACGCAATCGTGAGAAATACGCTGTCATTGTCAACCAAAAGAAAATTTTGTGACGTGCGCGAAACCAATCAGGCTGCTGGGCTCACTTTCTCAAGGCGGTAGCCAAAATTATAGACGGGCGTGAGGCGAAGCCCATTTGAAGGCCCCAAGTCGAGCTTCTTGCGGATGCGGCTCATGTGGGTGTCCACCGTGCGCGATTGCACTTCAGCCGAACGACCCCAAACGCTCTCGGTGATATGACCACGAGACAGTAGTTGGCCGATGTTCTGGAACAGAAACACGCTCAATTCGAATTCTTTGTCCGTCATTTCGATCACAACGCCGTTGACGGCGACGGTGCGATTCGCCAGATCCACCATATACGGCGGCATATCGATGTTTGTCGGTTCGGCGGTGCGAGTTCGGGAGCGCCGCAGGAGCGCATCAACCCTCGCCAGTAGTTCAAGGCGGCGAATCGGTTTGACCATATAGTCGTCCGCACCGGCGGCGAGCGCGGCGACAATATCGGCTTCGGCATCTCGGCTCGTCGCAAACAGGACGGGAGCGTCTATTTGCTGCTTTTGACGCAGCCACAGCAGGACTTCTGTCCCAGACAGGTCCGGCACGTGCCAATCTAGCAGGTACAGGTCGAAACTCTCGCGCCCGACCTCTCTTAAAATCGCTTTGCCCTGAGTGTAATGATGAACCGTATGCCCGCCTGCCTCCAACCATTGTTTTAGCGCCGCGCCAACATCGAGGTCGTCTTCCAGCATTGCGATTCTCATTACCGGTTTCCTGTTTTTCCTGCAGTGTTTTTCAGCGATGGTAGGTTAGACGCGGTGCTACCTGCTGCAAACTGTCTCACCCCACAAGGAGGGCAGCGAACATCAAAAGGACTTGGCAAATTGTAACGCCACTTTATGACTTACACCAGCGCCTTCATGGCACGGTCGAGGCCTTCCAGTGTCATGGGGTACATTCGATCCTCCATCAGTTCACGGGAAATAGTCACCGACTGGGTCCACTGCCAGTGCGCCTCCGGCGTCGGATTCATCCACGCCGCGTGCTTGTAATTTGCCAGCAGGCGTTGCAACCAGACAATCCCCGCCTCTTCGTTCCAATGCTCGACACTGCCCCCCGGCTGCAAAATCTCGTACGGGCTCATGGTCGCGTCACCGACGATGATGAGCTTGTAGTCCTTGCCATATTTGTTCAAAACGTCCCAGGTGGAGAACGTCTCCGCGTGCCGCAGACGATTGTTTCGCCACACCGACTCATAAAAGAAGTTGTGGAAGTAGAAATACTCGAGATGTTTGAATTCGGTCTTGGCCGCGGAAAACAACTCTTCGCAGCGATGGATGTATTCGTCCATCGAACCACCGACATCCAAAAACAACAGCACTTTGACCCGGTTGTGGCGCTCCGGAACCATCTTGATGTCGAGGTAACCCGCGTTTCCAGCAGTCGCCTTGATGGTGTTATCAAGGTCTAGCTCCTCGGCCGCGCCGGTTCGCGCAAATTTGCGCAGCCGCCTGAGCGCCATCTGAATATTGCGGATGCCGAGTTCAACCTGATTATCGTAGTCGCGATACTCGCGCTGATCCCAGACCTTGACCGCGGATTTGTTGCGGCTTTTGTCCTGCCCGATGCGAATACCCTCGGGGTTGTAGCCGTACGCGCCGAATGGCGAAGTGCCTGCCGTGCCGATCCACTTGTTGCCGCCCTGGTGGCGACCCTTTTGTTCGGCCAGACGCTCGCGCAGCGTCTCCATGAGCTTGTCCCAACCGCCGAGCGCTTCAATCTGTGCCTTTTCTTCCTCTGACAGCAGCTTCTCGGCGAGTTTCTTCAGCCATTCTTCTGGAATTTCCTTCTCGAACAGCTTTGTTAACGCCGCATCCAGGTTTTCGACGCCTTTGAAGTACTGGGCAAAGGTGCGGTCAAAACGATCGTAGTTGGTTTCATCCTTGACGAGACAAGTGCGAGAAAGATAGTAGAAGTCATCCACGCTGCCGTAGGCCAACCCTTTTTGCATGGCTTCACAGAGAGTGAGGTACTCCTTCACCGAAACCGGCAGACCGGATTCTTTGAGTGAAAGAAAAAAATCGATCAGCACTCGCCTGCCATCCTATCCGCGGCGCTTTGACAGAAACACCAAACGCTCAAACAGATGCACGTCCTGCTCGTTTTTGATGAGAGCGCCGTACATCGGCGGTATCAATTTGTTCGTGTCAGATGATTTGAGCGCTTCCGCAGGGATATCTTCAGCAACAAGCAACCTAATCCAGTCGAGTAACTCTGACGTAGATGGCTTTTTCTTGAGACCGGGCATTTCTCGGATGTCGAAAAACACTTCCAACGCCTCCTTCAAGAGCCCCTTCTTGAGGCCCGGGAAGTGGACATCAACAATCTGCTGCATCGTGTCGTGATCGGGGAAGCGGATGTAATGAAAAAAGCAGCGGCGCAAAAACGCATCCGGTAGCTCTTTCTCATTATTGCTGGTGATAAAAATGATCGGCCGGTGTTTGGCCCTAACCGTCTCACGCGTTTCGTAGCAGTAGAACTCCATACGATCGAGTTCTCTCAGCAAATCATTCGGGAACTCGATGTCGGCCTTGTCGATTTCGTCGATCAGCAACACCACCTGTTCATCGGCGGTAAAGGCCTGCCAAAGCGTACCTTGATGAATGTAGTTGCGAATATCCTTGACTTTTTCGTCTCCCAACTGCGAATCGCGTAATCTGGAGACCGCGTCGTATTCGTACAGGCCCTGCTGGGCTTTCGTGGTCGATTTGATGTGCCACTGCAACAGCGGCTTGCCCAATCCCGCCGCGACTTCCTCGGCCAGCATGGTCTTGCCGGTGCCGGGTTCACCCTTAATCAGCAGCGGACGCTGCAACGTGATGGCGGCGTTAACTGCCAGCATGAGATCGTGGGTCGCGATGTAATTTTGGCTGCCGGTAAACTTCATATTCGGTCTGAACGTTGTTTGCGAGCGTTGCTCTAGGAATCATCATTATAGGAGTTCACCATGTCATCCCGCCTCGCCTCGCCAAAGCTTGTTTTGTTGTCAATCGCCGTCAGCGCCGCCCTGGCCGCAACGGCCTCCGCCCAGACCAGTGTCACGATTTATTCGAGCGCGCAGCCGGGAACGCTCTCCACGGCGACTTTCAAGAGCGGCGGTGAATATGGCGCCGTCCCTGGGTATGCGGTCGTCCGGCAGGAGCAATCGTTTGATCTCACCAGAGGACGCACCATCATCCGAGTGAACGACGTGCCGGCGCTGATTGACCCGACGACGGTGTCGTTTGAATCCCTGACAGACGGCGCGAATACACGCGTGGTTGAACAAAGCTTTGAGTTCGACCTCACAAGCTCTCGCAAGCTCTTGGAAAAATATCTGGACCGCGAAGTCACGATCGAGCAAGTCCGCGGCAACGGTGTCGAGAGCACGACCGGCGTGCTACTCGCCGCACGTGATGGCCTGGTACTTCGCATGGCTGACGGAAGCGTTCGCACCATAACCAACTACAGCGCAGCGAAGCTTGCCAGCCTTCCCGGCGCGCTGATTAGCAAGCCAACGCTTGTGTGGGATATCGCGGCCGATCGGCCCGGATCACACAAGGCGCGCTACGGCTATCAAACGCAGGGCATTACCTGGTGGACTGACTACAACCTGACATTGAACGAAGACAACAACGCCTGCAAGCTGGATGTTGGCGCGTGGGTGACCATCGTCAATCAAACCGGCGCGACATTTAGTGATGCGAAATTGAAGCTGGTTGCGGGCGACGTGCAGCGTGCGCAACCGCGCGGTGCGGCCGATGGCGCTTACCCAATGGCGGCCCGTGCCGTCGCAAAGTCGGAATCGGCTGGTTTCGCCGAGAAGTCTTTTTTCGAATACCACTTGTACACCTTGGGCCGCCCGACCACACTCGCCAATAACAGCACCAAGCAGATTGAACTGTTCCCCTCGGCACGTGCCGTCCAGTGTGAAAAAACGTTGGTCTATTACGGTCAGGCGGGTTGGTTCAACGGTTACTATGGCGGCCCAATGACCGACCGCAACTTTGGCAACCAGTCGAACAAGAAAGTCGATGTCTATTTGAGATTCAAAAATCGTGAGGACAACAAATTGGGTATTCCGCTTCCTGCGGGCAAAATTCGCGTGTCAAAGCTCGACACGGCGGATCAGTCGTTGGAATTCATCGGCGAGGATTTGATCGATCACACGCCGAAGAACGAAACCATTCAAATCAAACTTGGCAGCGCCTTCGATGTGGTCGGTGAACGGCGTCAAGTGGATTTTCGGGTCGACAACAACGCGAAGTGGATGGAAGAGGATATCGAAGTCAAGATACGCAATCAAAAGGACGCGTATGCAACCGTCATCGTAAAAGAGAACTTGTACCGCTGGGCCAACTGGACAATCAAGTCCACAAATGCCAAGTTTGAGAAAATCGACGCGCGCACTGTCCACTTTCCCCTGGCAGTTGGCAAAGGCGCAGAGTCGGTTGTGCGATATACCGTGCGCTACACATGGTAGGCAGGGAGCGACGTCAATGCTGGCCAGGTGCAACTTTATCTTTGAGGATGGACTCAACGATCAAAAACACATCCGACGAAAAGAGCAGCCCGACGTGGCCGACACCATCGACGGGAATGTTGTTCGCCCAATGCAGTCTTGATGTCTCGGGCGGATAGACTAAATCATCGTTGGTACTGTAAATAGACCAGCTCGGTGAACTTGGTAGAGCCGAGACTGCTTCTGCCTGCTCTAGTTCGTTCAACCAGGCGCTTTGCTGTCGTATCTCGCGAGCACATGCGCCAAGCCCAAATGCTGCCAACGCGCTTCCATGATGTGGTGATCCCAAGCTGATAAACCAGCCAATGCGCTGTCTCCCACGCTGTTGCCCATAACGCCGAATGTAAGCGCGGGTGACCAGGCCACCCATGCTGTGGGCGATGACAAACACCTTCGCCGCACCAGTCGCTTCGCAAACGTCATCTATTCGTTTTGCCAACTGCGCCGCGAAGATTTCGATCGACTCAAATGGCGGCTCAAGATCGACTGTAAAAACCGGACCAATGCCCGCCGCATGCATCCGCTGGCGAAACCGACACCACATGCCGCGGTTTGAAACGTAGCCGTGCACCAGCAGTATCGGTATCCCGCGCCCGGGCACCACGGGGTCGGGTCCCATCACAAAGTCAGAAAACGGCTGGCTCCAATTGAAGCTGATCAAACGCGCTGAGAACTCTCCGAACCAAGCCGCCCAAGCGGTACCCGCCGGTTGGCGTCGGCCCTCTCGCCAGCGCATGAGACTCGCCAGAACAAAACTGCAGGTCGCGTGGGAGAGGCGCCACAGAGCTCCAATCAGCACAATCGCGCCACCAATTGCCAATGCACCCTCGCCACGAGAATGCATCCACCACCCCAGCACCAGATAACCACCGAGCTCGGCTCCAAGTAGGATGCGTAGCCAATGCTGCAACATCAGAGTGGGCCGATCCATTTCAGCAACCACAGCACAGCCATGCCCGCTCCGAGAGTGGCGAAGATGTTGCGTGTTCGCCAAGCAACCCAGGCAGCACCTAACGCCGCCACGATTCGATAGACGTTGACGATTTCTTCAGGCCCCAAGTCGCGAAACAGGACGTCAGGGACGATCAGCGCCGGGAGCACCGCCGCGCCAACAAACTTAAGCGCACGATTCAGCCACGCCGGCACCACGGTACGAGCCGGCAGGACGATGAAGGATGCACGGGCTGCGACCGTCACCACTCCCGCACCAATGATGGTCAGCACACCATACCAGTCTGCCGAAATACTCATTGTGCAATCCGTTTCTCAAGGTCTTGGCGGTAATCCAGCCAAGTGCCAATGGCAACCGCGACGAAGGCGGCCGTAATCAGACCAAGTTTCATCGGCAAGCCCGCCGTAAAGAACGCTGCCACTAACGCCACACCCGCAGTAATCCAATGCGTCCTAGTCGTAAGCGCCGGGAACACAAGCGCCAAGAACACCAGCGGGATCGCAAAATCGAGCGACCACTGCTTCGGCACCATCGTTCCGGCAAAAATGCCGATCGCCACCATCGTGTTCCAGGTCAGCCAAGTCGGTACCGCGCCTCCAATGTAATAGGCATCGACATGTTTGTGGGAACCATCCGGCGTGAATCGTGCGTTAACGAGCGCAAACAGGTGGTCGGTCAGCCCATAAGACAATAACCACTTGCGACCTGTGGAGAGTTCGCGAAAAAACGGGGCAAGGCTCGCGGAATACATCACAAACCGCAGGTTGACAACCAACACGGTGGCCAACACGATTGCCGTGGGCGCGCTTTGAACCATCAGCGCGATGGCAGCCAGCTGTGACGCTCCGGCGTAAACAATGATCGACATAGCCAGCGCAAGCCACGGGTCCATACCCGCTGCAGTGGATGCGGTGCCGACAATCAAGCCGAAGGGAATAAGGCCAATCACGGAGGGGAAGGCGTCTTTTGCGCCTTGGCGGTAGGCTTGCTGCCGAGTTTGCACTTGCGAATCTACATAGCGGAGAAGATCTACATTTTATGCGCTACGGCGGAAGTTCCCTACTTCTAATCATCCTCTTGTCATCCGTGGCGCTTCGATTCTCAAATCTGCGTGCGAAAATGCGGCGACGAGCAGAACCTCCCAACGCGTCTGGTCGTGACATCACGCGCATCGCAACCCCACTTAACCCAAATTTCACCGGCCAACATGATTCTTTACGCTTCAGCAATCTTTGTTTCTGCGTTCTTGTTGTTTCTGGTGCAGCCGGTGATCGCCAAACAAATCCTGCCATGGTTTGGCGGAACAGCAGCGGTTTGGACAACCTGCCTGGTGTTTTTTCAGAGCACCCTGCTGCTTGGATACTTCTACTCTGATTGGTCGACTCGCAAACTAACGCCGCGCACTCAGGCGATCTTGCACGTGACCTTGATTGCCTTGACAATGCTGTTGTTGCCAATCATTCCAGATTCCGCGTGGAAACCTGCGGGTGATGAAGAGCCAACGCTAAGAATCATTCTGTTGCTCGCCGCAACCATCGGCCTCCCTTATTTTTTATTGTCCACGACCAGCCCCCTCATACAAGCTTGGTTCTCGCGTAGTTACCCCGGCCAAAGCCCATACCGCCTCTTCGCGCTGTCAAATTTGGCGTCGATGCTGGCGCTGTTGGGATACCCGTTTTTGTTTGAGCCGAATATCGCTACCAAAAACCAGGCCGTGGGTTGGTCGCTTGGCTTCGCCACCTTTGCCGTATTGATTTCCGGTGCGGCATGGTTCGCCCTCAAGACCCAGCGCGAAGTTGCACCGGTCGCAGCGGCAATGGAATCCGATGCCGTGGCGCCAACGTGGCGGGAGAAACTCTTGTGGATTGTCCTTTCCGGCATTGGCTCGATCCTATTGCTGGCGATCTCAAATCACCTCACACAGAACATCTCCTCTATCCCGCTGCTGTGGGTCGTACCACTGGCGCTGTACCTGCTAACGTTCATTCTTACATTCGATGGTAAAGGCATGTACCAACGAACGCTAATGATGCCCCTGCTGGGCGTATTTCTCGTCGGCATGGCGTGGACACTTGCAGATTCTTCCCTGCACTTTGAGTTGAAATGGCAAATCAGCATTTTTTCTGCGGGGCTGTTTATCGCCTGTATGTTCTGCCACGGCGAATTGGTCGAACGCAAGCCACATCCCAAATTCCTCACCCAGTTCTATTTGATGATTTCAATCGGTGGGGCAGTTGGTGCGGCGTTGGTCGGTATCGTTGCGCCGCTCACCTTGAATGCCTACTACGAACTGGAACTTTCACTGATCGCGCTCGCTGCATTGGCCACGTGGCTATCATGGGGCATGTGGTCACGTGGAAGTTATGCGCCAATATGGATGGTCATCGGTGCCAAGGTGACCGGTGTCCTCGTCTGTGCGTTTTGCTTCGGGGCGACGGTCGTGACCATGGAAAGCTACAACGATAATGTTGTCTACCAAACGCGTAATTTCTACGGCACCTTGCGCGTCAAAGAATACCGTCCACCGGAAGTGCAGTATCGACGTCGTTCACTCATCCACGGCGCAATCCTGCATGGCGATCAGTACATGGACCCGCCCTACAATCGGTCGGCGACTACGTACTATAAGCCAAAATCCGGCATCGGCCTGACACTCCTGGCCAAAGAGCAAATCAATCCCGGCCAGCCTCGCCGCGTCGGGCTGGTTGGTCTCGGCGCGGGTACGCTCGCAACCTACGGCAACAAGGGTGACACATTTCGCTTCTACGACATCAATGCGGCGGTGGTCGAAATCGCCAAACGTGATTTCACCTACTTGAAGGAATCAGAAGCCGGCATTGAAGTTGCCCTGGGCGACGCACGCCTGAATCTCGAGCGCGAGCCCTCACAAAATTTTGACGTGCTCGCCATCGATGCGTTTTCATCCGACTCGATCCCGGTACATCTCATCACGTTAGAAGCCCTCGATATCTACGCCAAACACATGAAGCCCGAGGGCGTGATTGCGTTTCATGTGTCGAATCGATTTTTGGACTTAAAGCCGGTTGTGCAATTGCTCGCGGAGAAACGTGGCTGGCATACCGCTTGGATTCGCGACACCTATGAGGACGGCAGCACCAGCAGCGACTGGATATTGGTGACTCGACACAAACCGTTTTTGCTCAGGCGTGACATTGTCGAATCGAGCTACGTGATTCCGCCCGAGCCGGGTTGGCGCGTATGGACGGATGACCTTAACAACCTGCTGCAAGTGTTGAAATGAGTGTTGAGACGTCAACAAGAAGCTGCCAGCCGTGCACGGCCTGCTGCGACGGCTGGGTTCGCATCAATGTATTCGACCAACCGGTATTGCCGGGAAAACCGTGTCCACACTCGGCCGGCCCGCCAACAAAACACGGCGGTGGGTGGTGCAGAATTTACGCTGAACGTCCGGTTGATCCGTGTGTGAATTTCAGCTGCGGTTGGGTACGCGAGGCGAGTCATTTGCCGGCGTGGATGAAGCCCAACGAAGCCAAGGTGATTGTGTTGCCTGCGTGGACTACGTGGCGCACCTTTCCCGTGGACTTGGCGCTACCAGTCGGCCCGATGGTGCCGCATAAGGCGTTGAAGTGGCTGCAGCTATACTCCAAAGAACAATTTCGACCGTTGATTTACACCGAGCAAGAAATTGACCGCAACGGCCATTTCACGGGTGAGCAACGCGTATTGGGCTATGGACCGCCCACATTTCAGCAAGAAATGGTCGACCTGGTGCGTGACCGGAGACTCGGTTGACGGCGACGCAGCTACCAACACTGACCGCACTCTGGTCCCACCT
>JBIIYQ010000054.1:0-19223 GCA_044346745.1 Usitatibacteraceae bacterium | reverse complement strand
TGCTCAGGATTTTTTGGCTTTTCAACTGCGATTTCAAAGCGCGGGTGTTCGTCCTTGAGTGCCGGAAACGCGGTAAACAGCGCCTCTTCAAACAATGCGGCAACAGCGGTCTTATTGTCGGATAACGAGGACATAACAGTACGGAAGACGTAATCGCACATTATATCGGCTGGGGCGCTCGCGCCCTAGCGCTAAATCCAGAAATAAACTAAAACTCGTTTATTGACGGGCATTTTCAGAACAAAGTGCTTGAAGAAACCCGCCAATAAACGAGTTTTCAAGTCCGTTTCTAGACCTCGATCGGATCGACGTCGACGTTCCATCGCACCGCGCGTGAATCTGCGGCACGCAACGCACTCATCCACCCGGCAAGGAACTGTTGCATGCTGCGGCGAGAGTCCGCCTGCACCATCAGTTGTTTGCGCACGTATCCCGCCTTTCGTTCGAGCGTGGCGGTTACCGGTTCCCAAACGCGAACCCCGCGAAGTTCACTATGACTATCGAGTGTCGCGTGAGCGAGATGCTGCGAGCGCGCGAGAAAGCTGTCGAGGGCGGTGGCGTCGCGTGATTCCGACCGCAGTAGTGCGAGATAGGAATACGGCGGGAGTTGCATAAGTTTTCGCTCACTTAATGCCGCACTCACAAACGCGGCGTAGTTATGACTCGCCACTGCCTGGTAGACAGGGTGCTCCACAAAACGCGTCTGGATCAGGACACGTCCGGGCAACAGTGCGCGACCCGCCCGACCGGCCACCTGCATGAGTTGCTGTGCCATCCGTTCGGCCGCGCGGAAGTCGGCAGAAAACACGGCACCGTCGGCATTGACGACGCCAACAAATGTCATTTTCGGAAAGTCATGTCCTTTGGTCAGCATTTGCGTGCCGACGAGGATGTCTATTTCACCTTTCTCAGCAGCCGCAAAAATCGCCTCGGCGCTGCCGCGCCGCCGTGTCGAATCGCGGTCCACGCGGGCGATACGGCGGTCTGGAAACGCCGCAATGAGAGCGTCCTCGATTCGCTCACTGCCCTGTCCCGCCGGATGCAGATCCGTTGAAGCGCACTCGCCGCATTTGAGCGGTAGTCTGGCTTCCGCACCGCAATGGTGGCAGCGTAATCGTTTTATGCCGCGATGAAACACCATCCGCGCGCTGCATCGTTGACACTCCGGGATCCATCCGCAGCTGCCACATACCAGTGCCGGCGCAAATCCGCGCCGATTGATAAAGACCAGCGCTTGCTCACCGCGTTTGAGGGTCTCATCGATGGCGCGAATCATCGATTGTGTAATGCCGTCTGGTGCTGTCTCAGCGTCGAGATCAACAAAACTAACGGTAGGCAGGTCGGCTTGAACCACAGCACGCTCGCGCAATATCAAGCGGGTGAAACGTTCGCGCACGACGTTGTCGAGTGCCTCAATCGATGGCGTCGCCGAGCCAAGGACAATGGGGCAGCGTGACTGGCTGGCACGGAAAACCGCAACATCCCGAGCAGAGTAGCGCACGCCTTCTTGCTGTTTGTATGAGGCATCGTGTTCTTCATCCACGATGATGATGCCCAGTCGCGGCATCGGGGTAAACACCGCGAGACGTGTGCCGATGACAATATCGGCTTCGCCGTCTTGTGCGCTGCGCCAAGCAACAAGACGCGCAAGGTTCGACATACCGCTATGCGCCGGGGCAATTTGGTGGCTCGGGAAGCGAGACCGTACATGTCGCAAGAAGGCCGGAGTCAAGTTGATTTCCGGTACTAGCACCAGTGCTTGTTTGCGGAGTTTTAGGGCCTCAGCAATCGCGGCAAGATAGACCTCGGTCTTACCGCTTCCGGTAATGCCATCCAGCAGGAACGCTTGGTAGCCCCCCGCACCCGCGCCCAACACGGTTGTGATCGCCATGACAGCGGCCTGTTGGTCGATGTTCAACGGCGGGGCGCATGATTGCAGGGTTTTCGAAGGAGCAGCCGCTGTCGATTGGTTTGCTGCGACAAGCGACGGCACCACCACTGAGGCGTCGAGCGATTCAACCCAGCCCGCCTCTCGTAATCGCTTCAGCAGCGCGCCTGAACGCACGTGTCGCTGGCGCAGGGTACTTTCCGACTGCGGCCCGTCGGCTAGCCATTGCAGAATATTGCGCTGCGCGGTGGAGCGCTCCGGCAGAGCCTCGATTGCCAAGCGCCCAGCCGAAGTAATGCCAACACTACGGGAAAGCTCGCGCAGTTTATCGGGCATCGTCTTTGCCGTTCGCACAATCGGCGGAATTGCGTTCAGTGCGATTTGGCCGATCGGCGCGTGATAGTAACCGGCGCAAAACTGAAATAAGGCCATCAGATGCGCTGAAAGTGCAGGCACATCGCTCCGGACGGATTCGATTGCGCGCAGCTTTTCCAAAGGAATATCGGATTCGGCACCCACCGCAACAACAATGCCGACGATACGCTGGCGGCCAAATGGCACGATAACGAGACGCCCGGGCTCCACATCCAACTCATTGGGAATCAGGAAGTCAAACGTCTTGGCCAATGGCACGTCGAGGCCAATTTTGGCGATCTGAGTGACGGCGGGCGAACTGGGCGGGGTCGACAATCTAGGCGTTTTGTTTAACACTTACGAACCTTAACAGGTGCCAGCTGCGCCTGCCATCTAGGCGGTGTCAAATGCGCCCGACGCCTGTGGATAACGTTGTGCATATTCCGCATAACGAGAAGTTTCGCAGCAACATTTCTAGCTCCCAAACAATGTTTGTGCGCCGCAAGAAATATAGAATATCAATGAAATCAGGGACCTACTGCAAATAATTAATCTACTTTAGAAAAAACCCGCGCGAAGTATAGAAAGCATGGCCTCTGTGCATAAGCAAGAGATATTTGCCACAAAATGCAAAAGATTTCCCTTGACTTGCCCGTTTTACACGGTTCTTTCGCTACCGTGGTGCACTGCGTTAACAAGTACTTCCACGTGCGCGGGATCGGTAAATTGTGAGATTCCGTGGCCGAGGTTAAAAACGTGACCGTTGGCGTCGCCATCCGAGGCAAATTCGCGCAAAACGCGGCGCGCTTCCTGCTCGATGATGGCTGGTGGTGCAAACAGCGTGGATGGGTCGAGGTTGCCCTGCAAGGCGACTTTCCCGCCGACGCGCCGCTTGGCGTCAGAAAGGTCAATGGTCCAATCACAAGCCAGCGCATCGGCACCGCAATCGACCATTGATTCGAGCCAGAGGCCGCCGCCCTTGGTAAAGAAAATTCGCGGAACAACACGGCCATCAGCCGTTCGCTTCAGGCCCGCCATGATTTCGCGGACATATTTCAACGAAAACTCTTGGTACGCCGAATGCGAAAGCATGCCGCCCCAGGTGTCGAACAACATCACCGCCTGCGCCCCTGCATCAATTTGTGCGTTCAGGTACGCGATGACACTCTGGGTGTTTTTCCGAAGAATGTCGTGCAACAGGTCAGGGCGGCGGAACATCATGGTTTTGGTCAGGCGGAAGTCATCCGATCCCCCGCCCTCAATCATGTAACAGGCGAGTGTGAACGGACTACCCGAAAACCCGATCAATGGCACGCGTCCATCGAGTGTCTTGCGAATTTGCGAGACCGCGTCGAAAACGTACTGCAGTGACAACATATCCGCGGTCGGCAGGCGCGCAACATCGTCCTCGTGGCGAATTGGCCGTTCAAACTTTGGACCCTCGCCTTCGGCGAAGTACAGGCCGAGACCCATGGCATCGGGAATGGTCAAGATGTCGGAGAAGAGAATCGCCGCATCCAGCGGAAACCGATCTAGCGGTTGAATCGTGACTTCGGTGCAGTAATCCGGATTCTTTGCCAGTCCCAAAAAGCTGCCTGCTCGTTTGCGCGTCGCGTTGTACTCGGGCAGATACCGTCCGGCCTGGCGCATGATCCAGATCGGTGTGTAGGGAGTAGGCTCGCGCATCAAGGCGCGCAGAAAGACGTCGTTTTTGAGTGTGGACATGGCGAAAATGAAAAAGGCGCGACCGAATGGTCGCGCCTTTGCATTATGTCACCGGCAGGCGAAAATCTTCACCGCGGCAAATCAGATGTACCCATCAGGTATTCGTCGACGGAGCGGGCGCATTGGCGTCCTTCCCGAATGGCCCAAACGACTAACGACTGACCCCGGCGCATGTCTCCGGCGGCGAAGACCTTCGGGTTGGTCGTCTGATAGGCCATCGTGCCTTCCGTTGCGGCTTTAACGTTCTGACGCTGGTCCTTTTCGACGCCAAGCGCGGCGAACTGCTCGAGCAGCCCGGTCTGCGTTGGCGAGACAAATCCCATGGCGAGGAGCACGAGGTCCGCTTTCATTTCGAATTCCGAACCGGGTACTTCCTGCATGTTCCCGTCTTTCCACTCGACCTTGGCGGCAACAAGTTTTTCAACCTTGCCATTGCTGCCTACAAACCGCTTGGTCGCCACGGACCAATCGCGTTCGCAGCCTTCTTCGTGTGAAGACGAGGTGCGAAGTTTTACCGGCCAATATGGCCAAACCAGCGGTTTGTTTTCTTGCTCCGGCGGCATCGGCAGCAACTCAAACTGCGCAATTGAAGCGGCACCATGACGGTTCGACGTACCAACGCAGTCGCTACCGGTGTCGCCGCCGCCGATGACCACCACGTGTTTGTCGGTGGCCATTGTCTGGCCGGTAACCTTGTCGCCGGCAACGACTTTGTTCTGCTGCGGTAGGAAGTCCATCGCAAAGTGGATTCCGTCGAGTTCACGCCCAGGCACCGACAGGTCGCGTGGTTGTTCCGCACCGCCAGCGAGAATTACGGCGTCAAAATCTGCCATCAATACGGACGCCGGTGTATCAACACCGATGTGTTGGCTAACCCGAAATTGAACGCCTTCGGCCTCCATCTGGGAGATCCGCCGGTCAATGTGTGACTTCTCCATCTTGAAGTCAGGGATGCCATATCGAAGCAGGCCGCCGATCCGGTCGCTTTTTTCAAACACGATGACGTCGTGGCCGACGCGCGCAAGTTGCTGTGCGGCGGCCAGACCCGCCGGGCCTGACCCAACAATCGCCACGCGTTTACCCGTCTTGCGTTTGGGCGGCTGCGGCACCACCCATCCCATCTCCCAGCCTTTATCGATGATGGCGTGTTCGATGGATTTGATGCCAACTGCATCATCGTTGATGTTCAATGTACAGGCGGCTTCGCAAGGTGCAGGACACACCCGGCCGGTGAACTCGGGAAAGTTATTGGTGGAGTGCAGGGTGGTAAGGGCTTCCTGCCAATTTTGGCGGAACACCAAATCATTAAAGTCTGGAATGATGTTGTTGACCGGGCAGCCCGACTGACAAAACGGAATGCCGCAATCCATACAACGCGCACCTTGTGTCTTGGCGTCATCATCGGAAAGATGCAGGACAAATTCTTTGTAGTTTTTGACGCGCTCGGCTGTGGGTAGCGCAGGCTCGCTGAGTCGGTCAAATTCTTTGAAACCAGTGATTTTTCCCATTTACGGCTTTCTGTTCTTGACGTGTGTCACGTTCGACTCGGCGTCGTCATTGAATGCCGAGCAAACATGATGTGCAGATTAAGCGGCTGCCTTTTGGGCGAGTGATGTTTTTTTGGCGGCCAGTTCTTTCAAAGCACGACGATATTCAGTCGGCATTACCTTGACGAACTTCGGCAGCCAAACTGCCCAGTTGGCGAGTATCGTTTTTGCACGTTCACTGCCGGTGTAACGGGCGTGGTGTTCGATGAGCGACATGAGAATGTCGATGTCGGCGCGTCCGAGATGACTTTCAGGCGACGCCTTATCTGCCACCGCCTCGAGTCCGACCATTGCCATATTGCAACGCTTGCTGAACTGGCCGTCTTCGTCAAGCACGTATGCCACACCACCCGACATACCGGCGGCGAAGTTGCGGCCAGTTGCCCCTAAAACAACGACTGTGCCACCCGTCATATATTCACAACCGTGATCGCCAGTACCCTCGACAACGGCGGACGCACCGGAGTTACGGACACAAAACCGTTCCCCCGCCACACCGCGGAAATACGCTTCTCCGGCGGTGGCACCGTACATCACGGTGTTGCCGACAATAATGTTTTCGATCGGGTTACCCTTGAAAGCGGTATTCGGCTTGACGAAGATCTTGCCGCCGCTCAGACCTTTGCCGACATAGTCGTTGGCTTGGCCGGTTAGGTCGAGTGTGACGCCATGTGCCAAGAAGGCCCCAAAACTCTGGCCTGCGGTACCTGTTAGCTTGACGGTGATTGTGTCGTCGGCCAAGCCTTCGTGGCCGTATCGCTTCGCCACATCACCAGACAACATCGCACCGACGGTGCGGTTTAAGTTACGGATCGTTGTGCTGATGACAACCTTTTCTTGTTTCTCCAACGCCGGCTTGGCTTCTGCGATCAACTGGTTATCGAGTGCGCCTTCGAGGCCGTGATCTTGTGTTTCGTTGTGCAGGCGGGATACTTCTTTCGGCATCGTCGGCATGTGGAAGATTCGCGAAAAATCGAGACCTTTCGCCTTCCAATGGCTTATCCCTTTTGCGGTATCAAGGAGGTCGGCCCGGCCAATCAGTTCGTTGAATGATCGGACACCAAGACTTGCCATGATTTCGCGAGCCTCTTCGGCGACAAAGAAGAAATAATTCACCACGTGTTCGGGCTGCCCGGAGAATTTTCTACGCAGATCCGGGTCCTGTGTTGCGACGCCGACTGGGCAAGTATTGAGGTGACACTTGCGCATCATGAGGCAGCCTTCTACCACCAACGGCGCGGTCGCAAAGCCAAATTCGTCCGCCCCTAACAGCGCGCCAATCACCACATCGCGGCCGGTTTTGAGTTGTCCGTCAACTTGTACGGCGATCCTGCCGCGCAAGCGATTGAGAACCAATGTCTGTTGCGTTTCGGCTAAGCCTAACTCCCACGGCGTGCCGGCATGCTTGATAGACGAAACAGGTGAAGCGCCCGTGCCGCCATCATGACCGGCGATGGTGACGTGGTCCGCCTTCGCCTTTGCCACGCCGGCTGCAACCGTGCCAACACCCACTTCAGACACCAGCTTCACGGAAATGGAAGCCGCCGAATTCGCATTCTTCAAGTCGTGAATCAGTTGTGCGAGATCCTCAATGGAATAGATGTCGTGGTGAGGCGGTGGGGAAATGAGCTCCACACCAGGAGTTGAAAAGCGTAGCTTGCCGATGTACTCCGAGACTTTGTGTCCCGGCAGTTGCCCGCCTTCACCGGGTTTGGCACCTTGTGCCATCTTGATTTGGATTTGATCCGCAGATTGCAGGTATTCCGCAGTGACCCCAAACCGTGCGGAAGCGACCTGCTTGATCTTCGACCTCAATGAGTCACCCTTATGCAGGCTGATATCGGTGACCACTGCATCACCGAGCGCAGTTTTTAGAGTCTCCCCATCCTTTTGAATCGGGATGAATCGTTTCGGATCTTCGCCGCCTTCGCCGGTGTTCGACTTCCCGCCGATGCGGTTCATCGCGATGGCGAGTGTGGCATGGGCCTCGGTGGAGATCGAGCCCAGCGACATCGCACCCGTCGCGAAGCGCTTTACGATCTCTTTGGCCGGCTCAACCTCGTCTAGCAGGATCGCCGGACCCACGGGCTTGAGCTCAAACAAACCGCGCAGCGTCATATGGCGCTTGGTTTGGTCGTTGATGATTTTTGCGTACTCTTTGTACGTGTCGTAAGAATTCTTTCGCGTCGAGTGCTGGAGTTTGGCGATCGCGTCGGGCGTCCACATGTGCTCTTCGCCGCGTACGCGGTACGCATATTCACCGCCAGTATCGAGTTGGGTGCGCAATACGGGGTCATCGCCAAAGGCTTTGGTGTGCAACCGCATTGCTTCTTCGGCGATCTCAAAAATGCCAATGCCTTCGACATTCGAGGCAGTGCCAGCAAAGTACTGCTTGATGAATGCCGACGATAAACCGACCGCTTCAAAAATCTGCGCTCCGCAGTAGCTTTGGTAGGTTGAGATGCCCATCTTGGACATCACCTTTAGCAGGCCCTTCGAAACCGCTTTGATGTATTTCTTCTCGGCTTCGTGTTTGTCGTAATCACCGAGGTAGTCGTGCAGGTTATGCAGCGTCTCCAAAGCGAGGTAGGGGTGAACCGCAGCAGCACCGTAGCCACCGAGCAGAGCAAAATGGTGCACCTCACGTGCCGAGCCTGTTTCAACGACCAGCCCAGTCGAGGTGCGCAGGCCTTTGCGAACGAGATGCTGATGGATGCCGGCGACGGCGAGTAGTGCCGGGATTGCCACACGTTCTGCGTTGACCAGTCGATCGGACACAATCAAGAGGTTGAAGCCCAATCGGATCGCGTCTTCGGCGTATGCGCACAAACTTGCCATGGCCGCTTCGATACCTTCTGGTCCCCATGCGGCGGGATACGTAATGTCGAGCTCTTCGCTGCGAAGATACCCGCCAGTAAACAGATCAATATGGCGAATCTTCTCCATGTCTGAACTGGTCAACACCGGTTGCGGCACCTCGAGCCAGCGACCTGGGTCGGTATGGCGGATGTCGAGAAGATTCGGGCGCGGGCCGATGGTAATCGCAGTGGACATCACCAATTCTTCCCGGATCGGATCGATTGGCGGATTCGTAACTTGCGCAAACAACTGTTTGAAGTAGTGATACAGGTTGCGCGGTTTGTCCGACAACACCGCGAGCGGGGAATCGTTCCCCATCGAACCCGTAGGCTCGATGCCGTTTTGCGCCATCGGTGCCATGATGACCTTTAAATCTTCTTGGGAATAACCGAAGGCCTGCTGCCGATCCAGCAGGCTCACAGAAGACGGCACGGCAGGGGCCGGCTCAGGCAGTTCGTCAAGTAGGATGCGCGCTTGCTTCACCCAGTCGCGGTAGGGTCTTGCCGTGGCAAGCTCCCGCTTCAGGTCGTTGTCGTCGATGACCCTGCCGCGTTCGATGTCAACCAAGAACATCTTTCCCGGTTGCAAGCGCCATTTTCTAACGATCTTTTCTTCTGGAATATCCAACACACCCGCTTCGGAGGCGAGCACCACCATATCGTCTTCAGTGAGGATGTAACGGGCGGGACGCAGCCCGTTGCGGTCCAGAGTGGCACCTATCTGTCGGCCATCGGTGAACGCCATGGCTGCTGGGCCATCCCACGCTTCCATGAGTGTTGCATGGTATTCGTAGAACGCCTTGCGATCCTCATCCATAAACTTATGGCCGTTCCAAGCCTCCGGAATCATCATCATCATCGCGTGGGCAAGGGAGTAACCACCCATCACCAACATCTCCAGACAATTATCGAAGGACGCGGAATCTGATTGACCGTCATAAATCAACGGCCAGATTTTTTTCAGGTCTTCCTTCAGAACCGGTGACGCAATGGCCTGTTGCCGCGCGCGAATCCAGTTGACGTTACCCCTTAGTGTGTTGATCTCGCCGTTATGCGCGACCATGCGAAACGGATGCGCCAAGTCCCACGTTGGGAAGGTGTTGGTCGAGAAGCGCTGGTGAACGAGTGCTAGCGCGGTGACCATTGTCGGGTCCTGTAGGTCAGTGTAGTACTTGCCGACTTGGTCTGCCAGCAGCATGCCCTTGTATACCACGGTGCGGGTGGAGCACGACGGTACATAGAACTCTTTGCCATGGCGTAAGTTGAGCGCCTGCACGGCGTGGCCGGAGCGTTTGCGGATGATGTAGAGTTTTCGTTCCAAGTCATCTTGCGACATCTCGCTGGTACCGCGCCCGATAAACACTTGGCGAATCACCGGTTCGACGGCGATCGTCGCCTCAGAAAGGCCTTGATGATTGGTGGGTACATTGCGCCACCCCAATAACAATTGTCCCTCTGCCTGAATTGCCCGTTCGATTTCCTGTTCACAGGCCATGCGTGAGGCCGGCTCTTGGGGTAGAAAGACCATGCCCACACCGTACTGACCAACCGCCGGTAGGGTAATGCCCTGTTTTCCGCAAACCCGTCGCAAATGTAAATCAGGCAATTGAATGAGAATGCCCGCCCCGTCGCCGAGCAGCGGGTCATATCCCGTCGCTCCGCGATGGGCGAGGTTGTCGAGAATCTTCAAGCCCTGTGCGACCAAGGAGTGCGATTTATTCCCCTTGATGTTAGCGATGAATCCCACCCCGCAGGCGTCATGTTCGTTGGCGGGGTTGTAGAGCCCCTGCGCTGACGGAGTTTGGGGGATGTTTTCGGTCGACATGGTGGGAATTCTCCAGACAATCTTGTCTGCCCCGAATGCGGAGCGGACTTTGCAGTGTGAGTTCTAGGTTCGGGGAATGGTACGGCAACCCCCTTGTACTCTTCAAAATCCCGCGCTCCAATGGCCCGAGTCAAGAGCAATGCGAGCGTATCGTTCTGTCCGGGAGAATTATCAGCTTTTGGCCGAGCTCGGGTTGGGCCGGACGGCTGCGCTGGTTGGGCGCAACGTGGCAAAACGCGGGAAAGTAGCCGGAGTAGAATCATAGCGCCCATTTTGGTGCGGTGCAATAAAGTCGAACCGCAAATGAGCAGCCTTCACTGGCACGGTCTGCGTTTGCTTAGTCTTCTGGTCCTAAGGTTGCAACGTCAGATTAGTGGGCAATTAGGGGTTCGTTGGCAAACTACAAAAATCGCGCATAATCGCTTGCAAGTAAGTGAAAGTTGCGCTTTAATAAACCGAGGTAACTTCATAATTTGTAAGAAGTTTGCAGTTCTTGATGGGCGTGCAACATGTGCCTAGTACTAGATCTTCAGGTCTTGATTTTCGGTTTCAAATGAAACCGTCAAACAGCGAAGGATACGCCGTGGCAAATACATTTCTTTCCGGCTTTGGATTCGATTTCCGCAACGCTCGGGGCACCAGCATCCGTGCTCTTGCCCTGTTCATGATGTTGGCGCTCTTTGCAATGTTGAGCGGGTGTGGCGGGTCGGGTACCGGCGGTTCGGTCCCCGCAGGGGGCGGCACTGGTACTGGTACCGGTACGGGCACCACGGCGCCGCCGCCCACATTAACTCTCGCCTTAACCGACGCGACGACCAACGCGCCCACAACAACCGTTGTCCCAGGTAAGCCTGCGAAGGTAAGTGCCACGTTTAAGCTCGCGAGTGGATCCGCAGTGGCCGGTGCGGTAGTTACCTTCAAGACTGACGCCAATATCGGCACCTTTTCTCCCGACAATGCTGCTGCAGTTACCGACGCATCCGGCGTCGCGACCGTTACACTGTACCCGTCAAAATCTTCTGGTGCCGCGACGGTCACCGCCACGACCCAAACTGTGGTCGCCGGAAGCGCGTTGCCCGTGGCGGCCACTGGTAGCATTGCTTTCACAGCCACTGCGGCGGCGGCGATAACTGTTGGGCTTTTTGACCCGACCACTGGGGCAGCACGGACAACCGTAACCGCGGGTAGTCCAGCTCGCGTGAGTGCCACGCTTCGAACAACCACAGGGGCACCCGCCGTAGGCGCGGTTGTGACTTTTTCGACAAGTTCGCAGCTGGGGACATTTACGCCAGCGTCGGGTACCGCATTGACAGATTCAAATGGTGTGGCAAGCGTCTTGCTGAACGCGACCGTGACGGGTTCTGGGGTAGGTATCGTCACGGCATCGGGCCAGGTAGGGACTGGTGCGGATACCTCCGCCGTAAGCGCAACGGTTGGCTATACGCTTGGGACAGCGAGCGTCTCCATTACTCCGGTTAGCATTCCGGCGGGTACGCTGTCGGCATTTGGCACGGCGGCGGTTAGCGTAACTGTCAGCGTTGGCGGCGCTCCTACCAATACGCCATTCACGGTCAACTTCACCTCGCCATGTGCGACGAACGGGAGGGCCGCATTAACGCCTAGCGTCGTCACTGTCGCAGGCGTGGCGACTGCTTCATACAGGGACATTGGCTGCGCTGGCGCAGACATCATTACGGCTTCGGTGAATGGATTGGCCATTTCCTCTACCGGCACCATTTCTGTTGCTGCGCCAGCGGTTGGTTCAATTCAATACGTTTCTTCGTCACCATTAACGATTACGTTGAGAGGAACGGGGGGTGCGGGTCGGCAGGAGACATCCCAAGTATCGTTCCGTGTTGTGGATGTGGGTGGTAATCCGTTGGGCGGCAGGACGGTCAACTTTGTTCTAAATACAACCGTCGGTGGCGTGTCGCTAAGCTCAGCCACGGCCACGTCCGATCCATCAACTGGGCTGGTGGTTACTAACGTTCAAGCAGGCACCATTAGTACGCCAGTCAGGGTCACCGCTAGCACGCCGGCTGGATCACAAACACTTACGACCCAGTCTGATCAGCTGACGATCACGACGGGGGTCCCCGCGCAGGACGGTTTTTCGCTCTCGGTCTCAACCTTCAATATTGAGGGCCTGAACACCGACGGTGTGACCACTCGAGTGAACGCCCGCCTTGCCGATCATTTTAGGAACCCTGTTCCAGATGGAACGGCAGTAAACTTCACATCCGAAGGCGGATCGGTCGTCGGCTCATGTACGACCAGAGATGGGGTTTGTTCGGTAACGCTAACTAGCCAGAACTTTAGGCCTTCAAACGGCAGGCTTACGGTACTGTCCTATGCAGTCGGCGAAGAGGGATTCACCGACCTTGACGGTAATGGATGGTTTGGCTTGGCGGCAAATGAACTGATCGATGCTGACAGTAGGCCCACGGATATCAGCGAAGCGTTTGTCGACTTCAACGAGAATGGTATCCGCGACGCGAACGAGCCTTTCATCGATTTCAACAACAACGGTACTTTCGACGGTCCGGACGGCAAGTACAGTGGTGTGTTATGTGATGAATCCGTCGCAGGCCGAAGCTCGCCGGGTTCGTGCTCGGCATCGAAAACCATACACGTACGCGGCGATATTGTGGTCATCTTTTCATCGTCGGTTCCAGACATCTCGAAGATCGATCAATCGGACTTTGAATTGCCTAAGTGCCAGACAACAACGCAGATTTTGAACAAGTCAGTCCGCCGCGTTATTTTGTTGTCGGATTTAAATGGCAACGCGCTCCCGGCGGGTACGACTGTCAGCTTTGCAACGACGAATGGAAACATTACTTCGCCCGCGTCTTATACGGTACCGGATAGCGTTGCTTGTGTAGTGCCTGGTAGCGCAAAATGTCCGGCAAGAAATACCGAATTGTTCTCAACCGATGCTGGCAGATATCCCGTACAGATTGAGGCAGACTGGACTCAGGCAGCGACACCTGGTAACCCCAACTTGTTCACTTGTACAAACACACGAAGCTCTGGCGTCCTCACGATGACGATCAGAACGCCGCTCGGACGGGTTACCAATGTTTTAATGACGGTGAATGATTAATCAGTTGGTGATTTAAAGCATGGCTGATTAACGATGGTGCTAGTATTTGCCACGCTGCTGGCAGCGTTTCATCGATAAACTAGGGCACTTTGCCATCTCCAGCTAGACGCCGAGGCACATGCTGTTCCTAGAGGTTTTTATATCTTCGGCTGTAATGACTTCTATCGCCCTACTCGTTTTGTTGAGAGGTGGCATCACGGCGGGCTTTGCGGACAGCACCGACAAGTTGCAGTCGCTTCATGACCAGCCAATTCTGCGAATCGGTGGAATCGCCATGACGTTTGCGATGTGTTTCGTGAGCCTTGTCTACACGGACAGAGTTACACCAGTCCCGGCATTAACCGCAATTTTTTCTGGCGGCATTCTGTTGGCGGGCGTGTCTGCGGTCGACGATTTCCGCGGCTTGTCGGCATTCATTAGATTTGTGTTTCATGCGGTGGTGGCGAGCGCGGTCGTTTGGGTGATGCTCGACGCCGACCGCATGCCGAATTGGCCCTACGCTGTGGTTACAGCCTTCGCGGCGTTGTCAATCATTTGGTCCATGAACGCTTATAACTTTATGGATGGTGCTAATGGCATGGCAGGTTTCATGGCGTTGATCGGCTTTGGTGCAATGGCGATCGCTGGCGTAGTTTCTGGCGCGTATCAACTCGCAGTGATTTGTGCGGCGGTTTCTGGCACCGCTATCGGATTCCTCCCCTTGAACTACCCGACAGCGCGTGTTTTCATGGGGGATAGCGGGTCGATTTTGTTGGGATTTCTCGCCTCTACGCTGGGCTGGTATGGGTGGGTCATAGGCGCATGGGCGTTGCATTTTCCGCTTTTGGTATTCAGCCCTTTTTTGGTAGATGCGACAGTCACGATGTTACGCAGAACGTTCCGCGGAGAGAAAATTTGGCTTCCGCACCGGCAACATTTTTATCAGCGATTGATCATCGATTGCCACTGGAGCCATGGGCGAACCGTCCTAGTGTACGCGCTGATCATGGTGTTGGTGTCTCTGGACGCCTTGCGATTACACTCGGGGAGGTTGCTATCAGATCCGTCCGCTCAGTGGGCAACCCCGTTACCCGCTCTGCTAACATGGATGTTAATATACGGTGTGATACTGGTCGTGGCCGAATCAAACTTTGGCGGCAATATCGAACAAAAAAAATAAGCATGCTGACACATCAAGAATAAGGATCCAGATGACGTCCGTTTCGATCAATGAGCGTGCCGTTCTTGCCTTCATTCACGACGCGCTCATGTTGGGCTTGTCTTGGGTCGCCGTACTTCTGTTGTTTGACCCCGCCACGACGTCGGATGCTGGCAGCTTACTCACTGTAGCACTGCAAGTTCTCGTAGTCGCCGTGCCGGTACAGGCTGCGGTGGCGACCATCTTTGGCATGTACCAAGGTCTGTGGCGCTATGCGAGCCTACCTGATGTGCAGCGCATCGTGGCCACGGTCGTGGCTGGTACCCTCGCAGTTTCCGCTACGCTCTGGGCGGGCGGATGGATGGGCTCGCTGGCGTTTTCACATTTCTTTGTCCAAGCGTTGCTGCTTGTTTCCTTGATGGCAGGCAGCCGTATCGGTTACCGTTCGTGGAAAGAGTGGACGGTCTATGGCAAAGCCGATGACCAAGCGGCACCGGTTCTCATTCTCGGCGCGGGCGATGCGGCGGTCGGTCTCTTAAAGGACATCATGCGCAGTCGCGATTGGCGTGTGATGGGGTTGCTGGACGACGACCGGAAGAAGCGCAACCGGCTCATTCATGGTGTGCGCGTTCTCGGTGCCCTTGACGAATTACCTCGGCTTGCGCGGACTTTAAAGGTTAAACACGTCATCATCGCAATGCCGTCGGTCGCGTATCAGAAACGCCGACAGATCATCGAGATTTGTAACATTGCGCGCGTTACGGTGATGACCGTGCCAAAATTTGGCGAGTTGATGTCAGCCGGTAATGTGTTGCCCGGCAAAACATCAGCACCGAAGATTCGACGGTTGTCATTTGAAGATTTAGTTAAGCGAGAATCTATTGTCCTAGATGATGTTGGTCTGCACGACTTGCTGACAGGCAGGGTGGTAATGGTCACTGGTGCCGGCGGCTCAATCGGCTCCGAACTGTGTCGTCAAATCGCCGCCTACGAGCCTTCGATGCTGGTGTTGTTTGAACAAAACGAATTCGCACAATATAAGATTGAGCAGTCGCTTCGCGATGAATTTGAAAACCTGCCTATCGCCAGCGTCATCGGGGACGTGAAGAACGTCAAGCGGGTGAATCAGACCTTGCACCAGTATGCGCCCTCAATCGTTTTCCATGCGGCAGCGTACAAGCATGTGCCGCTGATGGAAGAAAGTAATGCTTGGGAGGCTGTGCAAAACAACGTGCTCGGAACGCTTGTCTTGGGTCGTGCCGCGATTGAGTACAACGTCAAGAAGTTTGTGCTGATCTCCACGGATAAGGCCGTGAACCCAACCAACGTGATGGGAGCGACCAAGCGGCTATCAGAAATGGTATGCCAAGCCCTGCAACAAACTGGTGATAACACACGTTTTGAAATGGTGCGTTTTGGCAACGTATTGGGCAGCGCCGGTAGCGTGATCGCACGTTTTGAAGAACAAATTGCCCGTGGTGGGCCGGTTACCGTCACCCACCCTGAAATGGTGCGCTACTTCATGTCGATTCCTGAAGCCGCGCAGTTGGTCTTGCAGGCGGGCGCGATGGGTTTGGGCGGGGAAGTGTTTGTGCTGGATATGGGTGAGGCGATTAGGATTGTTGACCTTGCACACGACATGATCCGCCTCTCCGAACCCACCGACGACGAGATAAAAGTCATCTATACCGGCCTACGCCCCGGCGAAAAGCTGTTTGAAGAATTACTGATGGATGACGAGCATACCCGCGCCACACCGCATCCAAAGCTACGTGTCGCCAAAGCCCGAGAGGTGACAAAGGACTTCATTGAAACGCTGAGTGCATGGCTGTCTCAAGACAAGTTGCCTGAGGACTCAGAGGTGCGTCGAGACCTTAAACGCTGGGTGCCAGAGTATGTGGCGCAAGTGCGGCCAAAGTTGAAGTCCATCAGCGGCACTGGCGAACGCAAAACGGCGTAGCGAAATACCGGCCCTAAACAAAAACCGCGACCGCGCAAACGCTTCATAGGATCAGGGTCGATGTGTTTTGTGTGTGCGCCACTTTCCTGCAGAATCAGTTTGTCATTCCATCAGGGAAAAAATGGTGTCTGCCCCTCATGTCATCGCCGCGCTTGATAACGGCGCCTTCTTGGTTGCCATGGTTACTTCTTGCTCAATCGGCGCTTGACCGCGTGCTGCCGAATCCACGCAGCGAGTGTGGGCTCGTCGATTTCGCCTGCGGCGACCGCGAGCATGGTCAGCACGCACGCCGTGTCGTCGGCGTCGAGGTCGAAGCCATTCAAGTGCAAGAAGAGCTCCATCGCCACAAAGGCAGTGCGTTTGTTTCCATCGACGAACGGGTGGTTTTTCGCGAGCCCCACCGCGTAGGCTGCAGCAAGTGCGGCCGCGTCAGGCGATTCGTATGCAGCGAGGTTCACTGGCCTCGCGAGCGCGGACTCAAGCAAGCCGCGATCACGAAGACCCGCCCCACCACCGTGCTCGGCTAACTGCTCATCGTGAATAGCGACGATGGCGCGCGCGTCGATCCAAATCCAGCGCGTCACTTCGCGAGTTCACGCAGCACGGCGCGACGCTTCTTCATGATGGTTCGCGCCGCTTCCATCTGCGCTTCAAAGCCGGGATCGTTTGGCGTCAACGTCACTCCATCAGGATTCTCAGTGAGGTAAACCGTATCGCCCTTTGCAAGCTTCAGCCGCGCCAAGACTTCCTTGGGCAGGATGACGCCGACGGAGTTGCCGATTTGGGTGAGTTTGAGTGCAGACATGTGTGCCTCCCGTTTGGAGCAGTGTTATAACGTCCGTAATAATATGGATGTCGGCTACAACTAGTCAAACTCGTTTATTGGCGGGCATCTCCAAGCATAAATGCCTGAAACCGCCCTTGGATGCTAGGGTTTACCAAACTAATCGACCCTGACCCCTTTAATTTCGCGAGGCCAAGCATGATTGGCGGCACCCGACGGGTTAAGCGATGGCCGTTAAAAACAAGGACAAGGGTCAGCGCACCAAGGACAAGTGGCATCAGGTGCACATCCGCAAGCAATGAGCGCAAGTGGCTGAAACTACCAACGGTAGTTGCGCCCAACAGCAAAGGCAGCTGCGAGAACATGATCGCGATGGCCGCCGCATTCTGGAAGCCCGCTAGCATGGGAGCGGGTAGGTATTTCACAAGCCGCGGCAATCTTGCAACCGCAAAGATTAGCTGAAACACGCCCACGAGTGCGAGCATGAAAAATAGCGCCGACACCACCATATAGGGATCGCTGTGAGGCAACCATGCCGCCCCAGCCAAGGTTGTCGCTGCGACCGATGCAATCGAAAAAGTCACCAGCCCACGCGGTGCATAGATGGCAATCCCGCGTGCGCCGGCGAGCACGGCAATCAAACTCAGGAAGGCAGCGGCGTGCAGCCCGGCCATCATGCCCCAGCTCACATACTCGGGCCCCAGCGGCGCTAACGCAATCACACCGAGACCGATCGACAAAGGTAATGACACAACCGTTGCGGTGGCACCGGCTGTGGCATTGCGCAAGGGGTCTTTCGACCAACCGTCGGGAACGGACGAAAACTCCCAAGCGGGTGTTCTCGCGGCGGTTCGGTAGAGGCGCGAATCCAAAAGAACGTCCCCTAGCCTAAGGATTTCGCCTAGGTCATTAGCTCAATAAAGTTCGAATTGGCCCGGATTATTCTTTTGCGAATGCAGGCTAAAACGAGTATGCGTACAATGATAGCGGAGTCGCCAATGAGTGACAAGTCGCAGGGGTTCGTACTGAAAACGGCGAAAACTAACTCAACGCATGGCGCACCGTGAAGTTGCGAGAGAATGCAACGCACCGTCTTCTTTATTGCTTCACCGACTGATTGCAGAGGCCAACATGTCTAGTTTGCTTGTTCCATTCGCAGTGCTCGCCATCATCGTTGGCCTGATCGCCTACGGCTACTGGTGGCACAACCACGGCGACGGCAAGCGCCAACGCGATCGCGTCAACCAAGAGTCAAAGGATCGCGCCGCCCTGGTTCATGCACGAGGTTGGCGTTATGAAGTGCCTGAAAGTGGCGACATCAAATATCGAATCCATGGCCGCACACCGAGCGGGCTCGCGTGGGAGCTCTACTACGATAGTGATCACAGCAGCAGCTCATCCACGCCGAAGCTCAAGATCTTGGTGCCCGAATTAGGTAGGCAAAAGTGGATGTGGGCGATCAACGACAGGCCCACCTTCGATGTCGTGCAAAAGAAAGCCGTGAAAGCGATCATCAGTGGAATCGCAGGTGCTGCGAGTCTATTCAGCGACAAGATGAAAGAAAAAACCGCATTCTTCAACAACGCCAAGGCGCAGAACGCCGGTAGCCAAGCGTTCCAAGCGCGTTACGTATTGGTCTCAGATAACACGCGTTGGAACTCACTAATCGACGCTGACGTCGAGCGCGCCATATTGCATTGGCCAGCTTACAAAGGCTCGATGAGCCGCCCTGATATCTGTTTGTCGGCGGAGTTGGGACCCGGCGGCCTAGAAGTAAAACTCTATGTTGATGGGCCGAGCATGGAGGTCATCGATCAAATCGTTACGTTGGGTGAGCGCTTAGCGGACAAGGCTCGGATGATGCTTTGAGAGGTGTATGAATCGAGAAATGGCGACGTGCAGGCCCCAACTGACGGTTTCAGGAAATTAGTGCAACACCTGCTCAACTATGGCTGCCCACGCCTCGTTTGGTGTTTTCCAGCCCAGGCACTCTCGCGGTCGATTGTTGAGTTTCTCAGCAATCTCATCGAGCTGCGCT
>JBIIYQ010000153.1:0-6242 GCA_044346745.1 Usitatibacteraceae bacterium | reverse complement strand
TCTAGGGTGAGGGGTGAACTCATGGCTGTCTCCTTTGGTTGTCAGAAACGAAAGGGTATCGCTGTTCGCTACCTCACCCCCTTACAATCGCGCCTTGAGATTGTCGGGACTCGTACTTGAATCTGCGTTTTTGCTTGGAGAGGCCCGCCAATAAACGAGTTTGACTAGTTGTAGCCGACATCCATATTATTACGAACGTTATAACATTGGTTCCAAACGCGAAATTAAAGGGGTCAGGGTCGATTAGTTTGGTAAACCCTAGCATCCAAGGGCGGTTTCAGGCATTTATGCTTGGACGAATTAAAGGGGCCAGGGTCGATTATTTTTTCGCGCTGAGAAAACACGAGCCTGACCCCTTTAATTACGAAGGCCCGAAAGGCGGCCCCGGCATGCGCGAAATGTTGGCACCCACCTCGGCACTCATCGGCAAAGGCTTGGGCGAGACCGTGGGCTTGATTACCGATGGCCGATTCTCAGGCGGCACATGGGGCATGGTGGTCGGGCATGTGGCACCGGAAGCGTATGTGGGCGGCACCATCGGCCTCGTGCGCGAGGGCGACTCGGTGACCATCGATGCGAAGCAGCTATTGATTCAGCTGAATGTGGATGAGGCTGCGATCGCAAGACGCAGAGCCGAATGGAAAGCGCCTGCGCCTCGGTACACGCGAGGCGTGCTGGGCAAATACTTTAAGTTGGTGGGAACGGCCTCGAAGGGGGCGGTTACGGATTGACAGCGTAGCCACGTAGCTTGACTCGTGCCTTCGAACTTGCTAAAACATCAATATGAAGATTGCAGCCCCTAAACCCTCCTCGAAAAAGCTAGCGCTGGCGCAAGCACGGCGAATGGCCAACTCGTCCAAAAAGGCCGGATGGTCTGCGGAGAAGTCCGCTCGTCGATCAGGATTGTTTGCCTTTGCCGACGCGAAAAACGTTCGGGTTCTGGTCTGGCCGGAGCTTTAGCGAACTTGTCGTCGTCGCAATCCGGATTTGATTGGTTTACACGTCCGGAGATTCGCCGAGTCCTCGCCGGATTGGCCGAAGCTGGTGAAGACGGAGTGATCCTCATTGGCGGGCAGTCCATTTCATTTTGGGCGCTGTATTACCAAATTCCAGTGCCAGCGACGGAAACCCCAGCACTTACCCAAGATCTTGATTTTATGGGTACCCGGAAACAGGCCAAAATTCTCGCGCAGAGCTTAGGCGCGTCGCTGAAAACTGCGGGATTCGATGACGCCACACCAAATACTGCGTTGCTAATCTGGGAACCGCCGGGTCAGAATAAATCCGCACCCCGGCGATTGATGATTGACTTCTTGAACGGTGTGCTCGGACTGCGTGGTGCCGACGTCACCAAAATGGCGGTGCTTGTACAGATTGAGGATATGGCCCCGATTAGGGTGATGCATCCGCTAGCTTGTATGCAAAGTAGGTTTGCAAATCTCACGCTTCTTTCTGGAAAGCGGGATAGCAATGGTCTCGCTCAAGCGCGACTTAGTATTGGCATAGTTGACCAGTTTATTCGCTAGGATGTCGCACGCCTGGGTGAAACCGCTATTTCAAGAGTGATCACCAGAGTATTTGATATTGCGTCTTCGCCGCACGGCGTGTACGCGTACCACGAATTTGGATTGGATGCGATGCAAGCAATTGATCTTCGCCTACTGCCGGCCGAACATCTATTTGTGGTCCGCGAGCTTCCTAAATTGAAGAATAAGCTTGAATCGAAGCGAGAAATAGACAGTGCCCGCAGACGGGGCGTTGTTCATCTACCTAAGGACGGTCGATAACTGCGGTTTGACCTGAGCCAACCACGAGTGGCGTGCTGGGGAAATGCTTTAAGTTCGTGCGAAATGCCTCGAAGAGGGCGGTGACGGATTAGGTTTCTAACACGGGGATAAACATGGCGGTACCAGATTTTCAAACCTTCTTGCGACCGATGTTGGAAGCTGTGTCTGATGGGCGGACGCATAAGATTCATGACCTTTCGCCTCAAATATCTACCAGATTCAAACTCACCGACGCCGATCTCGAAGACCTTCTCCCTAGCGGAAAGCAGACTCGCTTCATCAACCGAGTTCAGTGGGCCGCAACATTTCTGAATGCGGCGAAACTAGTCGAACGTAAGAGCAGAGGTGTCATCGCAATCACCGAGCGCGGTAAAGCAGAGCTTGGGATTGCTCCGCCAAAGATTACGGTTCAGTACCTCATGAAGTATCCGGAGTTCAAGATTTTCCGTGGGTTTGGTGCTGAGGCTCAGGTGGCGCCTCAGCCGGTCACAGAGCAGTCGGAAGCGGTCACGCCGGCAGAACAAATTGAAATTGCTTATCAAAACATTCGAAAGTCGCTCGCGATTGAGCTCCTTGAGAAAGTGAAAACTTCGACGCCGGCGTTTTTTGAACGTCTGGTTGTCGACTTGCTTGTGCAAATGGGATACGGCGGCTCACGTGCTGATGCAGGACGGGCGATCGGCAAAACAGGCGATGGAGGAATCGACGGAATCATCAAGGAAGATCGACTTGGCCTCGACCTCGTTGCGATTCAGGCCAAAAGATACACAAACACGACGGTCGGTAGGCCCGATGTGCAGGCGTTTTCGGGCAGTCTGGATGGGCAAGGAGCAAAGAAGGGTGTCTTCATCACGACGTCGCAGTTTTCTCAAGATGCAAAAGAGTACGTCAAGCGCCTCGGCGACAAAAAGATCATTCTCATCGGCGGTGAGCAACTTGCAGAGTTGATGATTGATTTCAACGTCGCGACAGTCACGCATGAAACCTATGAAGTTAAGCGTATCGACCTCGATTTTTTTGAGGACGAATGAGGTCGGCAAGAAGAACTTAAGCAAAAATTAAAGGCGTCAGGTTCGATTATTTCGACAAACCCAAGCATCTACGGGCATCTTCAGCCTTTTTTGCTTGAAAACGCCCGTCCTGTCTAGGCTTTCTCCCTTTATTCAAACGGTCAGAAGCGATTCGTTTTGCGCACGCGTGACTTTCCCGCAGAATCAGTTTGTCATTCCATCAAACCACCGCCAACCGAACCAGCGAATGAAGCATCTCTTCCTCTCGTTAATGACGTGCGTCTTGTTTTCCGCCTGCACCGCAATCCCTGAAGCGGCTGCGCCAACCGCTGAGGTGAACGATGCGAGCAAGACTTCGACGCTAGCTTTGCTCAGGGCAGAGTTTGAAGCGCTACTTGAAAGCGACCGCAAGGTACGCACAGGTTTGAAGTCTGGAATGGACCAAAAGGCGATGCGGGCGATTTTTGATCAGATGCAAGTTGTCGATACGGCCAATCAGGCTCGCCTTGATGAGCTCGTCGAGCGGCACGGCTGGCCCCTCGCAAAAGACGTTGGCGAGAAAGCGGTTCTCGGTGCTTTTCTGGTGGTTCAACACGCGCGCCGTGAATACATGTCGCGGTATCAGCCCATGATTGAAAAGTCGGTGGAGCGTGGTGATCTACCAAAGTGGGAGTTTGCGAGATTCGACGACAGGCTGCGTATGCGCTCCGGCATGCCTCAGCGCTACGGTACCCAAACCAACACTGACGAAAAAGGAATCACCACCTTCTGGCAAATTGAAGACGAAGCGAACGTCGATAAACGTCGCGCCGAGGTTGGTTATGGGCCTTTGGCAGAACATGCCAAGCGCCATAAGGTTCAGTACGTTCCGTACGCGGAACGCGCGGCAAAGGAAGCGGTGGCGAAGCAATGAACGAGCATCAAGGGGGCCCAATCAAGTCGGGCAGGGTCGATTGTTTACCCGCAAACGCGAGCCGGAAAAAATGCGTGCCTCAGCCTGGCCAATTCAACTAGCTAGCTCGCGCCATTTGTTTGTGGCGCTGCGCCAGCTTCCCGCTTCGCTCTTGCCTCAGCCGCTTTGGCGACCACAACTGCCGCTTCTTCAGCCGTGAGACTTGTTGGCGTCAGTTCGATTTGAAGATCACCCGCTAAATCGTTATCACTAGACTTGCCAATGCGGACCGTGCCGGTGGAACCAGATTTCGTCACCAGTACAGGCTTGGCCAATACCTTCTGCGTCGAGAGGGACTCGATGATCGCTTCAATACGAATCGCGTCATCGTTGGGCTTAACTGTGACGGTTAGGCGAACATCGCCAGCCGGTAGCTCGCCGTAGAAGGTTGAGCCTTGCTTAATCACCGTGCTGAATTCGACTCGCTTGGTCCACATCTGCCCAGCTACCGTTGGATCTGGCGATGCCTTGGTGAGCACAAAGTTAACTTGGTAGTAGCTTGCTGCTGGATCGATAGTCTTTGCGGCGCGTGTGTTCGCGGTTGGCGCGCTGGCGACAGGTGCGGCGTCCGCCGTGAGCGCCTGGGTTTTTAGAAGCTGCGGATTCTTTGAAGCCGAAGGGGTTGCAATAGTTGATGCGCTCGGCGCTGCTTTCAACGTTTGGGAAGTTGAAGCCAGCGCTTGTTTGCTCGATGGCACGGTGGCCGCGGTGGTGGCTGTGGTGGCGGTGGCGGTAGCGGTAGCGCTAACGCTGGCTGCCGCTGCGAGCGGCATCACCGCCTGAATCGTTGCGGGACGCGCGGCGTAGCCGATCGCACTGGCAACTGCCGCCGCACCAGCGATGATGGTCGCGGCGAGATGTAATCTGGCACGGCGGTCACGATGAATTTTTAACATGGCAATCCTTTCAACGGTCGGGTGGAAAGACTGCCATTGGCAAACCAAGGGCAGGTGGGGCGTGGTGCGACATAACGTTTTACTCAGCGCATCAGCGTAGGTGCGTAATTGATTGGGATGTCGATGAATCACGCTCGCATCGCAAGCGCGCTCCTGATCGTGGCTGAGCGCGCGGCTGGCGAAGATGACCAGCGGATTCCACCACTGAATTGCCCTCAACACGGCCATCGCCAGATTGGTGATGCTGTCACCACGCTCAACGTGCGTGCGCTCATGCTGCAAGATCAATCGCCGCTCCGCCCGCGAGTAGCGCTGCCGAAAATCACGCGGTAAGACCAAACGTGGCCGCAAGATACCGAGCATCGCGGGACTCGTGCCAGCTGGCGAAATGCCGAAATGCTTGCGCCACGCCACCGCCTTCTCAAAGCGCCACTGCGCAACCACCAGCCAGCCCGCGTAACACGCAAAACCGACAAACCAAATGACCACAAAGAGCGCCTGCCATGACCAGCTCGCCGCGGGCGCAACGACATCGACTGACGTGCTGATCGTGATTGCAGCCGTTGTGGCCGCCTCTGAGATGACCACTTGTTGGACTTTCGGAATTAGTGTGCTCAAGATCGCAAGCGGCAGCACCCACCACAGTCTGAGCGTGGCGATCGCGCCGCAGAGGTGATTAACCAAGGGACGCAGAATCGCGATCACAACAATCGCAACACTGGTTGCGATGACGATGTCGTGACCTATGCTCATAAAGGAATTGAGCGGAGCGCTATTAAAAGACGCGCTGTTAATCATGGTCGAGCTCGTCTATCAATCGTCGCAGTTCGGCGATATCGCGTTTGCTAAGTTTGCGTTGCTCGGCAAAATGGCTGACCAGCGGCGCGACTTTGCCACCAAATAGCCGGTCGAGCAGCGAGCGGCTTTCCAGCGACACATAGACATCGCGGGACAGTAGAGGTCGATACAGGAAACGCCGACCGTCACTCTCTGCGGCAATGGCATTTTTCTTCGCCAATCGGCCTAGCAGCGTTTTGACCGTACTCACATGCCAGCCTTCGCTTGATTGCAATTGCGCAAAAATCTGCTCAGCCGTTGCGGGCTGCGTTTGCCACAACACATCCATCACCTTGGCTTCGGACTCAGAGATCGGCGGCAAATCCGTGGCAGTCAGCTTTGGCGGGCCTGGGGGTGGGCTTGAAGGCGTGCTGCGCTTACGGGTGTTTGAGGTGGTCATCGGTGGCATCTGTGGTGAATTAACGGCAACTTGAACATGCGTCTACAGCTGTAAACTTTCTCGAAGTCTACACGTGTAAACGACGTTGTCAAGAGGCCTTTTAACTTCACTGGAACATCACAGGGGCTAGGTTCGAGTTTTTCAAAACCCCAGCATCCACGGGTAGTTTCAGACAAGTTTGCTCAGAGATGCCCGTCAATATTAGGGTTTTACTCTATGGAGATGATCCTAACTTAATGAAATGGACGCCCCCTACCTGCAACGGCATCGAAGTGCCAAAGTGGAAGTGTCATCAACCACCAAAAGCAGAAGGAGGCGTCATGAAAGAGATTAAGGTAATTGGACTGGATTTGGCAAAGA
>JBIIYQ010000053.1:0-19478 GCA_044346745.1 Usitatibacteraceae bacterium | reverse complement strand
GGCCCAATTGCGATGACATAACGCTCCTGCGACTCGTTCGACCAAATCTCCCGGGGACTCATGCCCGCCTCAAGCGAAGGGACCTTGCGCAGGTCAAAGATCGCGCCCACACCGCCGGTATGCGCCAATTCCGGCAGTGCATTCGAAATGCCGCCCGCGCCGACGTCATGAATCGAGAGAATTGGATTCGCCGCGCCCAATTGCCAGCAAGCATCAATCACTTCTTGGCAGCGTCGCTGCATTTCGGCATTGGCGCGCTGTACCGAGTCAAAATCGAGCGCTTCCGTATTGGCGCCGGACGATACCGATGAGGCAGCCCCCCCACCGAGCCCGATCCTCATGCCTGGCCCGCCCAACTGCACAAACAAAGTACCGGGTGTTAATGGTTTCTTGTGAGTGTGTTGGGCGGAGATGTTGCCGTAGCCGCCCGCGATCATGATAGGTTTGTGATAACCACGCACAACACCGTGGGCGTGCAGTTCATAACTTCGAAAGTAGCCACACAAATTCATGCGGCCAAATTCATTGTTAAAAGCCGCGCCACCGATCGGTCCCTCAATCATGATCGCCAAGGGTGATGCAATTCTCGTGGGTTTACCGTAGGCGCTTTCCCAAGCGTGGGTGTAACCCGGTATCTGCAAGTTTGAAACGGAGAAGCCGGTCAACCCAGCTTTGGGCTTTGCACCGATTCCGGTTGCGCCCTCGTCGCGAATTTCACCGCCTGCACCAGTCGCGGCCCCGGGCCAAGGCGCGATAGCTGTTGGGTGATTGTGCGTTTCAACCTTCATCAGTACGTGCGTCTCGTCGGTGTTGAAGCCATACTCCCGACCCGCTGTTGGGTAAAAGCGGTCTATGTTTGCACCCGACATTACCGCCGAGTTGTCCGAGTAGGCGACAACTGTGCCGACCGGGGACACCGCATGCGTGTTTCGAATCATTCCAAACAAACTGTGATCCCTCTCCACGCCATCGATTGTCCAGCGCGCGTTGAAAATTTTGTGGCGACAGTGCTCCGAATTCGCTTGCGCAAACATCATGAGTTCCACGTCGGTCGGATTCCGAGCAATCCGTACAAAATAGGCGTACAGGTATTCAATCTCGTCAACAGACAGCGCCAGCCCCATTTCTGAATTGGCACGCTCGAGACCTTCTCGGCCTTCAGCAAGGACATCAATTGATTTCAGAGGTGTAGGCGTCTGCGTGACAAAAAGTTCGCCGGCATCAAAGTCTGCCGGGCGCACAACTTCGGTCATCGGGTCAAACAGGTACGACACCGCGGCGGTTCGATGCGCAGTCGAAAGCTCCGAAAAACCTTCGATGGAGTAGGAGACACCACGCTCGATGCGCTTAATGCAATCCAGTCCACAGTTTTGCGCAATATTGGTTGCTTTTGAAGACCAAGGTGACACGGTGCCGTCACGCGGAATCACAATTACGGAAGTGGTTCCACCCTGAGTAGACGGGTCTCCGTAAGTCAGCAATCGATCAAGTGTCGTTAACTCCTCCTCACTTAACCGGCGAGCGACCGAGACAAAATGCACAAACCGCGCGGCAATGGATCGGACCGGAATCTCCGCTGCGCGAAAACTCTCAAGTAGCTTGGCTACTCGGAACGGTGATAACGCCATCGAGCCGCGCATTACGATAGGTGCCTCAACAGGTGCTGCGGCGGCTGGAGGCTTGAGATTCATTGGAAAAAAGCGAAAAAATTGAGAGCGGAGTCGGAGACGCGGCGTCGACCGCTAACAACCAGACACCAGTAATTATAGACGCCCCATGTGAGCAC
Organism: Usitatibacteraceae bacterium; assembly: GCA_044346745.1. Classification (GTDB taxonomy): domain Bacteria; phylum Pseudomonadota; class Gammaproteobacteria; order Burkholderiales; family Usitatibacteraceae; genus UKL13-2. The sequence goes on along the minus strand of JBIIYQ010000053.1, from coordinate 17,692 downwards.
CTGAAGTGGGCGTTCCACTACCGCCACTTAAGCAACACTCGAACGCGACGAAAGTCTTCGGCATCGATGCCATCGGCCCAGATCGGGAGAACGCGGGGAAACCAGCGCCTCCATGCTGGATCACTTGGCATGAGGTAAGAGATGCTGGTGAAATATGTAGAAACGTAGCAGCGCGGCAACACCGTGGCATCGACCTCAGGTGCCCCCCCTGCACGACCCGGGAAGCGATAACGCAACCGAAGGACAAGTTCTCGCTGTGGTTTATCAGCCTTCTCTGCCTCCGCTGGGGCCGCCGCCACTACACCACCTTCCCGCCTTTCAAGACAGAGCGCGGAAATGGCGCGGGCATTCCGGTGTCTGACAAAGTACACATCGACGATGGTGACCAAGAACACCGCCGTTGCGATTACAGCGCGCCCCCAATCCGGCAAATCAATGATGAAGAGCAAGGCCACCGCGCATAAGGGCGCGATTAACGTGAGTCCCAAATTGACGTTGGAAGGACGCAGAAATATCCATCGGATATCATTGGATTCATCGGTATTCATGCTTAAAGCTCCTAACAGGATGCGCGTCAACGGCAAGATCAGAAGGTACAATCAGTCTAAAGCAACCTAAACAAAATATTTGCATGAGCGAAAGTTGGTTTAACGCGTTGATCGGCGAGGGTGCCCAGTTCTCCGACGGTCGCGTGGTGGGGTTTTCGGGCACCTCCGCAGAGTCAGCAATGGCAGCGTCCTCTGGTATATGCGACCTGTCGCACTACGGACTTGTCAAAATTTCTGGCGAAGACGCTGCACAGTTCTTGCACGCCCAATTCACCAACGATGTATTGGCTCTGCAATCCGGTCAGTCTCAGCTCAACGGCTGGTGTTCACCCAAAGGCCGTCTGCTGGCGGTCTTTTGGCTGTGGCGCATCGACGATGAGTACTACATGTTGTTGCAGAAATCGCTGCAACTGGCGATCCAGAAACGTTTGGGCATGTTTATCCTTCGATCCAAGGTCACGTTAGAAGACGTCAGCGCCACAACCGTGCGGATTGGTCTATTGCGAGCGTCGCCGGCACCCGGCACGGATCACCCCTACGCGGTTGATGACATTCTCAGCAGCTTCACACCCGCGCCCGGCAATATCACAAACACCGATCGGGGGACCTCGGCGAGGCTCGGACCGTCGCGTACTGTCTTGGTCACCTCGCCGGCTACTGCGGAAGCCGTTTGGAAAGAACTTTGCAAGACCCTCCCCCCGCTTACCGTCAATGAATGGGATCTTGCTGGTATCAACGAAGGCGTCATCGAAGTTGTGCCGGACACCCAAGACAGTTATGTGCCGCAGATGGCGAATCTTGAGTTAGTAGGCGGCGTGAGTTTTAAGAAGGGCTGTTATCCCGGGCAAGAAATCGTCGCGCGTACGCAGTATCGCGGCATCCTGAAACGACGTATGGCAAAAGTGTCGCACCTTTCATCCATCCCCCTTAAGCCCGGGACACCGGTTTATTCCCCCCAATTCCCGGACCAGAGCGTCGGCAGCGTGGCGCTATCCGCCCGCTCCTCAACGAGCAGCGTGGTGGCGCTGGTTGTCGTCCAACTCGAATCGATCAATAGCAACAGCCTCTACTTGGACATTGCCTGCACACGAGAAAACCAACTCCCGGTGAGTGCCTTGCCGTATGTCTACCCTGACTAAAATCGCCCCCCGAACGAAGGCGAAGTTGTCGCCAATTAGAGGCCGCGGCGCATCTCGATATGCCGGATGCCGGCTTCGAAAAACTCCTCACCGAAAGCAATAAACCCCTGTTTAGCGTAAAAAGGGGCTGCGTGTGCCTGCGCATAAAGACGCACGAGAAAGTATCCCCGCCGCTTGGCGTCATCGCAGAGTACTTCCAGCATTTTCTGACCGACACCCTGACCCCGCCAGTTCGGCATCACGGCCATCCGACCAATACGCACCGCTTCGGATTCGAGCAACATCCGCGCCGTACCAATTGTCTCACCGACCGCACCGGTTGCCACGACGTGGGCGACTGCAAACGGGTCGGCGTCTTTGTCATCCAACTCGAGCTCAAGTGGTACGCCTTGCTCTATCACAAACACGGCATAACGAATCTTCGATAGTTCGTCACCGCTTACCGCCCAACTGGCGAGCTCAACCTCAAATACAGGGGCGTTCATGCAAGGTGGTTCACATCAAAACATCGGCTTCTTTTTTGCACTGTCATAACGCTTGATGCCGTCAGTGATCGCCGTCTTCGCCTCAGCCAAACCAACCCAACGGTCCACCTTTACCCATTTTTTGGGCTCCAAATCTTTGTAGTGTTCAAAAAAATGCGCAATCTGCTTTAGCTGCACTTCCGGCAAATCCTTCACACTCTTTAGGTTTCGATAGATCGGCGTCAATTTGTCTATCGGTACGGCAAGCAGTTTCTCGTCGGTGCCAGCCTCATCGGTCATCTTCAACATCCCCAGTGGCCGACAACGAACCACCACCCCGGGGATGAGCGGATGCGGCGTGATCACAAGCACATCCACCGGATCACCGTCGTCTGACAGCGTGTGTGGGATATAACCGTAATTGCAAGGGTAATGCATCGAGGTCGACATGAATCGATCGATGAACAACGCGCCGGTTACCTTGTCCAGCTCATATTTTATCGGATCCCCGTTCATCGGAATTTCGATGACAACGTTTACGTCGTTGGGAACATCTCGACCGGAATCAACTCTATCTAAGTTCATCGATTCATCCTAAACAACTAAATGGTTATTCATGGGGCAGGGCAGCCGTGCGTCGTTCATGTCGATGACCATTTCTGGATGATCGACCCAAAATCCTCATTTCAGACGCAGATGCCATTGGAAACGCAATGCCCCTCTCAGACGCATATGCCGTTGGAAGAGGCTAGGGCTATTCAAAAACACTTTTTTGCTTTAGTCTCTAGCCGGGAGCGTGCTTCTTTAACTGTCGCAATTCAAGAATACTGCTGCTGTTGAATCGCACGCTTTCCGGGATTATCGCCGTTCCCCTCAATTACGCCAACAGCGTTGACCTGTCGGTGAGTCGATAAAGGAGAGAAAGTGCATTCGCCACGCCAACAGCGTCGAAACACCAGCAGCCATGCTCGCCCCAACCAAGCCGCGGTTGTTTCGGCGTTGGCGCAAGATCTGCACGAACCCGCGTTTTCCATTTTTTCTGACGAATCGAAGCGTTTTCCGCTAATCCTCACGCTGGATCAAAACGGTATTCCACATCGTTGGATTACTTGGCAGCATGCCGTCTGGTACTACGCAAAACAACGTGTCGCTTGGGAGACGGGCTCGAAGGCATTTACCGTAAACGGGGGTAAGTGCCGCGAGACCGGAGAGACTTCCACGGTCACGGCTGCATCAATTATTGCGATACGCGGCAAAGCGATGGCCATCAAGGGATTTAACCAAGTCCCGCCTCTTAACAACCGCGAACTCTTTCACCGCGATCGCCAGATCTGCGCCTATTGCGGCGGGTTGTTTACCCACTCAAGGCTGACTCGTGACCACATCATTCCGTATTCACGTCGGGGCCAAGATACTTGGATGAACGTCGTCACCTCCTGCCGTGGCTGTAACGAACGCAAGGGCAATCGTTTGCTGGAGGAAGCCAACATGCAGCTACTTTATGCGCCCTACGTTCCCAACCGCGCTGAGTTCCTGATTCTGGCCAACCGCCGGATTCTCATCGATCAGATGGAGTTTTTAAAGCAACACGTTGCCGCACAAAGCCGGATCCACCTAGCCGTTTAAGGTTTTCTGTTCTCGCTGCGCTCTATAAACATCGCGTCGCCATAACTAAAGAAACGATAACCCTCAGCGACCGCATGGGCATAGGCGCGCATGGTGTTTTGGTGCCCTGCAAACGCAGAAACCAACATCATCAACGTGGACTTTGGCAGGTGAAAGTTCGTTATCAGGCAATCAGCAATACGAAAGTCATATCCGGGTGTGATGAACAACGAGGTTTCCGCCGAACCGGCCACGAGTGAGCCACATTGAGCGGCCGACTCGAGTGTACGCATGCTAGTCGTACCAACCGTGATTACACGAGAGTTTTCCGCTTTGGCCTTCGCCACTGCCGCCACCGTCTCTTCGGGGACTACGTACCACTCCTGATGCATTACATGTTTTGACACGTCATCATCGCGAACCGGTCGGAAGGTTCCTGCGCCGACATGCAGCGTCACAAACCCGAGTCTTACGCCACGGCATTCCAAAAGCGCCAGCATTTCCTGGTCAAAATGCAAGCCTGCCGTGGGCGCCGCCACAGATCCCGCATGTTTGGCGTATACCGTCTGATATCTTGACTCATCATCATCAGCAGGCGCATGCGTGATGTAAGGCGGCAGCGGCACTTCCCCCACCTGCGAGAGCAACTCAAACACATTTTTGTCGCCTTCAAAGTGGAGCTCAAATAGGTCGTCTCGTCTGCCTTCAACCACCGCAGCAACGCCATGCGGAAACAACAAACGCGCGCCGGCCTTTGGTGACTTCGAGGCCCTCACATGTGCCAATGTGCGCTGCTGCCGATCCCCCTGCTCGCGAAGAATGCGTTCGACCAGAACCTCGACACTGCCGCCGGTTGACTTTCGGCCGTGCAGTCTCGCTTTGATCACCTTGGTGTCGTTAAAGATAAGCAGGTCGCCGGTGCGCAGCAAGTCTGGCAGGTCCAAGAATTGCCGGTCTACGCTATTGCCGGTCTTCCCGTCGAGATGCAGTAGCCGACTCGCGGTACGTCGGTCCGGCGGATGCTGCGCGATCAATTCAGGCGGCAACACGTAGCCAAAGTCTGTCGTCTTCATTGGATTCCGCCGTGGATATCGCGTTCAAATACGCTGAACGGGCGCACTTAGAAACAAAAATGCCCCCGACGGGGGCATTTAAACTGTGGTGCCGGGAGCCGGAATCGAACCGGCACGATGTTGCCACCGCTGGATTTTGAGTCCAGTGCGTCTACCAGTTCCGCCATCCCGGCATCGGGTAGGCCAACATTATAACGCGACCGCTCGGTTTGGCGAGAAGCGACCCATCCGGCAACATGTACGCGCCACCCGGACCGTTGATCCGCAGAGATTTAGGCCTTCGCTTCGCCGCCGACCGTTCGCGCCATCCATACGCAGCTGGCGGTGAGTTTCCGGATGATTGGCCGCATTTCCGCTGGTTGCAGCAGAGGCTTCTCCTATAATCGATTCAGCTAAATCCTTCTGGAGTAACTTGTGTCAACCAACGACCTATCCAAACTCACCATCGACCGATCCAAAAAAGCCTTTGTCGGCGGCGGCCGCAGCCGCAAGAAGTGGTGGTTAGGTGTTGCCCTACTGATTGTGATTGTGGCCGGGGCGGCTGTCGTTCGCAGCGGCAACCGACCTATGTCTGTGGAGGTCGGTACTGTTGCGTCAGCATTTCCTACCCAAGCCATCACGACCTTAAACGCGACCGGGCGAGTTTCAGCGTTCCGCAAAGCAGCCGTTTCCACAAAAGCCACTGGAAAACTTGAGTATCTTGGTGTGCAAGAAGGTTCGATCGTAAAGGCCGGGCAAATCTTGGCGAGAATCGAGAATAAAGATGTGGTCGCAACACAAGACCAAGCGCTCGCAAATGTTCGCGCGGCTAAAGCAAACGCGGAACAAGGGCTGGCCGAACTTCGCGACGCCGAAGCAAATCTACGCCGCACCGAGGACCTCGCCAAAAAGAATTTCATTTCAGGCGCACAGCTCGATACGGCCATCGCCAGACATGATCGAGCCAAAGCGTCGGTCGCAGCTTTGAACGGCCAGATCGGGGTGGCTGAGGCCAACTTGCGGGCAACAAACGTGGCAGTGGAGCAAACCGTTATCCGTGCACCATTCGATGGAGTGATTCTCACCAAAAACGCCAATGTCGGCGACATCATCACGCCATTTTCGTCGGCAGCCGACTCCAAGGGTGCCGTGGTCAATATTGCGGACATGACCACGCTGGAAGTTGAGGCTGATGTCTCCGAAAACAGTTTGTCAAAAATCTCCACCGACATGCCGGTAGAGATTCAGCTTGACGCTTTTCCTGACCTTCGTTTACTTGGGCGGGTTAGTCGAATCGTGCCCACGGTTGATCGCTCGAAAGCAACGGTTCTCGTTAAGGTTGAGTTTGTCGAGAAAGACAACCGTGTACTCCCCGATATGAGCGCGAAAGTCGCATTTCTCCAACGAGCACCTTCAGCCGATGAGCGCAAAGCAGTAACCGCCGTGCAACCGTCGGCGGTGGTAAAGCGCGACGGCAAGGACGTCGCGTTTGTCATCAACGACAAAAACATTGCGCGGATGGTGACGGTCACAACATCGGGAAAGCTGGGAGACCTCGTGCAAGTCAGCGGCATCAAACCTGGGGACAAGGTGGCGCTGAAGCCCGATGAAAAACTGAAAGATGGCGGCGAAGTTGTCATCAGCAAGAAGTAGGTAACGGCCATGAGCAACACACTGGTCGAGATCAAGAATCTCGTCAAATCCTATACACGTGGCGACCAAGACGTCCCCGTGCTGCGCGACATTACACTGAACATCGAGCGCGGTGACTTTATCGCACTAATGGGGCCATCCGGTTCAGGAAAGTCGACCCTGCTCAATCTCATCGCGGGTATTGACAAACCGTCCGGGGGAATACTGCGTATCGATGGTGAAGATATTTCGAGGTTATCCGAAGGGGAGCTTGCCGACTGGCGGGCATCCAACATTGGATTCATTTTTCAGTTCTACAATTTGATGCCGGTACTGACCGCCTACGAAAATGTTGAGCTACCGCTGCTACTCACAGATCTCTCAAGATCCGAACGACGCGAACGCATTGAGATGACATTGAATATGGTCGGCCTGTCTGACCGGATGGACCATTATCCGAACGAACTGTCGGGCGGCCAACAACAACGGGTTGCGATCGCGCGTGCCATCGTTACCGACCCGACCATTTTGGTTTGTGACGAACCAACCGGCGACCTCGACAAACAGTCCGCAAGCGATGTGCTAGATATGCTCAAGGAACTCAACAATACCCTTGGCAAGACCATTATCATGGTCACGCACGATGCAAATGCCGCAGAGGCGGCGAAACGACTTGTCCACCTTGAAAAAGGCGAATTGTTGGACGAAGGCGTTTGATGAAATTCAACTGTAGCTCAAGTCCGTCGGCAAACCGGCCAGACAAATGTACTACCTGAAGCTCATCTTCAAGAATGTGTTTCGCGCCAAACTTCGAACGGCGTTGACGGTCACTGGATTGGTCGTAGCCATTGTCGCCTTCGGCTTGCTACAAACTGTCGTGGATGCGTGGTTTGCCGGCGCGAATTCCGCTTCAAATGCCAGACTCGTCACCCGCAACGCCATCTCACTGGTGTTTTCGATGCCCACCTATTACCGCGAACGCATGCGCTCCATCGAGGGCGTAAAGATGGTGAGTTATTCACAATGGTTCGGTGGCATCTATAAGGAGCCCTCCAATTTTTTCCCGCAGTTTGCCGTTGACCACAACAACTACTTTGATCTCTATCCGGAATTCTTGATCAAACCGGAAGAGTTGCTCGCGTTCAAACGTGACCGGCAGGGTGCAATCGTTGGCCGCAAACTGGCGGATCAATTCGGCTGGAAGGTTGGCGACGTCATCCCAATCCGCGGCACCATTTTTTCGGGAAATTGGCAGTTCACCATCCGCGCTATTTTTGATGGCCGTGACGAAACAACCTTAACGCGGCAGTTCTTCATGCATTGGGACTACATCAATGAGTCCGTGAAGAAACGATTCCCAAGACGTGGGGATCAAGTCGGGGTGTTCAACGTCCTGATTAGCGATCCATCCCGTGCGGCCGACATCTCAAAGGCAATTGATGCGGAGTTTCGCAATTCGCTCGCCGAAACTCTCACCGAAACCGAAAAGGCGTTTCAGCTCGGATTTGTTGCACAGTCGGAGGCAATCGTGGTCGCAATCCGCGTTGTGTCGTTTGTGGTGATCTTTATCATCATGGCGGTGGTCGCCAACACCATGGCCATGACCGCACGCGAGCGAATCGCCGAATACGCAACACTAAAGGTACTGGGTTTTTCGCCGAGTTACGTCGCAGCACTCATCTTCGGCGAGGCGATGGTACTCGCCTTATTCGGCGCTGGCATTGGCATTTTGTTTACGTTTCCGGTGGCAAGTGGCTTTGCCAGTTCCCCCGCTGGAGGGGCTTTCGCCTCATTTGCGGTCTCGGCAAGCACGGTTTGGATGCAGGTGGTATGCGCAGTCGCAGTGGGTGTCATCGCGGCACTTGTGCCGGGATGGCGCAGCGCGCGGGTAAAGATTGTTGATGGCCTGCGGCATGTTGGTTAAGGCCTAAGTCCATGAAAGTCCCCTTCTCGTACATTTTCCGCAATTTGTGGACACGCAAGCTCACTACCATTCTGACCGCGTCGGGAATGGGGTTGGTGGTGTTTGTCTTTGCGGCAGTCTTGATGCTGGATGCAGGACTCAAGCAAACCATGGTGGGTACCGGTACTCTCGATAACGTGCTGGCAATTCGCACCGGTTCTGAAACCGAGATTCAGAGCGGCATTACACGCGACCAGGCAGGTTTGCTTGAGGCGATGCCGCAAGTTGCGCGCAGCAAAACAGGTGAGCCGTTGATTTCAAAAGAGACACTCGTCCTAATTTCGCTCGTCAAGAGCGGTCAGGAAAAGGGCTCTAACGTGATCGTACGTGGTGTATCACCGATGGGCATCACCTTGCGTCCCCAGGTGAAACTGGTGCAGGGCCGAATGTTCCGCGCAGGCGCGTCTGAACTCGTAGTGGGCCGGAACATTAACGGTCAGTTTGACGGCGCGGAGATCGGACAAACGCTGCGGTTTGCGCAGCGCGAGTGGACGATCGTCGGCGTGTTTGACGGCGGCGGCAGCGCTTTTGACTCCGAGATGTGGGGCGATGTCGAGCAGCTCATGCAGGCCTTTCGACGCCTGAACTACTCCTCTGTCATCCTCAAACTCGCGCAGACAGAGGGTTTTGATCCGTTACTCAAGGACATTGCCGCGGACGTTCGTCTCACCATCGACGCCAAACGCGAACAGATTTTTTACGAGGACCAGTCACGGGCGTTATCCACATTTATCTCGATTCTCGGCAACGTATTGACCGTCATCTTTTCCATCGGCGCCATCATTGGCGCGGCCATCACGATGTACTCCTCGGTGGCCATGCGCACAGCCGAAATTGGCACACTTCGCGCCCTCGGGTTCCGGCGACCGTCAATCCTGGCGGCATTTCTGGGTGAGTCGCTGCTGCTTGGGCTAGTGGGCGGATTGGCAGGACTGTTCTTCGCCACATTCCTGCAAGCCATCACGATCTCGACTTTGAACTTTCAATCGTTTTCGCAACTGGCATTCTCGTTCATCCTCACACCCAAGATCGTCATCCAAACGTTGGTGTTCTCGATGTTTATGGGATTCGTTGGCGGATTCCTGCCGGCAATGCGCGCCGCACGTATGAAGATTGTGGATTCACTGCGGGCGGCGTAGCTTTGAAACTCGTTTATCCACGGGCATCTTCAGCCAAAAATGCCTGAAAATGCCCGTATTTCCTTGTGCTCTAGAGTTAAGGGGGGCGATGCCACAGACCGACGAAAGAGTCGATCAGTCGGTTGAATGCCGCTACGCTGCGTTCATGTATTCCTTGCCACCACGCAGAGACGTCACGCGCTTTACCAACAATTCCAAGTCAGCCGGCTTATCAACAAAGTTGAATCGGTCGCTGTTTACGATCAGCAGCGGCGACTCTGTGTAGTCATAAAAGTAACGGGTGTAGGCGTCAGATAACTTCACCAGATAGTCCTCTGACATAGAACGCTCCATCGGTCTGCCACGACGCTGTATGCGTTGCATAAGCTGATCAACTGAAGCCTGTAGATAGATCACCAGATCTGGTGTCGGTGCCTGCGGCCGGAGGTGATTGTAGAGTTGTGAGTACAACGCGAACTCGTTGTCATCAAGCGTGAGCTTTGCGAACAATGTGTCCTTAGCCAACATATAGTCCGCAATCGATTTGCCCTCAAACAGGTCTGGCTGTTTGATGCCTGACAGTTGATTCACGCGCTGAAAGAGAAAAAACATCTGCGTCGACAGCGCGTATCTCTTCATATCGCGATAGAAATTTGGCAGGAACGGGTTTGCGCTTGGATCTTCCAACAAAAGTTCTGCACCGAAGCGCCCGGCCAACAACCTTGCCAGCGTCGACTTGCCGCAACCGATCGGACCCTCAACGACGATAAACCGATGTTTCATATCCGCTCGCGCAGCACTGGCTGGGAACAACGTTCAATGGACTGCTCGCTTACTTTCGGCAGCAACGCGGTCGCGGTGCCGACGCCAGGGATGGAGATTTGAGGTGAAACCTCAAGCAGTGGCAACAACACAAACGCACGTTCGTGTGCACGAGGATGCGGAACAACCAAGTCCGGCTCGTTAATCCGCCAATCGTTAAACATCAAGATATCAAGATCCAATGTCCGTGGCCCGTTTCGCGTCGTTCGTACCCGGGCATGCTGGCGTTCGATATCAAGCAGGCATGCCATCAACTCACGCGGGGAAAGCGTGGTCTCAACCTCGGCGACCGCGTTAACAAAGTTTGCCTGCGCGACACCCCCAACCGGAGCCGATTGGTACATCGCCGAAGTCTTCGTAATCGCACAATCCGGCAATGCGGCAATTTCACTTAGTGCGTCCTGGATCTGCTTGACGGGATGATCCATGTTGCTACCGAGCCCGATCATGGCGCGAGACGATAACGCAGACCGCATCAGGAATCCGACCCAGCCGCAATAGCGGACGGTGCTGCGCCATGCGCGGCAGCCTTTTTCCGACGCCGGCGCTTTTTCTTTGGCCCAGCTTCCGGCAGCAGCATTGTCTCGCGAACATCAGTAGCAGCAAACTGGAACTTCTCCCACCACGCCGCGACTTCCGGAGATGCGTCTCCGGCTTCAGCGCGCAGCGCGTAAAAATCATAACAGGCGCGAAAGCGGGGATGAGTCAACATTCGAAACGCCTTTGCCCGGGATTGCTGGACAAAACGCGGTTGCGCAACCCACAGCTCCTTAATGTTGCCGTCGAAACGTCTGGGAATGGCAAGCGATTTGCGCTGCTCATCCAGCACTTCATCCATCGCCTGATGAAGCGCCGCAAGCGGTCGCTCACCGCGCGCCTCAAGTGCCCTCGCTCGGGCACACATCGGGAACCAAAAGAGTGCAGCAAATAGGAACGCTGGGGAAACACCACGATCCTCATTTATTCGTTCGTCCGTCCGCTGCAATGCAAGCGTCGCGAAGGCGCGGCTTTGCGGGGCGCTGAGTATTTCCTCGAGCGAAGGTAGTAACAACACATGCAAACCGAGTGCCCGCAATTTGTCGATACAGGCTAACGCGTGACCGGAAAGCAAGAGCTTCAGCATTTCGTCGAACAAACGGGCTTCAGGCACGTTGGCGAGCAGCGACTTCAACATCGGAATTGGCTTCTCAGTTTCCGCATCGATGCTGAACCCGAGTTTGCCGGCAAGTCTGGCCGCGCGCAGCATACGCACCGGGTCTTCCCGATAACGTGCCTCAGGGTCACCGATCATCACCACCCGCTTGTTCTCGATATCTTTCAGCCCGTTCGTAAAATCCCAGATCTCCTCTGCCGTCGGATCGTAGAACAGCGCGTTCATTGTGAAGTCACGGCGAATGGCATCGTCGGCCTGTGTGCCATAAACATTGTCGCGCAGCAGCCGGCCGTGTTCATCTGTGTTGGCACTTTCCTCGTCGCTCGAGGCGACATGTGCGGACCGAAAGGTTGAGACCTCAATCGTCTCCTGACCAAACATGACATGCACCAGCCGGAATCGCCGTCCAATGATTCGCGAGCGCCGAAACACACCCCGCACCTGCTCGGGCGTGGCGTCGGTCGCAACGTCATAGTCTTTTGGATGCCGACCTAGCAATAAGTCTCGAACCGCACCACCGACGATGAATGCCTTGTGCCCCCCCTTTTGTAGCTGCTCGCAGCATCGAATGGCCGCGTCGGAAAGATCGCCCCGCTTAATATGATGCTCATCGCGTTGATACCGTGTTACCGCGCTGCTAGAAGCCGATTGGCGAGGCCTAGTCTTGCGGCTAAAGACTTTATCGATAAAACGCCGAATCATAGTTCTCCAGACATTAAATCCAGCACCGGCCAACCGTGCGCAATCGCAACTTGACGCAATGTGGCGTCAGGATTGACCGCGACAGGGCGGTTCACGCGTTTAAGCAGCGGCAAGTCGTTAAACGAGTCACTATAGAACCAGCTGGTCTCAAAGTCTTCAACACGCAGCCCCATGGACGACAACCAGGCGTCCACGCGTGCGACTTTGCCTTCTCTGAACGACGGCATGCCTGTGGGATTGCCGGTATAACGTCCTGCAACTTTCTCAACGTCGCACGCGATCAGGTGCTCGACGCCAAACCGTTGGGCGATGGGTTTGGTGACAAACGCGTTTGTTGCGGTAACGATCGCGCACAACTCACCCGCGTGTTTTTCAAGCAGCCGCAACGCCGCAGAACCAATCATCGGCTCAATTTTTTCCCGCATGAATGTTGCTTGCAGCACCGCAAGGTCGGCATCAGATTTACCCGCGATGGGTGCCAGCGCAAACCGCAGATACGCATTGATATCCAGCGTCCCGTCCTTGTACTGCGCCCAGAATGCCTCGTTGCGTTGACGGTGTTCGTCGCCGTTGACCACCCCTTGCTCGGCAAGAAAATGTCCCCAAGCATGATCACTGTCCCCGTTAAGCAGGGTGTGATCAAGGTCAAACAATGCGAGTGACTTCAATCGCCGTCCCTTTCAAGAAACTCTAGCTGTGCCATTTGTTTGAGGAGCGGCAGTGTGATCTCGCGTCCAGTTTCAAGTGAAAACTGATCTAGCGAGTCAAGCAGGCCGATGAGGGACGTCATGTCCCGTCGCGTATGCCGCAGCAGATACGATACGACATCGTCGCGTAAACCAAACCCTCGCGTCGCCGCATGGGCTTGCAGTGCCTGCATTTTCTCCGCATCACTCAGCGCATGCAGCGAAAACACAAGCCCGCTGCCGAGGCGGCTTGAAAGTTCAGGGCGGAGGGCAAGATCGCGCGGCGCGACATTTCCCGTCACAACGACGGCCGCAGCGGGATCAAGGGCTCGTTGATTAATGGCATCGAATAAACTGATCTGTTGGGCATCATCGAGGGACTGTACATTGTCCACAAGGACGTGGGAGGTCTGCTGCCCGAGGACGGGAACGTAACAGAGCCTAGACGTCCGTTCCAGCGATGCAAATCCAGCGGCCGAAGCAAAGGCCCGCAGCAAATGGGTCTTGCCGCAACCCGGGAGGCCCCAAAGATAGATCACTTTGGCGCTGGTAGCGGTGGGCTGCGCTGATTTAGTGAGTGCGTCAACCGCTTCACGATTCTGTCCGATTACAAAATTGGCGAAGGTGGGATTGGCTGGAGGGGAAATTTCGAGAACGAGTTGTTTCACAGCGCAATTATACGTTCCACTCCCCGACTGGCCCTAAGGATTAGCCGGATTGAAAGGCAAAAAAAAACGGCCGGTAAACCGGCCGTTTTCCATTTGAGACAAGATTAGAACTCGTAACGGAACGTGACTTGCATTTGCCACTGCGATTCGAGACGAACCTGGCGCGTTTGCAATTCAGTTACCCCCGCGCTACGCAGAGCATAAACGTAGCGGCCTTGTGGGTCGATTCCAACGTAGTTCACGAAATTGCGAGTCGAAGGAAACGCAATCTCGTTGATCTGTCCCCACTTTTTATTCAGGAGATTGCCAACGTTGAAGATGTCGAGGCTGATAACTGACTTGTGTTCCTTCACAAAACCAGGCAACTCCTGGGTGATCCGTGCATCCACTGTGTTGGTCCATGGGTTGAAGGTATCGTTGCGAGATACCACACCTCCGCGCGTCTTGATGCCAGTAGTGTCGACAATTGCCCAGAACGCACTTTCAGTTGCTGCTCGCTCTGCGGGCGTAGCGCCAGCAAACGCGACTTCACCAGAACCCGGCCCCTTGGGGATGTACATCAGGTCGTTACCGCTGACGCCGTCGCCGTTGGCGTCGTTGCTGAACACCCAGCTGTATGGCTTGCCGCGACGACCTTCCGCAAAAACACCCACGCGAGTTTTGTACTTACCAAAGAACGCGCGTTCCCACATAAGCGAACCATTGAAACGATCCTTAATGAGGTAATTCGAGTTCGACGCAACGTTTTCGTTGATGTTGAACACCGTATTGTTTAGCCAGTTCGAGCTCGATACCGCCGAGGTCAACGGGTTGACTTCTTTCGAAGTAGTGTAGGTATATGCCAACGACCAGCTCCAGCCTTTCATCATCGGACGGCTCAACGCTAACGTTGCTTGATTGCCGCCGCCCTTTTTTGTTTCGGAGGCCATAAGTACGTTTGCGAAGTTCGGGTTGCTTAACGAGCGGTTACGGAAGCCCGTACAAGCACCAGTTGTGATCGTGCCACCCACACCCGTCCAACAGGCTGGGTCATAAGCTTGCGCCGTCCAGTACATCTGGCGACCATCAGGTCCGGTACGCGTTGGCGCACCCAAATTCAGATGCTGATAGTAGATGCCTGTGTTGGTCTTGGTGTACAGCCATTCAGCGCTAGCGACGATGCCCCACCAAGGGAGCTGGTGTTCAAAAGCGATATTGGCTTTCCACACCGACGGCTGTCCCAAACCGTTCTGAATGAAGTCAACGCCGGCCGCCGGCGGGTTGGCCGAGACAACGGGCTGCGCATCAGGATTCATACTGAACAAGCCACCCGTCGTCGGACAGGCAGTGAAGCTGCCGCCGCAACCGATGAACCGTGTGGCAATACCCGTATTTGAGTATGCGTTTGAAAGCCAAACGTTTGCCGCGGCCCCCTGGAACAGGCCCGCACCACCACGTAATTGCATCGGCCGCTTGCTATCAAAAGTGTAGTTAAAGCCAAAGCGCGGCTGAACTAGGTTTTCACCGTTGATCGTGACGCTGTTGTCCAGACCGAAGCCACCGGAATTACGTGTGGTGCCGGAACCCGCGATCAGTGGTGCCGCTGCGGCCGCGTTGTAAAGCGGCTTGTCGGCCACCCTCGGCGCATCAATTCGTACACCGAACATGAGCGTGAGATTCTTGTTGAAACTCCACGTATCCTGAACAAATGCGCCGATGTTGGCTAGTTTCCAGACTGCCACGCCATCGTTAAGCGAGCGACCCGGCGCCGGGACCTGCACCTGATACAACGACGGACGACCGATCCGGAAATTCTCCAACACAGCAGCCTGAACCTGATCGGCGGTTGCAGTCGCGCAGTTGATCGCACCAAAGCTGTACGTGTAGGTCGCGCTACTGTTGGTACAGGTAAACGTATACTGCCCAAACACATCCTGCAGGAATGCGTTGTAGACCTCGTTGTTGGCGTAGTCCACACCAAACTTGACTTCATGCTCCTTCAAAAACAGGGTACCGCCTGCATAAGCATCCCAAGTCTTCGTGTCAAGCGCATTGAACTGGCGGCTGCGTTCGGTACCAAACACCAATGAACGGTTGCCAGCTTGCGCAACAGCACCTGTCGGCAACGCCCCAGGAAAAGTCAGAGTCACCTGTGGCAACCGCGAAGGGACGGAGTGATTCAACGCAGAATCTCGCTTTGAAACCTTTAGCTCGGTGGAAAACTTGTCAGACCAGTCTGAAAACACTTGCGCAACGCTTGACTCAATGGTTTTCACTTCTGAGCGCTGGACCGACGACATTCCCAACGAGGTCGAGTTGATGGCCACGTAGATCGGCTCAAACTGTTCCGTCTTGTTGTAGCGAACGTTCGCGCGATGGCGGTCGCTGATGTTCCAGTCGAGCTTTACGGTCAAGTCTTTCACAGACAGTGGCGAAGCAGCGATATCTACAGTGCCGATATCTGTGCGATAGACCGACTGCGCAATTTGTTGGGCACCCGTGATCGCCGACGGCTGAATACCTACGTTGACCAAGCCACTGCCGATTGGGCCGAAGGCTGGCGCGCCACGAGTCGAGGTGAGTTCTTCGTACGCCGCAAAGAAAAACAACGTATCCTTGATAATCGGGCCGCCTAACGTGATGCCAATCGTATCTTCCTGGAAAGGCGAGCGTGGCGTCCACACCCCCGTTTGACGGTTGTAGTTTTGGTTGTTGACGTACTTGTCGTCGCGGTAAACCTTATACAAGCTGCCGCGGAAATCGTTGGTACCGGACTTCGTGACTGCATTGATGTTGACGCCCGTGTATGCCTTCTGGGTCACGTCGTAGTTAGAAACGTTGACTTGCACCGATTGAATCGCGTCGATCGAAATCGGCTGCTTCAGTGTTGGCAGGTTGTTTGCCTCAAGACCAAATGTGTCACTGATGTTGACGCCATCGACCGTCACTGAGTTGTATCGGCTATTCTGGCCGCCAAGCGAAATCTCACCCCGCTCTTTGTCGGTCTGAGATAGGCGCGGATCGTTACGTGCATAGTCCTGCAAATTACGGTTGATCGACCCAAAGCCCTCCAACTCGGCGCGGCCGATGTTGGTACTGGCACCCATCGCAGACTTGCTGAAGGCGTCGGAAATGGCGCTCGCTGAAACATCAATCGCCTCAACTTTCGGCTTAACCTCGCCGAGTTTTGCATCGAGTACCGCAGTCTCGGCCAGCGTCAGGAACACGTTGTTGCGCGTTTCGCTTTTGCCGTCTTTGGTGATGGTAATCGTGTAAGGACCGCCGGTACGCAGGCCGCGTGCCGAATAACGTCCGTCTGCATCCGTGGACGTTGTGGTGACCGAGCCCGAATCAACGTGAACAATCTTTACCGCAGCCCCAGCGACTGACTTGCCGTCCACAGCCGTGATGCGCCCCGACAATGCCGATGTGGTGTTCTGCGCGTATACCGTGGCACTGCCAACTGCAATCGCCACACATAGCGCGATCTTTGAAAGCTGCAACCGATTCCGATTAATCATGTGATTCATCCTAGTAAGAAATAAAAACAGAGAATTCTTTAATCTTGCGTGCGAGGCAACGGCTGATGTCGCAAGCGACAACGGCTTACTAAACACATTTTTGTATCTAGGTACGGCAAGCAGACCCGTAAATGCTGCGCCGCCGCAGTACCTTTTTTACAACCGCAACCAAGTCTCTTCGCGATCAGCTACCAACCTCGCGAGGCACACCTACGCTTAGCCCCCGATTACATCGACGAATTATGACGGATTCATGACGCCATTGGAATCAACAGGTTACGTGCGATCGAGTACAAAAGCACTAATGGTTTACACACAACTACTTCCGCGTCGATGTTGAGAATCTACGTGAAGTGACTTGGTTTAATTCGCACGTCTAGGTGTCAGCGGTTGTTGCGCCCGCACAACAAGCTAATTCAAGCGAACCATGCGCGCCCCTAAGGCGGGAGGCTGGTAGGGCGAGTGCGCCCCGAGATACTCAACAAGAGCATCTAGGTCCAACACACTCACTTGGCGATCGCGGCCATCGCGGAAAACTGTGAAGCCCTCGGCACCGGCTGCGACAAAACTATTCGCGACCACCCGATACTCCAGGTCCGGACGAATTGGGACACCATTAAGCTTTAACGAGCCAGCGACC
>JBIIYQ010000152.1:0-6400 GCA_044346745.1 Usitatibacteraceae bacterium | reverse complement strand
CGCCTGGCGAGCTTCAACAAACTTGTCGCTGACCCAAAGATCGATGCGATGATGATGACACGTGGCGGTTATGGCATTTCGCGCATCGTGCATCGCATTGATTGGGAGGCGGTCGCAAAGTCCGGCAAAATTCTCTGCGGCTTTTCCGACTTCACGGCAATCAACCTGGCAGCGATCGCCAGAGGAAACTACGTCACATTGGCGGGCTCGGGTGTGGCGACCGATTTTGGCGACGAGACTTATGAAGGCAAAATCGCCGACGATCATGCCTTTATGGAACAACACTTCTGGCCGGTGCTGCGGGGTGATTCGGTCTCGGTGACCGTTGAAACCGATCACGCGTACACGCAACAAAAACTTACCGGCCCGATATGGGGCTCAAACCTATCGTTGGTAAGCGATCTCGTCGGCACGCCCTTCATGCCCGATATCTCGGGCGGTATATTTTTTCTCGAAGAGATTGGCGAACGGCCTTATGCCGCCGAACGAATGATCTGGCAGTTGTTCCACGCGGGGATTTTGCAAAAGCAACGCGCGATTCTTGTCGGCGACTTCAACGACTGCGAACCGGAGGCGAATCGCTTCCCTTACTCGATGTCACACGTCGTCAATACATTGCGTGGCATGGTGGATTGCCCGGTGCTCACGAACTTCCCATTCGGGCATATCGCGCGAAAACTCACCATTCCATTTGGCGCAGACGCGACACTGACAATTGCGGACGGACGTTACGACGTTGCGTTCTAACTGCACGAAAACCCCAACGGGGAGACACAATGAACGAACCCGCCTCAGGCAAGGATCCTCGGACCGAATACCGGGCTTGTAATCTTTGTGAGGCGATTTGTGGCCTCACCTTCAAACTCGACGGCAACACCATCACCAGCATTCGGGGTGATGATGATGACCCGTTCTCGCGCGGCCATATCTGCCCCAAGGCGATCGCACTGAAGGATATCCACGAGGACCCTGATCGTTTGCGCACACCGGTTTTGCGCAACGGGAGCGACTGGCACCCTATCGAATGGGACGACGCGTTCGAGTTAGTCGCAACACAGCTCGCCGAGATCATTCGCGAGCATGGAAACGACGCAGTTGCGCTGTATGCGGGAAATCCCAACGTCCACAATTTTGGCCACCTGCTGAACTTTCCACCAATCGCCAAACTGATTGGCACTCGTAACGTATTCTCGGCGTCGTCGGTCGACCAAATGCCGCAGCAGCTGGTGTCGTATTGGATGTTCGGCCATCAGTTCCTGATTCCAATCCCCGACATCGACCACACCGATCACTTTCTGATTCTCGGTGGCAACCCCATCGCCTCCAATGGCAGCATGATGACCGTGCCTGACGTGGCCAAGCGACTAAAAGCGATTCAGACACGAGGCGGCCAGGTGGTCGTGCTTGATCCACGACGCACCGAAACAGCCGAGGTTGCATCAGCCCACCACTTCATCCGGCCGGGCAGTGACGCCGCCTTTCTGGCGGCACTCATCAACACGCTGCGCGAAGAGAGTCTGCTGCGCGTTCCAGATGCCGACAAACTGACGGGACTCGATGACGCGCTCGACGCCGTCAAGGCGCTCACGCCGGAACGTGTGGCACCATTCACCGGAATTGAAGCCGCCACCATTCGCACGATTGCACGCGAGTTTGCAAACGCTAAGTCCGCAGTTGCGTATGGTCGAATGGGCACCACCACGCAGGCCTTTGGTGCCACCAACCAGTGGCTGATCTACCTACTTAACCTCGTCACCGGCAATCTCGATCGTATCGGCGGAGCACTCCTTACTACTCCAGTGTTGCCGATCACCGGGTCTGGCACTCGAGCCGGTGGGCACGGCCGCTGGCATTCACGAGTACGCAAGCTGCCCGAGACCAACGGCGAGATTCCCGTCGCCGCTCTTGCCGAAGAGATGCTCACGCCCGGCGAGGGACAGGTGCGCGCACTGTTCACAACGGCGGGGAATCCGGTGTTGTCGACGCCGAATGGCAATCAACTCGATCGTGCGCTGGCGGGCCTATCGTTTATGGTCTCAGTCGATATCTACATCAACGAGACGACGCGCCATGCCAGTGTCATCCTGCCGCCGACCTCACCACTTAATCACGACCACTACGACTCTGTGTTTAACGCCTTTGCGGTGCGCAACGTGACGCGCTTCAACAAAGCGATTTGGCAGCGTGCCGAACATGAACGCTACGATTGGGAAATTTTTGCGGGTATTGGCTCACGTCTTGCGGCGCGTCTTGCGCGCGATTACCGTTCGCCGCCAAGTGTGAAGGATGTCGTCAACGCAGTCGCGGCGCGCCATCCCAACGCCAGCCTCGATCAAATGTTGGCCGCGCCACACGGCATCGATCTTGGTCCGCTAACGCCTTCCCTGTTCAGCCGCCTGCAAACAGCCGACGGCAAAATACAATGCGCCCCACCCCTGCTGGTCGCCGACATCGTTCGCGTCGAAGCTGCCCTCATAGGACCAACGCAGGCGCTTCAACTCATCGGTCGCCGTCACGTCCGCAGCAACAACTCCTGGATGCACAACAGCCACCGCCTAGTGAAAGGGAAAGCACGCCATCAACTCTTGATGCATCCCAGCGACCTCGCCGCACGCGCGCTCACTGACGGGCAGTCAGTAACAGTAACGTCTAGGGTCGGCGAAGTGACCATCACCGTTGTCGCCAGCGAAGACCTCATGCCCGGCGTGGTGTCAATCCCGCACGGCTTTGGCCACCAGCGAGTCGGCGTGAAGCAGGTCGTTGCCGCAGCGCACGCTGGCGTGAGCGCCAACGATCTCACGGATGAGGCAGTGGTGGACGCAGTCTCGGGCAACTCGGTACTCAACGGCGTTCCGGTGACAGTGACGGCGGCGTAGGAGGTGGCGTAGGACGCCGCGCAGCCACCGCAACAACGCCTCGTCAACCGCCGACGACACGCTGGCGTTTAAGACACCGGCAGCGACGAAAAATGTCTGATGAAGTCGGCCGCCACCGGGGCTAAGACCGCTGGGTGAAAACTGCGGGGTTAAAGCCACACCCCTCAATCATTCATCCTCAGGAGAAACACATGAGAAAACTCGTTGCCGCATTGACCATTGCACTACCACTCTGCATCGGCGCGACCGTCGCATCAGCCGAAGAGAAAGCCGCCCCAACCCAACAGAACAAGATGGCCACCTGTAACAAAGACGCAGGCGACAAAAAGGGGGAAGAGCGCAAGGCATTCATGAAAGAGTGTCTCACCGACAAACAAGCGCGCCAGCAAGACAAGATGAAGATGTGCAACAAAGACGCTGAAGGCAAAAAAGGCGACGAGCGCAAAGCGTTTATGTCGGATTGCCTGAAGAAGTAGTTTTCGGGCTGACAAAAACACAACGGGCGACCCTAATGCGAATCGTGTGGTCGCCCGTGCTTTTTTGAAACTCGCCTATTGACCGGCAGTTTCAGGCGTTTATGTCTGGAAACACCCGCGGAATGGCGTGTTTTGCGATAGCAGCCACCAGCTACAACATCACCGGTTTGTCCGACTGCTCATTCGTACGTTCCCCATTAGCCGGAAAGTAGAACGCCAGTTCCACACCGACTTTGTGAATCGCATTCACGCTGCCCTCGTGGAAATCACCTTTCCGGAAGTGTAGTTCCATCTCTTTGCAAATCGCCTGCCAACGTTCCGCGCCAACCTTCACGTGGATGCCGCGATCGGCGATGATTTCGACCTTGCGGTCGGCCAGTAACACGTAAATCAACACGCCGTTATTCTCTTCGGTGTCCCAGACCCGCAGTCCGGAAAAGACCTCCAGCGCACGTGCGCGTGACGTCAGTCCCGCCCAAAGTTGCTGCGTGGTCAGCTCCGCTTCGACAACAAATCGCACCTGCCCGCAGTGCGTTTGCTCGCAGGTGGCCACGGCAGTTTCGATTGCGTTGAGCGTTTCGTCGCTGAACGCACGCCGCGCGATCAGCGGCGACATCCACACATGGCGCATGAATCGTTTCAGCCAATTCATTACCAATCTCCCGAGGCGCCGCCGCCGTCAAAACTTCCGCCGCCACCGGAGAAGCTGTCCGAGCCGCCACTACCGCCAGACCAGCCGCCGCCACCGATGCCACCGCTCCATCCGCCACCACGGCCGCTGGAAAAATTCAGCAGGCCCGCGAACAGCGCGATGATGAAAACAATGACGCCGATAAGTATCGGAAATACCATGCCGCCCAGTAGGAACCACGCCGCAGCGCCGGTTACACCACCCGTGGCTGTCGCACCAAGAAAGCGGCCAAACATACTGCGCAACACCGGCGCCACAAATATCGCGGCAAAAATTCCGAGCACCAAAAACTCACCACCGTCGATGGATTTGGTGGCCTGCTTCTTTTTTGCCGGTGGCGGCAACGCCTCACCATCAATGACCGAGGCAATCTTGTCAACGCCGTTATAGATGCCATCACCAAACTTGCCTTCGCGGAAACGCGGCGCAACGATCTCCGCGATGATGCGTTTGCTCGCAGCGTCGGTCAGCGTCCCCTGCACGCCGGGGCCGGTGAGGATCTGCATTTTGCGGTCGCCTTTGGCAATGACGAACAAGACACCGTCATCAACCCCTTTGCGCCCAAGCTTCCAGCCCTCGGCCACGCGCAGTGAGTAATCGAAGATCGCTTCGGGTGCGGTGGTGTCGACAATCAAGACGGCAATCTGGCCGCCCTTCTTTTGCTCAAAGACACGAATACGTTCGGTGATACGCGCCTCTTCATCCGGCCCAAGTGCTGCGGCCAGGTCGGTTACACGTTTTTCAAGCGCGGGGATTTTCTGTAGATCACCCTCCGCTGCGATGGCGGTTGCCGGGAACGCCGCAATCATCACCAACAGCGTCCACACAACAAACGCTACCCTCGCAATGAAATACGAGGGTAGCGTCGCTTGTGTTGGCAGGTTCATCCGCCGATTGCTCACTGGCGTGAACGGCTTGGTGTTGATTTTGCTGACGAATTACTTCGTCGGCGCAGGTGCCGGTGCGGCGGCAGGTGCCGTCGTTGCCGGTGCTGCAGCAGTTGGAGCGCCAAAATTCACCTTGGGTGGTGCGGCGATCGCTTTTTCGTTCTCCACCGTGAATTGCTCTTTCACCTTGTAACCAAAAATCATGGCCGTCAGGTTGGTCGGAAACTGGCGCGCAAGTACGTTGTAGCCCTCGACCGACTCCGTGAAACGCTTGCGCGCGACGGTGATCCGGTTCTCGGTGCCTTCCAATTGCGACTGGAGGTCGCGGAAATTCGCGTCAGACTTCAGCTGCGGGTAGTTTTCAGACACCACCAACAAACGTGACAGCGCAGAAGACAGTTCGCCCTGCGCGGCTTGGAAATTCTTTACCGCCTGTGGGTTGGTCAGCGCTTCAGCCGTCATGTTGATCGAGCCAACTTTGGAACGCGCGTTGGTCACACCGAGCAGGACGTCCTTCTCTTGTGACGCAAACCCTTGCACGGTGGCGACCAGGTTCGGAATCAGGTCTGCACGACGCTGGTACTGGTTGAGTACCTCAGCCCATGCTTTTTTTACCGCCTCGTCTTTCGACTGAAAATCGTTGTAGCCACAGCCGCTAAGCGTCAGCGCGGCAGCCAGACCAAACAGTACAAAAAATTTGCGCATCGTATTCCTTTCGAAAAAACGCGGGAAAGTTGGCAGCAGGTAAGCAACAACGTCGCCGCGAACGGTAAATGAGGACAACGTAGAGCTAACCGGCGCTGCGCGGCTTTATCGCGCAGCGTCCAGAGAGCGAAGCGAACGGGGTTGAGCGCCGGGTTAGGCATCAATCTTCACCTCGCTCGAAGGTACTGCCACGGCCCGAGGCCCAAAACTAGTGATGTTTGCCAGCGTCTCGTTATGGTGCGCTGTGATCTGTGCGGCCGACAAGACGCTGTTGTTCATGGTTGAGTGGGCATCCGAGACGAGAATGACAGGATAGCCAAGGGCGAGAGCCCTACGGGTCGTAGTGTCCACGCAGAACTCGCTCTGCAACCCGCAGATTGCCAGTTTCTTAACTCCGTGCGCTTGCAGGACATCTTGTAGATCTGTGTTGTGAAACGAATCCGTTGCCTTCTTGCGAACGTAGATATCGGTGGGTTGAACATCTAGTCCGCCAGCAAGGTTCCAGCCTTCCGTTCCGTACTCCAGTGGGCCACCGGGCGCTTCATGTTGAATTACAACGACCGGCGCTCCCGCTTCGCGCATCTTTTGAGAAACAACGTTGATGCGTTGAATGACGCGCGCAGCCTCAAAGGCTTCGTACTCGCCGAAACAGAGTCCTTGCTGAACATCAATAATGAGAAGAGCGGTGGTCATGCTGTGCCTTGATGCTTAACTGGTTGTTTTACAAGCCCCCCGCCAATGTCTGTTTGGCGAGTTGCAGGTCTT
>JBIIYQ010000151.1:0-6457 GCA_044346745.1 Usitatibacteraceae bacterium | reverse complement strand
TCGGCATCTGGTCGGACGTGTCCGCGCGCTTAAAATGACGAATTACCCTTAGAGCCCAGCCCTTGTTCTCCTACTTCGAAAAACTCGTTAATCCGTATCCAGAAGCCGCGCCCGGCCCAACGCCCAAAACCTTTGGAGCATTCATGTGGGCTGCGTCGAAAGGCCTGCGCCCGTACCTGCTGGGGATGACGCTCTGCACCGCTGCCATTGGCGTGTTTGAAGCGTATCTCTTCAGCATGCTCGGCGACGTGGTTGATTGGCTGGCAAAGGTGGAGCCTGCGCAACTCTGGACAACTCACCGTTCGCATTTGCTTATCCTCGCGGCGATTTTGATCGCCAGCCCGCTCGTTGCAGGCCTACAGGCATTACTCAAACATCAAGCGATGGCGGGCAACTTCCCGATGTTGTTGCGGTGGCGTTTTCATCGCCACATGCTGAGCCAAAGCTTGAGTTTTTATCAGGATGAGTTTGCGGGACGTGTGGCGACCAAAGTGATGCAAACCGCGCTCGCCGTGCGTGATGTGTGGATGATCTTGGCCGACATCATGGTGTTTGTCTTGATCTACTTTGTGACGATGATCGCCATTGTCGGCAACTTCGACTTGTGGATCCTCGGTCCATTTTTTGGTTGGCTGGTGCTCTACGTGTTCGCGGTGGCTTATTTTGTGCCGCGGTTAGGCAAGGTGGCGCAGGAGCAGGCGGATGCGCGCTCGCTGATGACAGGCCGTGTCACGGATGCCTATACCAACATCGCCACTGTCAAGTTGTTCTCACACACCAATCGCGAAGCCGGATACGCTCGCTCCGCCATGCAGGACTTCATGCAGACGGTTTATCGCCAGTGGCGAATGATCACGACCTTCGAAGTCGTCAATCAGATGCTGAGTGTGTTGTTAATTGGCTCCACGGCCGGTGTGACGTTGTGGTTGTGGACCAAGGGCGAAGTTGGCGTTGGCGCGGTGGCCGCCGCGACTGCGATGGCGCTGCGTTTGAACGGTATCTCGCATTGGGTGATGTGGGAGTTCGCCGCATTGTTTGAGCATATTGGCACCGTGCGCGACGGTATGACCATACTCTCGCGGCCGCACAGCATCGTGGATAAGCCCGACGCAAAACCGGTGCATGTCACAAAAGGCGAGATTCACTTCGACAACGTCACGTTTAACTATGGCGGTGAGAAAAAGGTCATCGACGGTTTGAGCTTGACGATCCGCCCGGGTGAGAAGATTGGTCTGGTCGGTCGTTCGGGTGCGGGCAAATCGACGATTGTGAATTTGTTGCTGCGCTTTTATGATGTCGGTAGCGGCCGTATCTTGATCGACGGACAAGACATCGCGAACGTGACGCAAGACAGCCTGCGAACCCATATCGGCATGGTGACGCAAGATACGTCACTGTTGCATCGCTCGGTACGCGACAACATTGTGTATGGTCGGCCGGATGCAACCGACGAGGACATGATCGCCGCGGCTAAACGAGCCGAAGCGCATGAGTTTATCCAGCAACTCACAGACCCGAAGGGGCGGCAGGCCTACGACGCGCATGTCGGGGAACGTGGCGTGAAACTCTCCGGCGGTCAGCGCCAGCGTATCGCGATTGCGCGCGTGAAGTTAAAGGACGCGCCGATTTTGCTGCTCGATGAAGCGACCAGCGCGCTTGATTCCGAAGTTGAAGCCGCCATTCAGGCGAGCCTGTACAAACTGATGGAAGGCAAAACGGTGGTTGCCATCGCCCATCGTCTGTCGACCATTGCGGCGATGGATCGGCTCATCGTGCTGGATCAAGGGCGCGTGGTGGAGACGGGCGATCATCAAAGTTTGCTCAAGCAAGATGGACTCTATGCAAGGCTATGGGCGCACCAGAGTGGTGGGTTCTTGGGTGATGCCTTGGATGAAGCGGAGTTACGTGAGGTGGGGCGCCGCGCTGCCGAATGAGGTTGAAGTCGTGATTTGACTCAAGTCCATTACCGTGGTAAGGTAAATCATGGCAATCGCACAATCTAAAATTACGACGCAAGGCCAAATTTCCATACCAGCGGAAGTCCGCAAGAAACTTGGGGTGGGTCCTGGCGCGACCATCGAATGGGACGAGAGCAATGATCAGGTGGTTGTTCGCAGGGTCGGGCAACACAGTTCGGCGGACGTTCATCAAGTTTTATTCGGCACAGAGCAGGCGGTAGGAGGAGCCAGCACCAAAGACGGTATTCGGCAGAAAATGCGCAAGAAACATGCGCGCGATTGATACCAATCTGCTGGTACGTCTATTAGTTCGCGATAGTGCCACCCAAGTTGATGCCGCAGAGGCGTTCATTGCCAACGGCGCGTGGGTTTCGCACCTCGTATTGGTCGAGACGATGTGGGTGCTCGATGCGGTCTATGAACGCACGCCGCGCCAGATAGCAAAATCAATTGAGATGCTGCTCAATCACCTGAGCCTGACATTACAAGATGCAGAGGTGGTGGCGGCGGCATTGGATAAATTCAATGCCCGACCATCAATAGGTTTTTCTGACTGTATGGTCTTGGAGATAGCGCGCAAAGCCGGCCACTTGCCGCTGGGTACGTTTGACAAAAACTTGGGCAAACTTGGCGAAACGCAACGCCTGTAGTTTCATGGCTCGGTCAAAGTACAGCATGTCCAAGAAAATGTGCTTTTGCACTACTTGCCTATAGCTTAACTTCGAGTCCCAAACGCACATTCGGTTTCGAAGGTGTGTTGGTGCTGGTGACCGTGCGGCCAAACGCGTCGAAGTAGGTGTTTTCGTTGACCGACGACGGCTTGAGGATGTTTGAAAGTGTCAATCTCAGCTGCGTTTTTGGTGTCACTTTCCACAACGCATAGATGTCGAGGTCACGTTTTGCGGTTAGATAGGCGCTCTGGTTGATGCCGGTGCGAACATCGCCACCGCTGCGGAAACTATACGATCCGCCGGCGCTCACCACACCATTTTTCATGCGGTAATCGAGCCCTGCGGTGCCGCTGAACGGTGTCTGTGCATCCAAACGATTGTTCGGGCCCGGAACAGAATCCACGGAGGACCAGTTGCGGTTCATGTTGATCCGAAAATCGATTCCGGGTGCCGTCGGGTAGAACTTCTGCAGCGGCAACTTGGCGTCGAACTCCAGGCTTCTGGTGTTGGCGGTGCCGTCGTTCACGGGCAACAGCACCCAACGGTTATTAATGAAGCGTAATCCTTGACGGTTGTATTCAGTGATTCGTCGCACCGCCGCAGATAGGCTGACAGATGCACCTTGATCCCAAAACTTTTCGATCGCGACGTCGATGCCGGTGGCGAGTTCAGGGCGCAAGTCCGGATTGCCTTGGTAATCGGGCGATGTTGGTTTGTTTTCAACTGAAGTAAAACGGCGCGGGATGAGCTGATTGGTATTCGGCGCTTTATAAGTGCGTGTGAGTGCCAACCGAATCTGTTCACCTTTACGATCTGGTAGTTTGTAGAGTGTCTGCGCAATCGGGCTCCACACACTTGAGCGGTTACGAATCTCGCTGTAGCTGCTTCCCTCGGAGGTGGTGGTGAGGCCTTCCCAGCGCAGCCCCAAATACACCGACCAATTTTTGCTCACGTTCCATTCGTCTTGCGCAAACGCGGCCAGCTTTAACACTTCGGCGTCAAAATCTTCCTTGGTGTTGATGGGGGTGATCGCCGGCAACACACCGGGAAACGCGATGTCGCGCTGGCTGTTTTCGGTCCGGCGCTTACTAATACCGGTGTCCCAGCCTGCAACTAACGAGTGCCCCTCAATGATTGGCGTCGAGTATTTCCCGGTGAAGGTGACACCACGCTCGCGCCCCGAGCCCTCATTGCTACGATCCAGATTTTGTTGGTTCGCCGCATTGAAGCCTTTGCTGTAGTTGTTGTTGCGGTTCACGTTCGCGGACAAGCCGAACTTGGTGTCGAGCTTTGCACCTTCGGCGAGTTTGGCGATCCAATTCAGGTCGGTTCGGACGAAGTCGTTGACGTATTCGTACCGAGAAATAGATGAATTTGTTGGCGGTAGGTTGCCAACGAGTGAATCGTAGCGAAACGTACCCTTGCCATCACCGTGGTTGAAGTTCAAAAAGCTCGCCCACGTCAACGTATCACCGTTTTTGAGCGTCCAATTCAGGCGCGGCCCAATGCCGCCACCTTTCCCTGTGCCTTCGGAGAGGCCGCTAGAGGCGCGGAACAGAATGCGATTCCCCTGTGCATCAAAGCCTGTTTCAGTGCTCGAATAGGGGTAGTTGTTTTTGTTGCCATAAACGTAGCCGTTAACGGAGTACGAGAAGTTGCCGTCTTTGTCTGAGACCACAAAGTTGGCGCTCGGCGATTTGTAGAAGCTACCTTGTGCATAAACGGCACGCACTTCGCGCTGGGCGAGAGAAACTTTCTTCTTTAATACGATGTTTATGGTGCCAGCGATCGATTGGGTGCTGAATTCAGCAGTCGCCGCGCGCAGGATTTCGATGCGCTCAATGGCGGTTGGTGAGAGCTGGTCGATGGTGAAGCCCGGCGGGGCGCGTTCGCCGTCGATGAGAATTTGGGTGTAGCCGTTGCCCAAGCCGCGCATGCGGATGCTGCTTCCTTGTACGGTGATTCCCGGCAGGCGCTTCAATACGTCGGCGAGTTGGGTGTCGCCAAATTTCATAATCTCTGCCGAATTCACCACCACTTTGGTTGCCGTGTCGTCTTTGCGCTCGTCATAAACCTGACCGCTGGTGACTTCGATAGATTCGGTCTTTGGAGCGGGCTTTGTCGGCGGGGCAGCGTCCTTCTCGGTCTTTTCAGACCTATCAGACTTTTCAGCTTTAGTAGGCTCCTGCGTCGGTGGTGCAGCAGGAGTTTGCGCAGCGCTGTGGCCACAGCACATCGTGATAGCGGCGCAGAGGAGGCAACGTTTGGATAAAGTCACGCGGGTATTTATGGTTGAACGCAGTGCTGCTTTTGGCGGCAGTGCGAATACTACTTGGGCGATGGAGTAAAACGGAAGGAAAACATAAAGCACTCGTATAGAACGACTTTTGTGTGGCACAAAATCCCTCACTAGCAGGCGAATGATGCATTATGGCTGGATCTTGGTGCGATTGATGCCTATGTGAGTAGGCGGGTTGGCGTGCAATGGCACTTATCATCTAGGCCGTCGTCACGGAAAATGCGAGGAGAGTGTGCCCAAACAATGGTTTATCGAATATAACGTGCCGCCCCACTTCGTGCGGGCAGTGGGCTGTCTTGCGCTACTACTGTCGATGAATTCACAGACTTTGGCTGCCCAAACGTCGCAACCGCAGGCGCTGACTGCGGCGCAATCCGAACTGGTGGTCGTGGTGCGCCACGCGGAAAAGGCGATGGATGATCCGGTTGATCCGAGTCTGTCGGCTGCGGGGGTTAAACGCGCAGAGGCCTTGGCTGATGCGCTCGCAAATGCAGGCGTGGGCGCTATCGTTACAACGCATCTCAAACGCACACAGGCCACTGCCGCGCCGCTGGCTGGCAAATTGGGCATCAAGCCTGTGGTGTTGGTCGTAAAGCGCGGGGACACGGCGTCGCATATCGCCGATGTGGTGGCGGCTGTGAATGCTGCACGTGCCACTAAAAAGGGGGCGGTGTTGGTCGTCGGGCACAGCAATACCGTTCCGCTAATCGTCAAGGCTTTGAGCGGAGTGAGTGTGGCTAACATCTGTGAGTCCCAACACGCCGATCTCTTCATCTTGTCCATCGCCAACCCGCGCTCGCTGGATGGCCCAACGGCGAAGGTGATTAAATCGAAATACGGCGACGCTGACCCGCCTGTTACTGCGGAGTGTAAGTAGTTTTATTGCTGGCAAAAGTTGTGTGATAGTTGTCCGTCTTCTTTCAGGGTGAGTTATGAAAACAAAAATTTCAAAATCTCTCAGCGCAGCAGTCTTGCTGGGACTTATTGGCTTTGGCAATACAAGCATTGCAGCCTCTAAACCTGCAGCGCCTGCGGCTGCACCGGTCGTACATGTCATTACCATCCAGGGGCGGGTTGCTGGGAAGCAGACGGTGACCAAACTTGCCGGCGGCAAGATCAAGACCGAATTCAGCTACCGGGAAAATGGACGCGGGCCGGACATTTTTGAGGACATCAGTCTCGACGCCAACGGCCAACTGGCGTCGTTCAACGCAACCGGTAAATCCACCTTTGGCGCGCCGATTGCCGAGACGTTCTCTCGTAAAGATGGCAAAGCCACTTGGAAATCCAAGGCTGATGCGGCTGAGGTGACCGGTGGTGCGAACTCAATGTACGTGCCAGTCGAAAGCAGTCTCGAAACCGGCGCCATCACGGCACGTGCGTTGCTGAAGGCGAAGGACAATAAACTCGACGCCTTGCCAAGCGGTCAACTTTCGATTGCAAAAATTCTCGACTCGACCGTGACCAACGGTAAGGTCAAAAAGCCTGTGACATTGTATGCCATCGCAGGTTTTGGCCTGGAGCCAAGT
>JBIIYQ010000052.1:0-20011 GCA_044346745.1 Usitatibacteraceae bacterium | reverse complement strand
GGTTTTGCGCGCATCCAAATCCTCACCATCGCGGGTTTGCTCGACGGCACCCAGCGCCCGCATTGGCCTGACCTCGCATCGGGTGGACAGAACTTTAAGAAGGCGAAGGCGGAAGCGAAGGATGGGAAGCAGAAGGATTTGTTTGGTGAGTGACGCGCAAAAGTCGGAGCCCGCAACTTCATTAGCGTACGAATTTCGGCGGGCATACTGCGACTTCAGCGAGACGCAGAAAGAAATTCTCTCCATTCTTGGGCAAACCAGTGATCACGGTGCAACTGCTACTGAAATCGGAAGGGAGTTTGGTGTTCACCATCTTCTCATTAGCGCCGCATTCAGCAAGGCAGACAGATTGGCGGAATCCATACTTGGCAGGCATCCTGATGGACTAAGCGCTGGCGAGTACGATGGTTGGTCAGCCATAGCCATTGGTGAGCGGGTAAGGAATCGCGGATTTGTTTGGCGACTGCGGGACGAGGTTTTAGCGGAGCTGCGCAGCGGCATCAGCTCCGCTTTCGACGACAGCCGTCGTTACCCGGACGAGGCGGAACCGGGTCTGCGGTATCCGGAGGGTGCCGTTTCTAGAGTGACGGTCAACCGTTACGAACGCATCCCTGAAGCGCGTGCGGCGTGCCTCGCCCATTTTGGTCCGAGATGTTCTTGCTGCGGGATGAGTTTTGAAAGCACTTACGGCCACGACATGGCCGGGTTTATTCATGTTCATCATCTTGCGCCGCTTTCCTCGCTACCATCGGGATATGAGATAGAGTCGGCGCGCGATCTGAGGCCCGTTTGCCCAAACTGTCATGCGGTCATTCATCGCACTGACCCGCCTCGGACCATTGAAGAGGTCAAACAGCTTTTGGAGATTGCAGCTAATGCGAAGCCGTGGAACGCGTCGCCCGACTAAGGGTACGATAAACAGTTACCACGCAAAGCAGCGTGCTGAAAATTGGGTACCGGCCTGCGCCGGTACGACATCCAGTGGGCGGTGACTGCTAATGCTCACGCCGCATTCAACAGAAACTCTACCTTTACCGCGTCATAGGGAAACTCGACACCTTCGCCGTCCACACGGTTGAGCAATCCGGCATTTAGCAAGGCAGTAATGTCGCTGTGCACGGCCTTTACATCGCGCTCGACGCGTCGAGCGGCTTCGCGAATCGAGATTGGTCCCGCACCGCACAGCGCCTTGAGCAGCTCCCAGCGTTTTGCCGATAACACTTTCCACAGTAGCTCCGGCGATGCGAATGCAATCGTAGCGCGCTTGGGCTTGCCCGACTTCCACGCCTGCGCAAAATCGCCATAGACCGCCTCCGGTTCGCGCACTTCAAGTGTGACTGTTTTCACGTTGGTGCCTCCTGATGTCTTGCTGAAAATCGCTCAGCAGATTTTCGGGTGTGGTGAATAGATAGGTTGATTCCCGCTTGC
Source organism: Usitatibacteraceae bacterium (assembly GCA_044346745.1). GTDB lineage: Bacteria > Pseudomonadota > Gammaproteobacteria > Burkholderiales > Usitatibacteraceae > UKL13-2. Next base: position 18,583 of record JBIIYQ010000052.1, on the reverse strand, counting down.
CGACGTGTCGGTGGTCGCCCTTGCCTGCCTCATTGTCATAACGAATGACGCACACACCATCAACCACATAGGCCAGCCTGTACTTGAAGGGATGGATTGACCCCAGCAGCGGCTTCGGCAACTGCCAAAGTACCAATTCCGCAAAGGCGTTTTCCGCGTAGATCAATCGGGTCTGAACAAGCGAAGTTGCCTTCATGTTGGACATAATGACAACACTACGTCATCGTGTCAACAACAGCGTTGCAGCCTGCTGACAGGGCCGTTTAGATATGCAATGAAATGCAAGAACCCCAGTATTGACGGGCATTTTCAGCACGGTTTTGCCTGAAAGTGCCCGTCGTTATTGCACTTTTGTGTTTTGGCCAAACAATCTCGGCACTACCACTAACGCCGCCACCACCGCGCATAACTGCGCTGCAATGAACCACGGCGCGTCAGCTGGACGAATGCCGGCGAATGACTCGGTAAGCGAACGCGCAATCGTAACCGCGGGATTGGCGAAGGACGTCGATGCAGTAAACCAATATGCCGAAGTGATGTAACAGCCGACCGCATATGCAATCGCGTCTTTGCGGTGTTTCGCCACACTGGCAATAACCAACAACAGCCCCAAGGTTGCGATGAACTCCGAAAACATTTGTGCGCCGCCGCTGCGTATCTTTGTTGAGACCTGGAGGAGTTCAACGGCAAACATCGCGTGGGCTGACCAAACACCGATCACGGCGCCTACAATTTGCGCGATGAGATACGCTGGCACTTCTCGCCAAGGCATCGCGTGCGTTGCCGCATCCATGAGTGTCACAACGGGATTGAAATGCGACGACACCGGGCCGAAGGTCAGGATCAACGCGACAAGACCGGCTCCGGTGGCGATGGTGTTTGCCAGTAACGCGATCGCAACGTTGCCGCCCGCGAGTCGCTCAGCCATGATTCCCGAGCCGACCACGATGGCTAATAGAAATGCCGTGCCGAGCGCCTCAGCCGCGAGACGCTGTGAAAGAGAAAATGCCATCAGGCTGTTGTTGTTTCGTTGGTACCTGCGGTTGCGGCATCAACGTGAATTTTCTTCAGCGCACTGGTGAGCGCAAGATGCTCAAGCTTTTCAACCGGCAGGCTGATGAGAAACTCGATGCGCCGCCTGATGGCAACAAAGGTCTGATGGAACGCGGCACGCTTTGTATCGTCGTCGCCCTCGGTATTGGACGGATCGGGAAAGCCCCAGTGTGCAGTCGCGGGATTGCCAAGCCAGACAGGACACACTTCGCCCGCCGCATCATCACAAACAGTAATGATGATATCCATCAACGGCCCTCCGACTACCGCAAAGTCGTCCCACGACTTGGACTTGAATTGGCTACGGTCAAAGCCGAGTTTTTCGACTTGCTCGAGCGCAAATGGATTAGGTGAGGACTTTGGATGGCTCCCCGCGCTGAAACCATGAAAACGACCAGCGCCCATCTTGTTCAAAATCGCTTCGGCCATCACTGAGCGCGCGGAGTTGTGCGTACAGAGAAACAGAACGTTAAAGATACGATCAGCCACAGCAAGCTCCTTTGGTTGATTTAGCGGAAATCGTTGGCATGGCCACCTTCGTGACCTGCGGGGCTGGCGCGCAGCACGCGGCGGCACCTGTCTGCGCCTGTGGTGTGGGCACAGTTTGCGCACCCGGGTTTCCATTAAAGGTGGGAATCGCGCCAAGCGTGTGAAAACTCTCCCACGCAATACCGGATGGGTCTGTCACCCAGTACTTGTCTGACTTTGCGTAACAACAACTCGCCCCCTCTTCCGGCAAGATGGCCGCATCTGCAGTTTGTAACCGCGCGTGGATGCCCTCCAGCTCTTCCGCGCTATCCGCTTGGAATCCAAGGTGGTTTACGCCAACCGAATTGCCGCGCGCAGAGATCGCGAAATTTATGCGAGGATCGTCCAGCATCCACTTTGCGTAGTCGTCTTTCTCCACCGTTGGCGGTGCACCGAACAAGGCCGCGTAGAACTTTGTTGAAGCGGCAAGGTCATCTACAGCGACGTGAACGTGAAATCGTTTCATTCGGTTTTCCTTTTGGTTGAGCTCGTTGGTGGTGCCGTTTTCGCCCCCGCAGGTTTGCAAACCACGGTCGTAGCGCAAGTCGCCCCGGCGCAACAGTTTTCGGTCAAATAGCCGATCAGCGCATCCATCGCGGCGAAATTTGCGGAATAGATGATGGCGCGACCGTTTGGGGCGGCGACGATTAGCCCGGCGTTGGAAAGCTCTTTCAAATGAAAGGAAAGCGTAGCGTTGGCCAACGACAGCCGTTCCGCAATTGCGCCGGCCTGTAATCCCTCAGGTCCCGTTTCGACCAATAGTCGGAATATCGCCAACCGCGTCTCTTGCGAGAGCGCCGCTAGCGCAGAAAGGGCTTGTTTAGTATTTGAAGTCATTTCCATATTTCTAGTTTTATCGAAATAGGGCAACTTGTCAAGCGTGGCCGACAATCCATCAACAGCAAATACCCGCGCTGGTAGGTTCCTGATTCAGGCAACACATCCGGTCGCGCCAATAATGCGTATGCTCCAACCATCAGCCATCCCACCATCCAGACTGTCCCAATGCCTTCTAAACCAATGAGTTTTCTTCGGGCGTGCCTCGCCTTTGTTTTGTTTTCCATCTTTTCTTTCAGCGCAGCTGCACAGACACAACGGCCATTGGAATTCGGCGTCGGTTTATTCCAACCGGACAAAGAAAAAAACGACGCCACCTACAAGCCGCTGGCCGATTACCTGTCCAAAAAGCTTGGACGCGAGGTAAAGCTGCGGACAGTCGATACGTGGGAAGGTTTGGCGAAATCGCTGTCTTCTGGGGAGACGGATCTGGCGCTGATGGGACCGTGGGGTTACGTGTTGGCCAATCACAACGCTGGGGCCGAGGTGGTTTCGACCATCCTCTACCAGGGCAAGCCCGAATATTTCGCAATCATGATCACCAACCCCAAGAGTGGCATCAACAAGATTGAAGACCTCAAAGGCAAAACTTTTGCCTTCGGTGATAAGGGCTCAACCTCGGGTTTCCTGATTCCATCGCATGAGTTCTTTAAGCGCGGCATCGAGCCCGAAAAATTTTTCAGCAAAGTGATTAACACCAAACACCAGGCGATCGAAACTCAGGTGACACGCGGCGAACTCGATGCAGGCGCTGACTACAACCGCAACCGTGATGCGATGATTGAGCAGGGTTTGATCAAAGCCGCAGACTCAAAAATCATTTGGACTTCGGCACCGTTACCAAATGATGCGTTTGCCGTTTCCGCCGCGCTCGCGAAAGATAGAGCGTTCACGGCAAAGTTGGCGGCCGCGTTGGAGGAGATTGGTGCGGCGATGAAGACACAACCAAACTTGCTGCCAAGCAATTACACTGGATTTGTCAGCAAGGACAACAAATACTACGCGCCGATTAAGGACGCAGCTTTGGCACTGGGTTGGTTGCAACCGAAAAAGTAGAGCTGCACCTTTGAAGCCAACGTGCGGTTCACAACGAGGAGCAGGGGATGTCGGTAGCCGGTGAAACGAAGGCATCGATTGTGACAACCACGACTGCGCGAAGCAGTAGTGCGACTGGTCGGCCGTTGTCCGCAGGCTCGTCTCCTTCGACGGCGCGGCGCGCGCACTTTTCGTCGCGCTGGTCGACCGCGCTGCTCGCACTTTATGCCTTGCTTGTCGCCGCGTGTGTGGCCAGCCTGATTCAGGCGGGAGATTTTTCGTTTGGCCGTAAACCTTGGGAGAATCTGAAATCAACTGCACAAGAGTTGTCCGTACCTTCATTCGTCAATATTTGGTTTGGCAACACCGCACTTGAGTTTCGCAACGACGAAGGCCGCCTACTGCGTACGGAAAATCAGCAGGAATCTGAAGCCAAGTATTTGGCGGGTGTCGGCCGCGCCATTTGGACAACCTTTCAGATCGCCACCTTGGGCACGCTGCTGGCAGCACTACTCGGCGCCCCCCTTGGGACTCTCGCTGCCAAAAACATGCGTGCCCCAATCGCTATTGCATGGCTGGCACGCCGCATTCTCGATGTCAGTCGATCCATTCACACCTTGGTCTTCGGCCTACTGTTGGTTGGCGTGATTGGTTTGGGCCCGATGGCGGGTGTACTCGCCATCGCGCTCCACTCAATGGGAACCTGCGGGAAATTGTTCGGCGAGGCCATTGAGGCGCTGGACATGCGCGGGGTGGAAGCCATCCGCGCGACCGGAGCGACGCCAATCCAAGTGTTTATCTTTGGCGTGTGGCCAGCGCTTATGCCGTCCTTTATGTCCAACCACCTCTACCTGTGGGAATACAACATCCGTGACTCCACCGTACTGGGGCTGATCGGTGCCGGTGGTCTGGGCCTATTGGTATCGGAAGCGGTATCGCTCTTTCAGTGGGGTCGTCTGTCCACACTTCTGATCGCAATCGTGGTGATGGTAATCGCCTTTGACGCGCTGTCGCGGCGTATCCGACAAGCTTTGATTTAGCCAAACACCAGTAAATACCTGGACTTCCGAGCAAAACTTTCTGAAGGCGCCCGTATTTCCTAGACTTTGGCCGTCCAAATTCGTCGTAAAAGTCAGCTTTCTATCGCCTAGGTCGCTGCCTTCGCCGGGGGTGGCTCCCACAATTCCAGCTTGTTGCCATCCGGATCAACGACCCAGCCGAATTTGCCATATTCGGATTCGTCGACCTTATCCATGACTTCGCAGCCTTCCGCTCGCAATGCGGCGATAACGGCGTGCAAGTCCTCCACTCGGTAGTTCACCATGAACGATGAACTGCTTGGGGCAAAGTACTGCGTGTTGTGCGCAAACGGACTCCACACAACGGCCGCGTTTGGGTTGGTCTTCAACTGCTCGTCGAGACCAAACGCGACACCGCCCCATTCGGTCACTTCAAGGCCCAAGTGATCCCGGCACCACGCCTGCAGCCGCTTCGGATCCGGACTCTTAAAGAAAATCCCGCCAACGCCAACGACTCTTTTCATGTGGTCTCCTTAGTCGGTTAACCGGGCATTTAGTTACCGCATCAGTCTCACGGCCCGCTTCTGCGCCAAGCTTCCCATACCCGTTTGGACTTCAGATATTAGCCCTGAAACCGGCTTTTGCGGGTGGTGGCAGCCCGGGAATACAGCGCTGCTTAAGAAAACTGTCGGCATTTTTGTCGTCTGGCGCGCCGTTTTTACCAATTCGTCGCAATCCGATAGTGCCCCAGTGTTGCCGCGCCTAAAGTCACTACATCAACAACGCAACACCAAACACCAACCAAACCCAAAGGAAACCACCATGAACACCACGACAATGAATAAAGACAACGCCGGCAGCACCCTTTTGCTGGCAGCAATGATGCTCACCATCGCCGCCGCGCTTTTCGGCAGCATGAATGTACGCGCTGAAGCAGTTGACCTGCAATCACCCAAGGCTGAAGCCGCGATCCAAACCAACGTTACAATCGTATCCGACGACGTGCTGGTCGTCACGGCAACACGCCTCAAGTAAAGCATCCAAATTTGGGGGCGGTTTCGGTGTTGTAGTTTCAAGCGGCAGAGCAATGCCGCAGAAGAAAACGGCGGACAAGCGGACAAGATGTCCGCCGTTTTCTTTTGTTTCCCTCCTATCCAGTCAGGGCACCACGCCTTTACTCAACCACTGCGGCCAAACAGTCACGGTCGCACCCATTGCGCCTGCTGATGGATGTCGGGCAAAAATCTCTTGCAGACGGCGAGTGTCCCGCCCGCGGGCGAACAAAATTTCTGCCACAGGTCCGTTAACCAGCGTGTACCACGCGCCTACCATCTGATTGTCGACTAGCGACTGTAGGAACGCTTTGCCGTTGGTGTCCGTCTCCGCATCGAGCACAATCGCCGTCCTCGAAATTTGAATGATGCGACCCTCTTCAATCTGATTCGGATCAATCCCCTCGGTGTTGAGTGGTTTCTGCGCGATCGCCCGCCTAGCGTTGAGCGTCATGTAGCCATCACTGACGTATTGGTCTGCTTTGAAGTAACCCCGTAACGTCTCTAAATTCGGCGCGTTTACCACGACGATACCCCGCTTCGAACCGGAAGGGTCTGTGAGCGGCCCCGCCGCGGATAACTTCTTCTCAACGAATAGCTTTCCGAAGTTGGCGAGGTGTCCTTTCTGCATTGCTCCCACCGCATCTTTGTCGGGCGGTGTCGGTTTGCCTGTCTCAAGAAAAACAAACCAATCGCCTTTCTGACTCGATAGTGAAGTAGTGGTTTGGGTTACCTGCGCACACGCGGACAGCCCCACAACACACAGCGCTGCAAACATTCGCCCAAATCTCATCGTGATTTCTCCTGTTTTCGACGTGTCATGTCGAAAATACTACTCGTGTTGCGCGATGCTCGCAGGAAAACAAATTCAAATCGTCGCCTTCCGCTTCAATTCGCTCCGCATTTTTTACGATTCGTCGGAAGCTGTTTGAGAGAGGAAAGATGGACCGATAAAGTCACTACATCAACAAACGCAACACAAACCACCAACCGAACCCAAAGGAAAACATCATGAAAACCAATACAACAATCAGCAAAGACAACGTCGGTAGCACCACTCTGCTTGCAGGCATGTTTCTGACTATTGCCGTCGCCATGTTTAGCGGCAGCGCCGATGCAAAAGCCACCGGAACCGCCAGCACCTTGACAAAGGCACAGTCGAGCGTTCCCGCCACCACTAAAATTGTCAGCGACACAATCGTAATCACCGCTACGCGGTTGAAGTAGGCGAAGACACTTCATTCGGGAGCGGTCCCGGTGGTTTAGCAACCGTAGATCCAGCACCAGCAAACATAGCAGGCTCAACAAACGGCGAACTTCGGTTCGCCGTTTTGTTTGGCGCGCGCAAGATCACCGTCATCTCCTCGCGCGCAACGCCTTTATCTCGTACCATTGCACCTCCGACACTTGATGGACACAAAAATGATCAGCGGTCTCAGCAGGGATGAAATGGATGCGCTGGTGCAAGTCAGCAAGATGTCGAAGGGGTCTAAGCCAAGCGCATGTATCGGGCGTAATGCGAAAAAACTCGTCGGCATCAAACTTCTGATCCCGCGTCGGGACGGAACTTATGCGTTAACGGACAAAGGCAGCGAGGCGCTATTTGTGAATCGTTGCATTCGTGGCCTGCAAGCCCTTGCGGACGAGCCGACCACACGGCTTGATAGCGACGTTGCGCAATTTCTAAGTCGCAAGGGACATATCGCCGACACAAGCGAGGGACACTACGTGGTCACCGCAAAGGGGCGCGAGTGTCTTGAGGATATTGCACAAAATCTTTAAATCCTGATGCGAGCAAGCGGGCGAGAGAAATCGTATTTGTCGGATGCACAACAGAATCCGTGCTCCAGACCGTTGTGATGCCTGAGGATGTCAATTCGGCGGTTACCTCATCGCCATACAGCGCGTGTACCACGGCCGCATCAACCCTTGCCGCTCCCATTGCCACACATGCGCGCGCGGCTGACATTAGCGTTCCACCTGAGCTAACGATGTCATCGACAAGAACAACGCTGGCACCAGCAACGCTGATCTCTGGTAACACCACGGTCGTTGCACGGTCGGTGTGTCGAACTTTGTGACACACGCCAAACTCACACCCTGCAACGGCAGCGGCGATACTCACCCATTGCTCGGACTCGGCATCAGGGCCAATGAGTACTATTCGACGATTTTGCTCGCGCAAAAACTCCCCAATCGTGGTCGCAGCAGATAGGGCAATCGCACTTTTTACGGGCACCGCGTCCGCAAGCCGATGAACACGATGCAAGTGCGGGTCAACCGTGAGAACCGTATCGAAGTGCTGTGCCAGCCATTCTCCAACGATGGTTTGGCTGATAGCCTCACCCGGCGAAAACGCCGTGTCTTGCCGCATGTAACATAGGTATGGCGCAACCAACGTCAGATGCTTGACGCCACTCCGACGTGCAGTCTTTGCCGCGAGCAACAACTCGACAAGTTTTGCGTTCGGGTTATTCAGCGACTGATAAATGATCAGCTGCTCCGGCAATACGGGGGGCAGAGTAATCCGTGATTCGCCGTCGGGAAATTGATGCCGAGCGATACCCGCGTAGCCGACCCCAATTGCAGCTGCAAAACGATTGGCACAATCGACGTCAACAGAGAACCCGATGACCATCGTCTTCACAGTCATGGCTCAACAAATGCGCGTGGAATGTCTTCAATGCGGCCGATGGTGTAGCCACTGTTGTTGCTGCTGAGTACACGCGCAAAATTTTCATCTGCGGCATACTCAGCATAGACGCGATACAAGGCGTCTCCAACCGCAACTGCATCACCTACCTTCCGAAACAAATCTACGCCGGCACCCTTTTCCATTGGCGCACCGGCATAACGCGCAATACGCGCCAGCTGCAGATTATCGATTGCGACGACAACACCCGCCGACGGGCTCAACACGTCAAACATTCGCTTACCCAGCAATATCGGTTGCTGCCGTCGGCCTTGGGCGTCGATGATCGCGTTCATCTTACTCAATGCACGTCCGGAATCGAGAATCTCCCTCGCAACAGCGAAGCCTTCGCCACCGCGGACATCAGGATCAAATTCAATGATTCGACCAGCGAGCCTGAGGGCTTTTTGGCGAAGGTCACGCGGGGCTTCCGGGTCGTTTTGTAGCACCAGCATGACATCCCGAGCCTCAAGTACGGGACCGATCCCGCGACCAATCGGCTGCCTGCCATCGGTGATGATCACTTCCATCTGTAGTCCAAGCCGATGCCCAACATATTCCAAAACTTTCCGCAGCGATTGCGCCTCTTCCATATGCCGCACCTTGGCGCTAGGCCCCACCGGGATATCGATCAAGAGGTGTGTAGAGCCGGCAGCAACTTTTTTGGAGAGGATAGATGCAACCATTTGACCGCGTGAGTCGATGCCTAAAGGCCGTTCGACGGAAATCAGTACGTCGTCTGCCGGCGAGAGATTGGCCTTTCCACCCCACGCTAAACAACCGCGGTGTTCACGAACAATCGACTGCAAGCGATCGAGCGGCAGATCGACTTCGCACAATACTTCCATTGTGTCCGCTGTGCCGGCAGGGGAAGTGATCGCCCGGCTTGAGGTTTTCGGCACCAACATTCCGTGCGCGGCAAGAATCGGCACCAGCAGCATGGATGTCCGGTTGCCGGGAATGCCGCCGATGCAGTGTTTGTCGGCAACCAACGACTCGTGCCAAATCAGGCGTTCGCCACTCGCCACCATAGCCTTGGTCAAATAAAAAACCTCTTCGCGGTCCAACTCATTTTGCGCTGTCGCGACCACAAAAGCAGCGATCTCGGTCTTCGTAAACCGGTGCCCGGCAATATCATCGATGATGTTCTTATAATCCAACTCGCTGAGTCGTTCGCCTGCAATCTTGCGCCGCACCGCGTCCATCGAAGATGGCCGCTCGGCATGTGCCACGTGGACCGGCGCGCCTTCCGGCGCGGTCATTTCCACAAAGGCCTGTTCGGACAAACCCAATTGTCCAGGCGTTACTATTGCTGAATCATCAACAACATTGAGCGTCGCCAGTAATCGCCGCCCAGCAAAAGTGACAGCGATCTTAGACAATGCTTGAAAACCCTCTGCACGGTAGATGGCGCAATCACGATGGATGTAGGCGACATTCTCCCGATAGGTATCAATGCCGATACGGTGCAGCGCGAGTGCGCCATTGCCATTGCCAACCGTTGCGCTCAAATTATGCGGGGTGCTTTCCATGGAACAATTATCTGCCGGATGCGGCTACTTTGTCGTCAAATATCAAACGTTCCGGCTTGACGCCGAAGTTGACTAGAATCGACCTTCCGTGCTGCGCGCTGTCTTACCAAATAGAAAATGAACCTACTACTCATCAACCCAATCGCACGTTGCTGCCTCGCCGCACTCGCAGTGGCGGTCACGTCCACATCAATATTGGCACAGGCGCAAGCCCCATCACAAGGTCAGTCGCAAGCGATCGCGCCCGGATACTTGGTCGTACTGGGCCGCTCGTTCGACCGCAACAAGATCATCGCCTACTCGGCTGCCTTGCCACCCATTTACGCCGAAACCGGTGGACACTACATTGGCATTGGCCGTCCGGGCGGGGGTGTTAGTTGTGTATATGGGCTCTGCGAAGGACGCAGCGCAGTCATAGCACGCTATGCAGACCAAAAGGGCATCGACGCATTTTGGTGGGGCGACGCCTACCGCAAAGCAATCCGACTTCGCGATGGTGCCGGCGTTTTCACCGTGGTGGGGCTGAAGGCTATCACCAACACTACGCCCTTTGATGCGGGAGCATTGCTGATCGGCACGATGTCCATACCGGCTGTCGGCTCTTCGGATGTAGGCGCTGCGCAGGCTTGGATTGACTCCGCAACAGCCACTGGTGCGCGCTTGCTTGCGCCGTTTAGTGCAACGGCAGTTATTCCGCTTGAAGGTGATGCCCTCTATAACCGCGTCGTGTTGCTGAGTTTTGAATCGAAGGACAAGCGGGATGCCTTCGCCGTATCTGCAGCGACCAAATCGCTGCTCGCTGCCGGGCCACCGTTAACCATTGTGTCGATCATCGCGGTGGATGCACCGCAGCCTGCTCCGAAAACGAGCCCTGCGGCTAGTCCTGTAGCGAAGTAGTCGAGGTGCCTAGGCACCTCGACCCCACGAGGGCCAAGTGTGGCGAGCACACGCAGAATTTAGCCTAACGTCCAACGTCTTCTGCTGAATGCTGAACTTTGAGCGGGGACGCAGGTCTACCTGTGGCGAAAAGACGTGACGTCGCCGTTGATTGTCCAACGTCAGCGTTTTTATGACTCTTCTCGCCACCTCAATCGAACGCTCACAATTCCCCACTTGGCTGCACTTCAGCAATGGCAGCTGCATAAATCTGGACGAACTAAAATGACCACTCGCTCGCGTCGCACGCCGCTTTTTTTGGCCATCTCTGTCGCGCTCACCTGCACAGCATTTTGCGATCTTGCGAACGCACAAATTGAACCGAATTTGGAGTCCATTGATCGGCCACTTTGGGAAGCAGGTTTATCGGGCATTGGCGTCAGCAGCCCCGCCTATCCGGGTGCGGCGGACCGAACAAGCCGGGGCTTGATCTTGCCGTGGTTCATCTATCGCGGACCAATCTTACGTGCTGATGAAGATACTGTTGGTGCGCGCCTGCTCAAAACTAGAACGGTTCAATTTGACGTGGGCTTTGCCGGTTCTCTTGGAGCATCCAGCGACGACGTCGCGGTACGTAAAGGGATGCCAGACCTCGGCTTTCAGTTTGAATTCGGTCCCCGGATGCGTGTCAATGTTGCGCGCCCAACGCCTAGCTCGGTGGTGAGGCTAGACCTACCGTTGCGCGGTGTATTTGAATTGAAGGATGGAATTAAAAATCGTGGATTTGCAGTTGAGCCAAGGTTAGCCTATGAAAACCGCGACATTGGTGCCGGCTGGGGACTGGGTGCTAGCACCAGCGTCGTTTTTGGTGACCGCAAATTTAACGAATACTTGTATGGCGTGCCAAGCGCCTTTGCCACGCCGACACGTCGCGTATATGTGGCGAAATCTGGTGTGGTAACGCCACGCGTTCAGTTCACGCTGTCACACAAACTCACCAATGATATTCGCCTGTTTGCATTCACCCGCTACGACTTTGCCGGCCGCGGTGCAAATACCGAGAGTCCGTTACACATCAAAAACGGCGGTGCGTCTTTTGGCTTAGGTGGAGTTTGGACGCTCGGTCGATCCAGCCAGAAAGCGTCTGACTAGACCAATCAGCCGTCGAACTTGAACTAAGCGCCAACGCGAGATAGTCTGCGGTAAAGCAGGGAATACGCCACAGCCTCCACTCATTTGAAACCCAGACACTTTCCATATCGCCTTGATACACGGTGGGCACCACTCTTTCTTGCGCTCGGCGTGACGAAGGCTGACGGCGTTACGATCACCGGCAAAGGTGCGCTTGTTGCCACGTTCGGTCGTTATCGCATCGAAACCACGCTAACAAACGTTGCGTCTACTGAAATCACCGGGCCACACCGCTGGTACACTGCGGTCGGCTTACGCTTGAGCCTGACTGACGACGGCATCACCTTTGGCACCAATCACAAAAGAGGTGTGGGCATCGTGTTCATGAAGAAAATCCCGCGCGTGCTTGGCTTCAAGAAACACTCAATGTTGTGGGTGAGCGTTGCCGATCCGGAAGGTTTGGTTGCCGCTATTGGGAAGTAGCGGCATTTCGCGCCAGCTTCCCGGCCAAGCCAATTAATGCGCTTCGTCCCAGTTAATGCCGACGCCTGGTTCCGCAACGAGCGGCACATCGAGCTTCGCGACATTGGTCATCAGGCCCGGCACATTAGCTTTTACTAAGTCCAACTCGCCTGAAGGGACCTCCAGCACCAATTCGTCGTGTACTTGCATGACGAGTTTGGTCTGAAGTTTTGAGGTCTCAAGCCAGCCCTGCACCGCAATCATTGCGAGTTTGATGAGATCCGCCGCCGTACCCTGCATGGGCGCGTTGATCGCCGCGCGCTCCGCACCTTGGCGGCGCCCCTGGTTGCCGGAACGGATATCGGGCAGCCATAGTCGCCGTCCAAACGCTGTCTCGACATAACCACTGTCCTGCGCGGCATTTCTGGTGCGGTCCATATAGGCCTTTACGCCGGGATAACGCGCAAAGTATCGGTCAATGTAACTTGCCGCCGCGCTGCGTTCGATGCCCAGATTTGCCGCAAGACCAAAGGCGCTCATTCCATAAATGAGACCAAAGTTAATGACTTTGGCGTAACGGCGCTGATCACTAGAAACCTCATCCCGTGTGGTACCAAAGACTTCCGCCGCCGTCGCCCGATGCACATCCTCATCCTTAGCAAAGGCCATAAGCAAACCCTGGTCGCCGGATAAATGAGCCATGATACGAAGTTCGATCTGCGAATAGTCAGCGCTGACAATCACGCTTCCCGGCGGCGCAATGAAGGCTTCTCGAATACGTCGGCCTTCCGCTGTTCGCACAGGGATGTTCTGCAAGTTTGGATCAGTGCTCGACAGTCGTCCCGTCACCGCAACGGCCTGGGCATAGTTGGTATGCACACGGCCGGTCTTTGCATTCACCATTCGCGGCAGTTTGTCGGTGTAGGTGCTCTTCAGCTTCGAAATACTTCGGTATTCAAGAATTGCTTTAGGTAGCGGATAGTCGAGCGCTAATTTTTCCAGCGTCTCCTCGTCCGTGCTCGGAGCCCCACCCGGCGTTTTCTTAATCGGTTTAATACCTTGTTTCTCAAATAGGATTTCGCCCAACTGTTTAGGAGAACCAAGATTGAACGGTTGTCCGGCAATCTCATGCGCCTGCGCTTCCAACTCCAGCATCTTGAGGCCGAGCTCAGACGATTGCTGCTGCAGGAGCGCTGCATCGATCAATACCCCGTTGCGCTCCATCGTCAACAGCACGCGCGACACCGGCATTTCAATGGCTTCGTAGACGTAGTTGAGCTTTGGATCAGCTGCGACCTGGCCATACATCGCGCCATGCAACTGCAGCGTTACGTCCGAATCTTCCGCCGAATATTTGGTCGCAGTCTCAATCGAGACTTGATCAAAACTGATCTGCGACGCTCCCTTACCGGCGACGTCTTCGAACGAAAGCAGATCGGTGGCACCCAAGTGCCTTGAAGCGAGCGATTGCATATCGTGCCGCTGGTGGCTTTCCAGCACATACGACTGCAGTAGCGTGTCGTGAACATAGCCCTGTACATCAATGCCATGGTTGGCAAACACGTGCAAATCGTATTTGATGTTCTGGCCGAGTTTCTTCTTTGTGGGATCTGCTAACCAAGCCCGCAACATACCAATCGCAATATCAAAGTCCAGTTGATCGGGCGCTCCGGGATAGTTGTGACGCAGCGGCAAATACGCCGCTTCTCCTGCCACACACGCGAACGAAATACCAACGATGCTCGCCTGCATTTGATCGAGGCTCGTTGTTTCAGTATCTAGACATACAAGGTCAGCCAAATTGAGTTTTACGATCCAATCGGTTAGCTCAGCCTCATTGAAGAGGGTAACGTACTGACGCGTCGTGATAAACGACGTTTGCTGGGTTGCAGGCTCGCCGGATACCCAACGCGAGGCACCACTATCCTTGTTTGCCTGTTTAAACACACCTGTGGCTGAGCCTTCTGCGTCAGTTGCGGTCGTCAAGCTTTCCAAGGTGCTTGGCTGTTCCTTCGCGCCAAGTTGGTCGCCGCGTTTGAGCTGATTGCGTAAGGTGCGAAAGCCAAACGATTCATACAGCGCATCCAAACGTGCAACGTCGACTGCCTTATGATCGATCGTGTCGAAATCGAACGGCAGCGGTACATCACACTTCACAGTGACGAGCAGACGGCCGGTTGGCAACCAATCACGGGCTTTAATGATGTTGGCCCCCACAACACCCTTTATTTTTTCCGCGTTTTCGATCACGGCGTCGAGCGAACCGAACTCAGAAAGCAACTTCACTGCAGTTTTAGGGCCAACTTTTTCTACCCCTGGAACGTTATCAACTGTGTCACCCATCAACGCCAAATAGTCGACAATGCGATTGGGTGGAACGCCATATTTCGCAGTAACCCCAGCTATGTCGAGTTTTTCGTTCGACAGGGTGTTTACCAGTGTGACTTTGTCGTTCACCAGCTGCGCCAAGTCCTTGTCGCCCGTCGAGATGACGGTCTCCACATCACGCTCGGCGGCGTGGACACTCAGAGTGCCGATCACGTCATCAGCTTCCATGCCGGTAACTTCAATACACGGCCAACCAAGCGCCTCACAAACTTCTCGGATGTGACCAATCTGATGTGCCAGATCTTCTGGCATCGGCGCGCGTTGGGCTTTGTATTCAGGATAGATGTCATCGCGAAACGTTTTGCCCTTGGGATCGAAAACACAGGCGCTATAATCAGCGGGGTAATCATCACGCAATCGATTGAGCATATTGGCCACGCCATAAATCGCGCCGGTCGGCTCCCCAGATGGGCTTTTGAAATCTGGCATCGCATGAAACGCGCGGTAGAAATAGCTCGATATATCAACAAGAAGCAGTCGCTTGCGCATTGGCGGTGACGACTGGGCAGCGGGCGCTTCGGGATCGGGCAGTTGTGACATCGCAGCCATTGGAGAAAACGTTGGGAAATCAGGATAAGACAGTCGAATCAGTCAGGCTCGCTGGTGGCAAGATCCCCAAGAGGGCAGACCCAGAGTTACGCCAGCAGAGCCTCACCTCCGCGCGTGAGTCTTGGTGGATGTTCAACATTATCGCGGAAATGGTATCGGCATCCGACCGGCTATCGGCAATCTCGCCTGCCGTGGCGATCTTTGGCAGCGCACGCCTTAAGGAAGACAATAAATATTATGGCCTTACCGAACAAATCGCTTTGAAATTATCCAATGCGGGCTTTGGCGTTCTGTCCGGCGGCGGCCCTGGCATCATGGAGGCGGCTAATAAGGGTGCGTTGAAGGGGAAAGGGCCGTCTATCGGACTTAACATCCTGCTTCCGCATGAGCAGGGCGGCAACGGCTTCCAAGATATTTCGCTCACTTTTCAGCACTTTTTCGCGCGCAAAACGATGTTCGTCAAACATGCGTCCGCATACGTGGTGATGCCCGGCGGCTTCGGCACTCTCGACGAACTATGGGAAGCGTTAACACTGATTCAGACCGGCAAGCTGCGCCGATTCCCGGTCATCTTGGTAGGCTCTGAATTTTGGGCTGGCATGATCTCTTGGATCAAGACCCGTATGCTCGAGGAAAAAGTGATTAGCGAAGCAGACCTTGATTTGTTCAAGGTCATCGACGACCCCGATGAGGTTGTTAACGCCATTTTTGAGCACTACACCAACCGCTCCATCCGTCCAAATGCGGATGAAAAAGCGTTGGAAATGAGCCTATAGCGATGCGCGATTTCCGCGCCAATTTGGAGGGCAGTATGAAAACCAGTTTATTGATAATGTTGCTTATGTTGGCTCTCACGGTCAACGCGCAATCCACGCAAGAAAAGCCTCGTCGTCCGGCCAATGCAGAGGTCATTGATAATCTCGTGCTCCCCGAATTGCCTAAAGGAAAAACCAAGGCGGACTTCGATCGCGACCATAAAGTGACCACGCGCGCCGGTGATGCCGAGACCCTGACCGTGACTGAGTACCGGCTCAAGGGCAAGTTGTACAAAATGGTCATCAAACCAAAGTCGGGGCCGAGCTACATCATGATAGATGAAAAGGGTGAAGGAAAGTTTGTGCCGGCCGGGGAACCCGGCACGAAAATCTCAGTGCCAATGTGGGTAATTCACTCTTGGTGATGGTACACCATCACAAAACGCCGGCATGAGTGTATTCACCCCAGTTACTCTAGGCGAGGCGCGCGCATTTGTTGCCCCGTATAACGTCGGCGATGTTATCGATTTTCAGGACATCGCGGCAGGGGTTGAAAATTCCAACTTCTTCGTTACCACCACGAGTGGTAGATATGTGCTGACCATATTCGAGAAAATACCCCGCGCCGATCTCGACTTTTATATGGAACTGATGCAACACTTGCATCGAGCAGGTGTGCGCTGCGCCGCACCGGTCGCCAACAGTGACGGGCAGGTATTGCAAAATCTAAAGGGCAAACCTGCCGCCCTTGTTCATCGCCTTCAAGGAGGAGATGTTGCACACCCAACGGCAGAGGAATGTTTTTCAGTCGGGGCTGCGCTGGCGCAGATGCACACCGCGACATCGTCTTTTGCAAAGCCTTTGGCAAATTGGCGAGGTCTCGCATGGTGGCAGCAAGAGGCGGATAGCCTAAAGAGTTTAGCAACACAAGCGGAAATCACACTTATTCAAAGCGAGGTTGCATATCAATCTGGTTTTGACCAGTTGCGACTTCCGCGCGGTATCGTCCATGCCGACCTGTTTCGCGACAACATTCTCTGGAACGAGCTACATCAGCCGCAGATGATCGATTTTTACTTTGCGTGCAACGAGCAGTTGTTGTGGGATGTTGCAATAACTGTCAATGATTGGTGCCTCGATTTTAGCGCCTACCCGTCCGCAAAGTTGCACTACGGGAACACACGAGCTTTGTTGGCGGGTTATAGAAGTGTAAGGCGACTCACATTGGCGGAAAGAGAAGCATGGCCGCAGATGCTTAGGGCAGCCGCACTTCGAACGTGGCTCGGTCGGCTCGGCTACCACTACTATCCGAGATCGTCGACACTCACGCATACCAAAGACCATCCGTTTTCTGAAAATTTGTTGCGCTACTTTGTTGCCCACGGCAACGAAACCCGCGCACTCCTACCCGAGTAAATTATGCGCGTGGTTGATGTTTCTGCTGCTAGCGGTGCAGCCTGGATTAGAGAGGCGTTCACGATGCTTCGGGCGCAGCCGCTCGCGTGGATTTCGCTGACTTCTGCCTGGCTGCTTGTTTCGCTGTTAATGATGTTGATTCCCCTTGTTGGCGCGCCACTGATGACGATGGCACAGCCGGCGTTTTTCGCGGGGTTTGTGCTCGCCTGTCGCGATCAGGACATGGGTTTGCCGGTTTCGACAGCACACTTATTTGCTGGATTTCGCGCGAGCGGTCGGACGCTGATTCAGATTGGCTCAGTTTCACTACTCGCCGAACTCGCGGTGATGATGGCGATGGGCGCCTTTGGCTTTTTTGACGCATTAAAAGCAATTGATCGAGACAACCCCTCTATTGAGGCGATTGCGGCAGCTTTCTCGTCTGTCGGCGGATTATGGTTTGCCGCAGCAGCAGCTGTATTCATCATCAAGGGCGTACTGTGGTTCACAGCGGCTCTGATCGCGCATCAGCCGATGCCAGCCTCACACGCGATACGTTGGAGTTTTTTCGCCCTGATTGGCAACATTCTCCCACTCGCTATTTTCGGTATGCTCATGGTGGGACTCTTGTTTTTCGCGCTCGTCCCTTGGGGGCTGGGGCTCCTGATATTCGTCCCGCTTTATGCAATAACCCACTACACCAGCTTCAAAGGTGTGTTTCGCGCGGACGCTGAGTAGCCGTACGACAAAAAAGCGAGACCTTGTTGTGTGGTAACATTGTTCTTTAATTGTGTCAGTAATGTTTACTTACGCTATAGAACACATCTAACGCAAATTGCGAGAATGGCCTTGTTGATTTCGATTCGCCTCAAATGTTACGTCGCCTCTGTCTTCGCCGTGCTCGGCACCCACGCGTGGGCAGCAACCGCAGGGATCATTATTGGTCAGTCGGCTCCGCTGACGGGCGCAAATGCCGAGCTTGGGAACGACATCCGAAATGGTGCGCTTGCCTACTTCAAGAAAATCAACGATGCCGGCGGCATAAACGGCAGCGCTATAGAACTGATCACACTCGATGACAAGAACGAAGCGAAGCAGTCGGGCGAAAACGCCAGAGAGCTGATTCAAAATAAAGGCGCGGTCGCCCTGTTTGGCTTCGCATCGTCGACGCTCAGTGTGCCTGCCATGCCAGCCGTCGCTGCGGCGAAAGTGCCATTCTTTGCACCCTTTACCGGCGCTGACGCGATTCGCAAGCAGAATGAATTCGTCTATACGATTC
>JBIIYQ010000150.1:0-6597 GCA_044346745.1 Usitatibacteraceae bacterium | reverse complement strand
ATCATGTGTCAGCAGCCAGATAGACGGCTGCAACAAAGACCGAATGTATGGCTGCAATCGACTCCGTGTGTCGTCATCATGAAAAGATTGTTCTTGCAAACCGGGGGCGTCCATGTATGGGTCCCGGCCTCCGCCGGGACGACAGTTTTTGCTGTTGTCATCGAAAGATGTTTTCTGCGTTTAGATAATGGCTATTGGTGTTCGCCCCGCGCATTTTTCCCCTTGTTAGATTGTTAAATTTAATCTGCTGGATAAACTCTTGAAAATCATCATCACCGAATTCATGGACGTGCCGGCGGTTGAATCGCTGAAAGCAAAGTTCAACACCACCTACGACGCGACGCTGGTTGATCGCCGCGCCGAAATGCTCGCATCACTTGCGGACTGCGACGCACTCATCGTACGCAACCGTACGCAGGTTAACGCAGAGGTGTTAGCCGCCGCGCCAAAACTCAAAGTAGTTGGCCGCTTGGGTGTTGGGCTCGACAACATCGACGTTGCTGCATGCAAGGCGCGCGGTGTCGAGGTGATCCCCGCCACCGGTGCAAACGCGTTAGCCGTTGCCGAATACGTCATCGGCACTGCGATGATGTTGTTGCGCGGTACGTACTTTTCATCTAGCGCCGTTGCCGATGGTAGTTGGCCCCGTGGGCCGCTGTCGAATGGTCGCGAGACTGCTGGCAAGACCCTCGGCATCGTCGGCTTCGGCGGCATCGGTCAGTTGACCGCGAAGTTGGCGCGCGGCCTCGGTATGCACACCATCGCTTATGATCCGATGATTGCGCCGGATGCAAGCGTTTGGGCTGAACAAGGTACCAAGTGTGTTGACCTCGCAAGCTTGTTCCAATCGAGTGATGTTGTCACGCTGCACGTACCGCTACTTGATTCCACACGAAACATGGTTGATGCCGCGCGACTGGCAACCATGAAAGCAGATGCGATCATGATCAACACCGCACGTGGCGGCATTGTTGATGAAGCCGCCCTCGCCGATGCGCTGAAGAACAAACACCTCGGTGGCGCCGCGCTGGACGTGTTTGATGTCGAACCCCTCAAGGCGGGCTCCCCGCTGGCAGGCTGCCCAAATCTAATTCTGACGCCGCACATTGCCGGCGTGACCAGCGAAGCCAACACCCGCGTCTCAAGTCTCATCGCCGATCGCGTTTCTGCATTCTTAAGCAAGTAGTCGCGCATCGCGCTTGTCTTCCCGGCAACCTCTCTGAGTAACTCCATGTCGCTAATCTCTCCTTCAGAACTCGAAGCGCTGGTCGCGCGTGTTTTCCAAAACGCGGGGGCCAGCCAAGCGCTTGCGGCATCGACCGCAAAGGCACTGGTCTATGCCGAGTCACGCGGCCTACCTTCACACGGCCTCTCTCGCGTTGCGCAGTATTCGACACACCTCAAGAATGGTCGCGCAGCCCCCACCGCAACACCGTTGATCAAACAACAGAAGGCAGCGGCCGTATTGGTCGACGCAGGCGAAAGCCTCGCCTATCTAGCGTGTGACATGGCGGTGAAAGAAGCCATCTCGCGCGCCAAAGGTGCCGGTAGCTGCATCGCAGCCGTGACCAACAGCCACCACTTCGGCATGGCGGCATTCCACCTAGAGACCGTCGCGGCGGCGGGCATGGTTGGACTGGCATTCAGTAACTCTCCGGCGGCGATGGCAGCGTGGGGCGGTAAACGTCCGTTGTTCGGCACCAATCCGATTGGTGCGGTCTTCCCGCGTAAGAACAGCGCGCCTCTCATGATCGACTTGTCACTTTCTGAAGTGGCGCGCGGCAAAATCATGGTCGCCGCTAAAAAAGGCGAAGCGATTCCATTGGGCTGGGCGCTCGACCGTGACGGCAAACCGACCACCGACGCAAAAGCCGCGCTTGACGGCATGATGATGCCGGCCGGTGGGGTCAAAGGCGCGATGCTCGCACTCGTTGTTGAGTTGCTTTGTGTGGCGCTATCCGGTGCGGCGTTTGGATTTGAAGCGGATTCGTTTTTTGTCGATGCCGGAAACCGCCCCCGATTGGGTCAGGCCTTTTGGGTGATCGACCCGGCCGCACTCGCCGGTAGTGACACTTACTTCGCGCGTCTCGAAACACTCATCGCCGCGATGACTGAAGATGAAGCGGTGAGATTACCGGGCGCTCGTCGGGTTGGCATCGCGGCCAACGCGGCAACAAACGGCATCGAAGTCGCGGATGCAATGTTGGCGGATTTGCAAAAGCTGTCCGCATAAGAAAGGCAAAACCCTAGTATCGGCGGGCGTCTTCAGGCACTTTTGCTCGAAGAAGCCCGTCCCTTGGCGACTTTTAGAATTCGGCGTTACGCCGAAAGCGTAAACGTTCCCAGTGGATGGGTCTCACCATTCACTAGAGCAGTCACCGCGTGATGCCCGGCGTAATGTTTACGGGTCGTGAGGGGGACTAGCGAGATCTTTTTCGCGATTGATACTGCCTCACCCGCACCAAGTTCGAGTGCCTTCAACTTAAACACTTTCGGCTTTGCCTCGCCATTCGCTTTCACGAAGTGCACCGCGAAGTCCACCATCGCACGTGCCGGTTTCTTGCCGTTATTCACCACATCAAAGGCGATCACCACACTGCCGCCAATTGGAATTTTTTTCGGCGTGATCTTTGTATTGACGATTCCGAGATTACTCTTGCCGCCAAAACCCAACACCGCAAGTGCGGCTTTGTCGCCGCGTTTAACGGCACTGCGTAATGCATGACGAACAATCCACTCGCGTTCCGGTGACGCGCCTTGAATCCAACGCGCCGCAATATCGGTCAACAAACGCGGGTGGTCTTTGCCGATGTCATTGAGGTTGTTGGCGACTGATCGGCGTACATACAGCGATGGATCATCTTTGAGTCGTTCGAGCAATGCAATCACCGGCGCGGGGTCGCGTTGAAAATCACGCAGACGGCCAGCCCACGGCAGCCGCGGCCGTGTGCCTTCCGACACCAATCGACGCACGTGGTGATTGTCGTCGTCTGCCCACTGCTGCAACCGTGCCAACGACTCTGACGGATAACGCTCGATAAACGGACGGATGCTGAATTCCGCCGTGAAGCGCTGCGTTATTTCGTACTGCGCCGCCATCGATTCTTCGAAGTGATCCAAACCGTGGCTGGCGACAAACATCGCGTGAGGCATAAACAGAAACGGCGCCATGCCCCCGCCTTCAGTCGGCTCTTCAGTTGATGGCGCCTGTTCCACTTTCGGCCCCATCGACTTCACAATGATCTTGGCCGCGACGGGAAACGATTCAGGCAAGTGTTCGCCCAACGCCTTCGCAATGTGACGCCCTCGATCCATCAACTCAAGTTCCCCATATCCGCGTAGCGCGGTTTTGAGAAACGCTTTATCGGGGAACGTCGGATGTACGTCTTTGATCATCGCCACAATGCGACGCGGGATTTCAGGGCCGTATTGGTTTTTGAGGGGTTCAGCCATATACGTCGACAGCTGCGGTAACGATTCCTGAGCCTATTTGCCGCTGTGTGGATCGGCTACCCGGGGCCACAGCGGTCGGGCAACATTTTTGAACGGAAGAGCGGCCAGGTCCATCGATCCGGTCCCGGGTGCTGCGACGTACAACACCTCCGCAGCGATCGGTGCAAAGCGTGCATGAAAGTGCTGGGTGGACTTGACCACCAGCGCACGTTTACTCGCCGGGTTGAGCCCAACCGCAGAAAAGCATTCCGGGGAAAAACCTTGCGTGCGGTAGTCGTTGATGATGATATCCACCGCATCCGCGCCGGTTGTTGATGCCACACGCAGCCAGGCCATACGGCCAAGTGGTGCAAGCGCGTCTCCAAAAAGTTGATGCTTGCCCTCGACCAGGCCTTTGACAGTCACCCGTAAATCAAGCGGTGTGCCCGAGGCAGGGCCAAGCTTGCCGCCGAGTCGCATATCGAGTGTCGCGCCGATGCCCGCACCAAAGGCAATCTCGGTTGCAATCGGATCGCAAAACGGTGACACGGCAAATCCGCCAACATCAAGTTCGAGGAACCGGCGAATCAGAAATGTCGCATCGCCACCCGCACCAAGGCCGGGATTGTCCGCCGTATCGGCAAGCACCAGTGGCATGGTTCCGTTGTGCGCCACAACACGTGTTGCCGCATCATCAATGGACAAAAAGCGCGGCGTGATTTCGTTACGTAGGGACCACACTTCCCTTCCGAGCGACTCGGCAAGTGCGGCCGCCTTGTTGGTGTCACCGTCTGCGACCACCAGCACGCGGGTGCCAATCTCCGGCGTATCTCCCCAAGGGAAACCGTGCGCCAGTGACACCGACAAGATGCCTTCCGTACGTTCAAGCGCAGACATTCGATCCACAAAACTGCGCATCGGTTCAGCGGTTGTTGGGTAGACACCAAGCATGCGGCAATCGTGTATCGCCATCACCGGCCGGATTTCTCCAGCAAGTGTTCGTTCAGCGATGCTGAAGAGTTCTTCGGCGCGCGCCGCGATGTCGACGTGCGGATACTCCTTATAAATCATCAGCACGTTTGCCGAAGACACCTTGAGTGCCGTGAGATGGCAATGCAGATCCAGCTCAGCACCAATGAAAACATCGGGTCCAACAATCTCGCGCACACGGGCGAGAAAGTCGCCTTCGGCATCTGGATAACCATCGGCGATCATTGCGCCGTGTAGATTCAACAGCACGGCGTCGACCGGCATCGCCGACTTCAACTGCTCCAAAATTTCGTCGCGCAATGATTCATAGACCGGCCGCGTCGTGTTCCCAGCAGGCATGGCAAACGCAGCCGTCCCCGCCACCACCTTCCAGCCAAGCGCACGCGCATTTTTGCTCCACACGGTCAATGGCAGTCCAAATGCGCTTGCATCATAGGCACCATCACGAATCAGCATGGTGCTTTCGTATAACCCCATGCCCGTGGGCATTGGTGAAAACGAGTTTGTCTCGGTGCCAAGGCAGGCGGTGAAGATGGATTTGGTCATGAGTTCCCGAACGACTAGCGCGAGCCAGCGGTGATGTTATCGTTACGACTTCAGTAATCCGAATCGAACTATCGGGTGCCTGCGATTACAAGCGCCACCGCCGCAGTCAGTTTTTTTGCATACGGGACGTGTAGGAATTCATTCGGCCCGTGCGCATTTGACTTCGGCCCTAATACACCGGTGACGAGCATTTGTGCGTCGGGAAACTCAGCCCCCAACATGCCCATAAACGGAATCGTGCCACCCTCTCCCAGATAGGCGGCAGGTTTGCCATAGATCGTCTGTGAGGCGTGCTCCAGCAATGCGGTAAGCCAAGGCGTCGCCGCTGGTGCATTCCAGCCGGTCGCGGATTGTTCGTACTCAAAACTCACGTTTGCTGAGTAGGGGGGATTACTTTCCAGCGTGGTCTTCATTTCTTCAGCGGCTTTCGGCGCATCGACCAATGGCGGCAAACGCATGGAAAGTTTGAGCGAGGTGTATGGCCGCTGCACGTTGCCGGCTGAGGCGATCGGTGGCAACCCATCCGCACCCGTAACAGCGAGTGCTGCACGCCAGGTGCGATTCAGAATCAGCTCAACAGGGTCTTTGGTGGTTGGCTGCACGAACACAAACTTTCCATCGTCCCCGCAACAGCTATCCCATGGGAAACGTTTCCACATTGCCTCCCCAATGATTTCCGCAGCTTGTTTGGCTTGGTTGATTCTCTCCTGCGGGATGGCACAGCTAAACGCAGTCGGTTTCACCACACCGGTTTTCGAATCATCTAGGCGATCAAGTAATTGGCGTGCGACACGGAACGACGACGGCACCACACCGCCGGCATCACCGGAGTGCACACCTTCGGTCAACATGTTCACGGTCAAGGTGCCGTTCACCAATCCACGCAGCGAAGTCGTGACCCACATTTGATCGTAGTTACCGGCACCGGAATCCAGCGCAATCACAAGCTGAACATCACCCATACGGCGGGCGAGTTTTTCTAGGTAGTAGGGCAGATCGTAACTGCCCGACTCTTCACAGGTCTCGATCAGGCCCACGCAGCGCGGACGCGCAACACCTTGTTTGTCTAGCGCTTGAATCGCGGCGAGCGCGGCAAATACCGCATAACCATCGTCAGCGCTACCGCGACCATACAACTTGCCGTCTTCA
Source organism: Usitatibacteraceae bacterium (assembly GCA_044346745.1). Classification (GTDB taxonomy): domain Bacteria; phylum Pseudomonadota; class Gammaproteobacteria; order Burkholderiales; family Usitatibacteraceae; genus UKL13-2. The sequence goes on along the minus strand of JBIIYQ010000150.1, from coordinate 480 downwards.
TAAACCGGAATCCAAGGGCCCAAATCCGCTCGCCAACCGGTCATCTCAGGCTGTTTATCCAAGTGGCCGTAGAGCAGGATCGACCTGTCATTGCTGATGCCGCCGGTTGCGGGAATGTCAAAAAACAGCACGGGGGTACGGCCACCCTCGGCCACAACTTCCATCGTCAGGCCAGGCACGTTTTGCGCAGCAACCCAGACACGCGCCTGTTCAATAGCCGCATCCAGGAAGCCATGTTTTGCCCAATCTTTATCAAACCCCGGTGACTTCGCAGGAATCCTAATGTATTCCGTCAACTGCGGAATCAAGTCGTTGTCCCACTGCTGGTCAACGTCGGCAGACAACTTCGCGAGATCAATATTCAATGTCGTTAGGTCTGGGATTTGGTCACGTGCAGTCATGTGTTACTCCGGGGAGTTGTCGTTGCTATGGTTATACAGTTTATGTTTGAGCGCTAGGGTGCCGCCGCCGCTCTGGCCT
>JBIIYQ010000051.1:0-20832 GCA_044346745.1 Usitatibacteraceae bacterium | reverse complement strand
GGCTTCGCATCGTCGACGCTCAGTGTGCCTGCCATGCCAGCCGTCGCTGCGGCGAAAGTGCCATTCTTTGCACCCTTTACCGGCGCTGACGCGATTCGCAAGCAGAATGAATTCGTCTATACGATTCGTGCTACTTATGCGGAAGAAATTGAGACCTTAATTGGGTTTTGGGCACCACTAGGCGTGACGCAAGTGGCGGTGCTCCACTACGACGATGACATCGGTAGGCAGAATTTTGCGACTGCCGCAACTGTACTCGCCAAATTCCGCAAGCAACCAACGTCAATTGCAATCAAACGCAATGCCGACCTCAAGCCTGAATCGATCAACGCAATCATCGCCGCCAACCCTCAGATTGTGCTTGCGACGACCCTGTACGCGCCGGTCGCACAAATGGTTAAACAACTAAAGACGATGAAGCGCCCATATTCAGTGACTTCGCTTTCATTTGCGGGTGCCAGCCAAATTGCTAAGGCGCTAGGGCCCGACGCCGCCGGCATTACCGTTGCGCTGACGGTTCCCGCACCCAACCAGCTACAGGTACCCGTTGTTCAAGAGTGTGCAGACGCTTGGCGGGCCGCTGGCCAAAGTGAATCGATGTCCGTGACCGCGCTTGAAGCCTGTATTGCCGCAAAAGTACTTGTGGAGGGCATGAAGCGGGCCGGGCGGGAAGTGACTAGGGAATCCCTGCACAAAGCCCTTTCAGCGCTGGGGCGTGTCGACGTCGGGGGCGTCATGATCGCCTTCAAACCTGGATTTCGCCACGGCGGGACTTATGTTGATATTGCCGTGATACGCTTGAATGGCGAACTACGAGGGTAACGGGACAGCTAGCCGTTTTGCCGCTGAAGGAATTCATACAGCGTTTGGCGCGAAATAGCTGCGTCAATGTTGGACTCACCCAGCGCCGAAAGCAGGATGAGTTTGATCGTGCCGGCTTCGTTTTTCTTATCGCGCGACATGTGTTCCAACATAGTGTCGGCACCTATGATTGACGGCAACTCGGTATCGAGACCCGCACGACTAATCAGATCCTCAAGACGTCTACATTCGGTGGCGGGAATCCTGCCCAGCTCTGCCGACAAGCGGGCGGCGATCGCCATTCCGCAGGCAACGGCTTCTCCGTGCAACCAAACGCCATAACCAAGTACAGTTTCGATGGCATGGGCAAACGTGTGGCCGAAATTCAGCAAAGCGCGTCCGCCCTCCTTGCTCGATTCAAGTTCGTCGCCTGCAACTACTCCAGCCTTGATTTCGCAGGAACGACGGATCGCGTACGCGAGCGCTTCGGGTCTTCTTTGACATAGTGCGTCAATGTTGCCCTCCAGCCAGCGGAAAAAAATCACATCTAGCGCCGCACCGTATTTGACGACCTCTGCGAGTCCAGCTTTGTATTCACGTTCAGGCAGGGATTGAAGAACATCGGTGTCGACCAGCACGTGCTTCGGCTGATGGAAGGCTCCGATCATATTCTTGCCGAGCGGATGGTTGATCGCCGTCTTGCCACCTACCGATGAATCCACCTGCGCGAGAAGTGTCGTTGGCACCTGCACAAACGCGATACCTCGCAGGTAAGTTGCCGCAGCAAACCCAACCATATCGCCGACCACTCCTCCTCCAAGCGCGACCAACAGCGTCTTCCTGTCGCTGGCGCTGGCGAGAAGGGCATCAAAAATCAAATTCAGTGTACGCCAGTCTTTAAATGACTCTCCGTCTGGCAGCACCACCGATTCAACCCGTACCCCGGACGCTGCGAGCGTTGCACGGAGTTGTTCGCCATAGATTGGGAAGACGACCTCGTTTGAAATCAAGACGGCTTTGCTAATCCCTTCAAGGACGGTAGCGGGTAAGGCCCGACTTAACAGTCCGGGAGATATATCAATCGGGTAACTCCGATCACCCAGCTCGACGCTGACACGAAACATCTTTTCTTTGAGCTTATTGGCCATCTAAATTGCAGGTCTTTGCGGTCGTAATTGTGTTGAGGTGCATTGTCGCGCAGAGGTGGTGTGGTTTCTAACGTCCTGTGTGGCGTTACACGCTGGCTGGGCTACCCGAACTTGTAGTCACCTTGGCGATGCCGTTGAGCAACTTCTCCAGAAATTTTGTGCGAGGCACCGCAGTTGAATCAACAATCACATGCGCCGTTTGTTCGTACAAGGGGCCTCGCGTGGCAAGCAGGGATTCGAGCAATGCCCGGCGATTGCCCCCGTCAAGGAGCGGGCGGATGCGTGATGATGCCAGACTGTTCCGCTTTTTCTGTGTTCTAGCCTCCAGCATATCCAAGCTGGCGCGCAGATAAACCACCAGTCCGCGCTCACGCAGGATACGCCGGCTGTCCTCGCGGAGGATGGCCCCGCCTCCCGTCGCCAGAACAATCGGTCTTCTCAACGTCAGGAGGTTGATAACGGCGGCCTCACGCTCACGGAATCCAGCCTCACCCTCTATCTCAAAGATTGTCGAAATTTCCACCCCATTGCGCCGAACGATTTCTTCATCGCTATCAACAAATGTCTGTCCGAGAGCTTCGGCCAGCAGGCGACCGATTGTGCTCTTACCGACACCTGGCATTCCCACTAGAAAAATGTTCCTCTCCCCTATCATCCTACCTATTCCAGAAACAGAACGGGGCGCTGTCAGCGCCCCGCTGAAGAAACTGAGCAATCGAGTATTCAACGAACCGACAGTTGTTCCTTGATGATGCGCGGCGTGATGAAAATGAGCAATTCCGTCTTCTCGTCGCGTTTTGTCGTTTGTTTGAACAGGTTGCCGAAGAACGGAATGTCACCCAGCAACGGCACTTTGGTAACGTCTGTGCGGGTGGTTTGCTCATAGATGCCACCCAGCACGACGGTCTCTCCGTTGTCAGCAAGAACTTGCGTCTTCAGCGTGCGCGTCTCAATTGAAGGGACACCACCAATCAACGCGCCTACGCTGTCCTTTTTAACGTCCAGATCCATGATGACTTTGTCATCAGGAGTGATTTGCGGCGTTACGTCTAGGGATAGGACCGCAGGTTTGAATTGGGTCGTCGTACCTCCGCTGGCTGCCTGTGTTTGGAAACCAATCTCCGTACCCTGCGTTATCGTAGCCTTGCGCTTATCGGCAGTGACAATACGTGGGTTTGAGACCACCTTGCCGCGGTTGTCCGCCTCTAGCGCAGATAACTCAAGATTGACTACGTTTCCGTTACCCAAATTAAGGAAAGTCAACCCCAGTGTCCCGGCCGCACCAACCGGCAGATTCACGTTCAAGTCTTCCACCGAGAACCCGGTCGGCATGTTTCCACGGGCAATACTATTTGCTTGGCTACCGGAGCCGGAAAACCCAATGTTGCGACCGTTTGCGGATGTCCCTGCCGACGTACCAAATCTCGCACCGAGTTGACGGCGGAAGTTATCGTCGGCGATTACGATGCGCGCTTCGATCTGCACCTGACGCACTGGTACGTCGAGCTGTAGGATGAGTTTTCGCACATCGTCCAGTCTGGCCGGCACGTCTTGAATGAACATCGTGTTGGTACGCGCATCAACCGTCACCGAGCCGCGTTTCGACAAGATCTTCTGTTGGCCATCACTTAACAAGCCGCGCACATCGCTGGCCTTTGCGTATGAAAGTACAAAAGGTTCGGTGCGAAGTGGCTCAAGTTCTGTAGTCTGTTGCGCGACTTCCAAAGCAAGCTTTTCTTTGGTTGCCAATTCGTCAGACGGCGCAATCAGAACCACATTCCCGGTCTTGCGCTTAGATAGCCCTTTTGACTGAAGAATTATGTCGAGCGCTTGATCCCAAGGAACGTCTTTGAGACGCAACGTCAAACTTCCGCCAACGGTGTCTGCCGTGATGATATTGAGTCCAGTGAAGTCTGCGACCACCTGTAGAAGCGCCCTAACTTCAATGCTCTGAAAATTCAACGATAACTTTTCACCGGTATAGCCCGTCCCCTGCACCAGCTTGTTCGGGTCTTCCTTGATAGCTTTCACTTCCACAATGAATTGTGTGTCGGTTTGGTATGCCGAATACTCCCAAGCGCCGCGTGGTTCAATGACGATGCGGGTATTTGCGCCTTGGTCGATCACGTCGACGGACCTCACCGGCGTAGCAAAATCAATCACATCCAGTCTTCGGATCAGATTTCTCGGTGCCGACGTGTTGACAAAATCGATGATCACGACTTTGCCTTGTTGGCGGATGTCTATCCCAGTCGTCGCCGAGGAAAGATCGACAATCACCCTGCCTTCGCCATTTGAGCCCCGACGGAAGTCAACATCGCGAAGTGAGTGGCGCGCTGATGCGGATGCTGGGGCTGGCTCCGCAAATCGGGTCACTTGTGCGGTCTCCTTCAATGCACTTTGTGTATCGCCGCCTAACGTCAGCACGAGGGCGGAACCGTCGAGCGTGGCCGAGTAGGTGAGCGACTTGATCAGGTTGATGACGAGGCGTGTACGGCTGCCTACTTTGACGACATTGATCGTCCGCACGTCGCCCTGACCAATTTCGACAACATTTTTACCAAGACCGTTGTCAATGTTCGGCAAATCAATCGCGATTCTTGCCGGATTTGTCACGGTGAAACCGTTTGGCACCGTGGTCAAAGGAGACTTAAACATTGCCCGAATGATCACCTTACCGCCTGCTTGAGTGCTGGCGTTAATCGACTCGAGGCTATTGCCCTGCTGTGCACGCGCACTCGTCACGAAGCCGCCGACTGCGAACGTGCTAAGCATTAGCATGATTGCAGTCGCAAAGCGAATCGAGATGCGGAACATTCCTGATACGGTCATCTCGGGACCGGGCGTCGGCAGTCGGTATTTCGATTGCGTGAGTTTGGCTTGCATTCTTATCTTCCTCCCGGAGCAGGGACTTCAAGCAACGGTAGAACGCTTTCGCGTTCTGCCCAATCGCCCGCAGTATCCTGGACAATTTCCTTCAGTTTGATTTCGGAATCAGTGACATCGATGATCAATCCGAAGTTTTGACCCAGATAGTTACCTTTTTTGACCCGGTAAAGGGTTCGTTCGGCACGAACGAGTGCAAACATCGTTCCCGCCTGGTTAAGCGTACCCACCATTCTGAGTTGTTCGAGAGGGAAGGCTTCCAGCGGCTCCTTGCGGCGATTCAAATCCGGCGCATTAGCTCCTGCGTTCTCTTGCTTGATCGCCAGTTTTCTTGGCTTGAACGGATCAGGAAGATCAAAGCCCTCATACGCAAACGGCGCAAAGGGCTTCACCTGCGGCAGGGCTTCAATCTTGCGCGTTACGTTTGTTTCCGATTCTTTGACAAAAGAGCGTAGGTCGGAGAAGCCTTCTCCGCACGCAGCTAGAATCAAGAGCATGGGAATTGCCAACAGAAGGCCTTTGTTTCGGAACGAGATCATTACTTGCCTCCCGGTTTTGCCGGTGCCTTCGCAGTTTTCCGCTGTGCAGCAATTTCGTCGGGATCGAGGTAACGATAGGTTTTTGCCTTCGCCTCCATCGAAAGGAGCCCATCCTTCGCGTTTTCAATTCTTAGATCATTCAGCAAAACAATCCGCGGTAACTTGGAAACGTCACTTGCGAATGCGCCAAGATCATGGTAGTTACCCGTCACTTTGAGGTCGACTGGCTTTTCCGCATAGAACTCGGTGAAATTCTCGTTTTGCGCAGGCTTGAAAAGCTCAAACTGCAAGCCGCGTCCAAGCCCGGCCTGATTGATATCGATAATTAGGGCTTCGATCTCTGACTTCGTTGGCAACGACTTTAGAAGCGCACCGAACGACTGCTCAATTTCCGTGCGTTGCTGTTGATATGCCTCTAGGTTGACCGCCAGCTTTTTCTTTTCAAGGAACGTATTCTTAAGTTCTTTTTCTTTGCTTTCTTCCTTATTGAGCTCTTCTATTTGCGCACTGAACAAAACAATCCAGCCAGCCGCCAGAATGGCGAAAAACAACAATAACAATCCTCCGGCTCTAAAAGGCCATGGCCAGCTGCCTGGGTTTTTCGGATCTAACTGCTTTAGTTCTTCGATCCATTTGTTCATGCTTTTTTCTCCGCTGCTTTGGCCGGAGCCGCAGGTGCCCTCCTCTTGCCACCCTTCTCTTCCGCTTTCACGCGCTTGATGAAGAAATCAAGATTGAACTCGTTGGCGCGCTGACCAGCCACCGTCACGGCCCTTATCTCGATCAGGTTTGGATTTTCAAGGAATGGGGAGGCTTCGATGTTTCGCATGAATGCCGAAACACGGGCTTGGGATTGCGTATAGCCAGTGACGTTGATTTTGTTGCCCGATTGCCGGATAGACTTCAGGTAAAGGCCTTCTGGTAACTGCCGCAGCATTTGATCGAGCAATTGCACCGGTTCGGATCGGTTAACCTGTAGCCCTTCAACCACCTGTTTCTTCGCTAGCAGTGAAGCGGTTTCTTCGCGTATTTTTCGAATTTCTTCGATCTGTTTGTCCAGCTTCGTAATTTCGCCACTCAAGTACTGGTTGCGCGATTTTTGGTTGTCGACCTGGGCGTTAAAGACAACCCATAACAGACCGCCAAGCGCGAGTGCGAGCGCCGACGTAAGACCAGCCAGTATCGCCAGCTGCTGCTGGCGCGCTTTTCGCTTTGCCTCGCGGTGGGGTAGTAGGTTTACGCGAATCATGAGGGATCAAACCTTCGCATCGCAAGTCCGCACGCGATCATGAGTGCGGGCGCGTCCAAGGTCAATTGCCTTGGTTTTATTTTTGACGACACGGCCATGCTGGCAAAGGGGTTTGCCACCAACGTATTCACTTGGGTACGTTGCGCAACCATTTCCTCAAGACCATCCAGCATCGCGCAGCCACCGCTCAGGACAATATGATCGACTTTAGTGAATTGGGTTGAGGTGAAGAAGAACTGCAACGCCCTTGAGATTTCAAGTACGATCTTTTCATTGAATGGCTGTAGCACGTCGGGGCCGTAATTTTCTGGCAGTCCGCCGGTCTTCTTTGCAACTTCTGCCTCTTCAACCGGCATACCAAACTGACGTGAAATGTCTTGGGTTAGCTGATACCCGCCGAGCTGCTGCTCCCTCGAATAAACCTGCTGGTCTTCGTGCATGACGGTTACACGGGTCGTCAGCGCACCGATGTCCACGATAGCAGTGATGTCTTCTCTCCCTATCCCGGTCGCCGATCCCTTGATCATGTCAAAGGCAGCCAGCGCTGCATACGACTCTATATCCATCACGACAGTCTTCAGCCCCGCAGCCTCTGCAACGGCGACACGGTCTTCGATTTTTTCCTTTCTTGAGGCGGCAATCAGAACTTCCACCTCTTCTTCGCTATTTGGTGCCGGGCCGATAACTTGGAAATCGAGGTTCACTTCATCTAAGCTAAACGGGATGTACTGGTTCGCCTCGGACTGAACCTGATACTCCATGTCGTCTTCGCGCTGGTTGCCTTTCAACAGCACTTTTTTCGTAATAACCGCAGCTGACGGTAGCGCCAACGCAATGCTCTTGATGCGCGTGCCCAGATGTTTATGCGCACGCCTCATGACCTCTCCGGCTGCTTCAATATTTGCGATATTGCCGTCAGATACGGTGTCGCGCGGTAGGGGTTCAATGACGTATCTTTCTACCCGGTAGAGTCCTTTTCCGGCCTCAACGATTTCAACCATCTTGATGAAGGACGAACTAATGTCCACCCCGATCAAGGGAGGTGCTTTCGCTCGAAGGAACTCGAACTGATCCGCCAGTTTTTCTTTAAGCATGGAGGGCTATACCTTCATGTTGGCGAGGTGGAATGTCTTCCCCGACGCGATGCCGTTCTCGTGGTTTGACCGTGCGCTGCACAATGTTTATCAATGTTACTGAGCCATTGCTGTTGAATGCAACGACGCGCCCAAGTCGGGCGGCGCTCTGATCACGTTCGTTACAAACAACTTTATATAATTCACATTAAATCTTAGCAACAAGTAACGGACGTGTAAAGCTTTTTTCTGTTTATCAGGTTAGTGAATGACAGCCGTTTGAGTCTAACTTACTCAGTTTTTTCGTCAATGCGATTTTTTCGACGCCCGGCCTCGACTACTGACTTGGGCGTTCGTCTCGGTTGCCAGAATGTTGTCTTGTTTGGGTAGATGCAACTCCCGGTTCTTCAGGGGGTACCGATATAATCAAGTTTCCTCATTACTTTGGGCGCAGTTGGCGTTCTCGGTTGCTAGACATGGCGCTTCGTTGGTGGTTCTACCCCCTCATTCTGCTGGCGTCTCTTGTCCTTGTTGCCGTTGGCATTACCGCCTTGACATTGGTTCTGCTCTATCCAAATTTGCCGTCGATTGATGCGGTTACAGACTACCGGCCAAAGTTGCCGCTGAAGATCTTCACCATAGAGGGCGATCTCATTGGCGAGTTTGGCGAGGAAAAGCGCTCGTTTGTAAAGATTCAGGACTTTCCGCCAATCATGAAACAGGCGATTTTGGCTGCGGAGGATGAGCGCTTTTACCTACACGGCGGTGTCGATTGGCTGGGCTTGACCCGCGCCGGCATGGCCGCGCTGATGGCGGGCAAATCGAAGGGGGGGGCATCGACCATTACGCAACAGGTCGCCAGAAACTTCTTCTTAACCAACGAAGTCACGGTCACCCGAAAAGTCTCGGAGTGGCTGCTCGCATACAAAATCGAGTCCAATTTGTCTAAGGATCAAATTCTAGAGATCTACCTGAACCACATTTTTCTCGGTAACCGCGCCTACGGGTTTGCCGCTGCCAGTCGGGTCTATTTCAATAAAGACGTCACGCAACTGAGCGCAGCGGAGGCCGCTATGTTGGCTGGCTTGCCAAAAGCGCCATCGCAGTACAACCCCTTCAACAACCTGAGGCGGGCGACCCTCCGTCAGCAATACGTGCTGCGCCGCATGGGCGAACTGAAATTTCTTGACGACGCCAAGCTCGCCGCTGCCCGCGTGGAAGTGCTGAAATTCAACCGTGAGCGTCAGATGTATTCGGTGACCGGCGAATTCGTTGCAGAAATGGCGCGACAAGAGATTTTTGAGCAGTACGGCGAAAAGGCATACGTTAGTGGCATTCGCGTCATCACAACAATTCGCAAAGCCGATCAAGAGGCGGCCACACAAGCGCTGCGGAAAGGCGTGATGGAGTATGACCGGCGCCACGGCTACCGCGGCCCAGAGGGTCTGATCAGTCTTCCAAATAACAAAAGCGAAGCCGACGATGTAATCGAAGAGGCACTCGCCGACAAGGAAGTGGTGGGTGACTTGATGCCAGCCGTTGTCACCGGTGCCGATGCAAAGCAAGTGCTCGCTCAGACCAAACGCGGCGAGAATGTTACGCTTACTGGTGATGCACTGAGATTTGTGTCACGGGCGCTTGCTGAAAAGGCGGGGCCCGCAAAAATCGCCCGGGGTTCGGTAATCCGCTTAGCGACGGATGAAAAGCGGGCGCTGACGATCTCACAATTGCCGAAGGTTGAAGCCTCATTCGTTTCGCTAGATCCAATCGACGGCGCGATCCGAGCGCTCGCTGGCGGCTTTGATTTTTCAGCAAATAAGTACAACCATGTCACGCAGGCGAGTCGCCAGCCTGGTTCGTCATTCAAACCCTTCATCTATTCCGCTGCTCTGGAGAAGGGCTTTACACCGGCAACCGTTGTGAACGACGCGCCGATCGTATTCGACCCTGGCCGCAACGGTGGGCAGATCTGGGAACCGAAGAACTACGACGGCAAATACGAAGGTTCCATGCGATTACGCCAAGCTCTCGCAAAATCCAAGAACATGGTCTCCATCCGTGTGCTACAGGCAATCGGCCCGCAATATGCACAGGACTACATTACCCGTTTCGGCTTCGATGCTAAGCAACATCCTCCATACCTGACGATGGCGCTCGGCGCGGGTTCTGCCACCCCGTTACAGATGGCCAGCGGCTACGCGATCTTTGCCAACGGCGGGTTCCAAGTGAAACCTTACTTTATCGCCAAGATCACGGACGATAAAGGGGCTCTTTTGTTTCAGGCAACCCCTGCAATCGCCACCACCGACGAGGCGGTTGCGAAAACAGCAGAACGTGTTATCGATCCGCGCAATGCATTCATAATGACCTCGATCATGCGTGACGTTGTACGCTACGGTACCGCAGCAAGAGCGATGAGTCTCGGTCGCAACGACCTAGCAGGGAAAACGGGCACTACCAATGACCATATTGACGCTTGGTTTGCGGGTTATAGCTCGACACAGGTGGGTGTGGCTTGGATCGGGTTCGACAACCCCACTGACATGGGCAACAACGAAACCGGCGGACAGGCGGCGCTACCAATATGGATGCACTATATGGCGCGTTCGATGAAGGGGGTGAAGGAGGCCCCTTTCGAGCCACCACCGGGAATTACAATGGTTCCGATGGGCAGCGAAACGAAAGACGGCAAGCCTGCGGTTGAATACATCTATAGCGAAAACGTCGGGAACGCGGTGCAAGGACCATCAGCGCTGCGAGAAGCAAACAAACCTTCTGAAGAAGTGAAAAACCAAATCTTCTAGCCGACTTTTATTCCGCAGAATACCCAGAGAGCCATGAGCCGCCGAGTCAGAACGCAGCCCAAAGGATCATCCCCAGAGGGGATTGACACCGGCCTAGCAGAGCGTCGCCAGGTGATCGCGCAAAGAGCCGCACGCCTTGTCGCGGGAGGATTAACGGACTATCGAGCGGCCAAACTGAAGGCCGCACATTCACTTGGTTACACCGACCAAAACGCGCTCCCCGACAATGTCGAGATTGAAGCCGCGCTGCGCGAGCACAACCATTTGTTCGCAGCGGAAACCCAGCCCGCCGCCTTGCGCGCCCTGCGCGAAGCAGCGCTTCGTGCGATGCAGTGGCTCAAAGATTTTTCGCCGTGGATCAGCGGACCGGTATTGACCGGCACCGCCAACGAATTCAGCGCGATTGAATTAGACCTCATTGGTGTTGACGCAAAAAGCTTCGAATTATTCTTGCTGAATGACGATGTACTCTTCGAACTCCATGGCGGCTCAACAATCGGAACCGGCGACGGCGAACGCAGAACCTTCGGCAAGGATCGCCGTGATCGAACGAGCCCGCCGCCTATCCAGTACCACATCACCTTCGATGACGCGCCGGTAGAAATCACCTTGTTTGATTCGCATATGCAACGCTTGAGCGTGTTCCCAAAATCCAGTACCCGCTACGATCGCGCACAGCTCGCTGAAGCGCGGCGCCGATTTGTGTTGGAATCTACACCGTAGTTAAGCGCGGTAATGCCGAAACGCCCTTGGTCGCCGTTCGCTTCGCGTCTACCCAAATACACTTCACGGCTGATATCTACTTCCCGACAGCCGGAAGCGGTGTGCTTTGTTAAGATGTGGTTATCGACTAAGAAAGCACAAACAAATGCCACACTCGGGGCCTGTTCAACTCACGCGCGATTTACTCCACTTCAATACCATCAACCCTCCGGGCATGGAGCGCGACTGTGCGCGCTTCCTCGGAAGGTTGCTGGAAGATGCTGGATTCAGCGTCGCATACCACGAGTTTGCAGACGCACGAACGAGTGTGATCGCCACCATTGGCGGGCGGCAGGAGAAACCGCCGATATGTTTCACGGGTCATATCGATATCGTGCCACTCGGTGCCGCCAACTGGACCAAGGATCCTTTCGCAGGCGAAATGGATGGTGATCTGCTCTATGGTCGCGGATCCACTGACATGAAGAGTGGAATTGCCGCGTCTGTTGTTGCCGCAATCAAACTTGCACCGCACCTGAAGGACAAGCCGGGCGTCACCTTAGTGTTAACCGCCTCGGAAGAGGTTGGCTGCGAAGGCGCAAAATTTCTCGCTAATTCGAAGCTGCTCGATCGCGCTGGTGCCATCGTTGTTGCCGAGCCGACCGCGAACTACCCATACGTTGGGCACAAAGGGTTGATTTGGGTTGAGATCGAAAGCCGCGGCAAGACCGCACACGCCTCAATGCCCGAACAAGGCGAGAACGCAATTTTGAAGATGAACAAGGTCGTCGGTGAGCTTGAACACTTCGATTGGAAACATCACTGCGGCACGGATTGTCACCACGTAATGGGCAAACCGACGATGAATCTCGCCACCATCCACGGCGGGCTGAATACCAACTCAGTTCCCGACTCGGTCAAGCTGACGGTGGACATGCGTACCGTGCCGGGTATTGACCATGTGCACCTGTGCCACTCCATTCAAACATTGATTGGCGATCTAGGCACCTTGCGCAAAATCGTTGAGACGCCGCCGCTTTACTCAGAGCCCGATGAATGGATCGAGAGTGTGTTCGCCGCGAGCATGCCGTTTGTAGAAAACAAACCTTCGATTACCGCACCACAAACCATCATGTTTTCAACCGACGGTGCCGACTTAAAACGCGGTTACGTCGCAAACGGCTGTGGCGCCGTGCCCACCATTATTCTTGGCCCCGGTCAGCCGGAACTAGCCCACCAAACAGACGAATGGTGTTCGATGCGCCGCTTGGGCGAATCTGTGGAAATCTTTGAGCGCGTGATGCGCGAATGGAACGGAATCTAACCCGTATCGACTAGACCGATATCGCCATCTTAATCGCAAGCCCGATTAGGAACAGCATAAAGATTTTCTTAAGCGTGCCAACCGGCAATCGGTGTGCAAGACGAGCGCCATAAGGCGCAACCAAAAAACTTGTCAGCGCAATACCGAAAAACGCTGGCAGGTATACGTAACCGACGCTCCATTTCGGCAGATCGTGATCCGTGAGTCCAGTGGCCACAAAGCCGATGGTGCCGATCAACGCAAGCGGCAAGCCAATGGCGGCCGCCGTCCCAATTGCATCGTGCATTCGCACGTTGCACCACGTGAGGAACAAAATGCTCAGCACCGCGCCGCCTATGCCTGCGAGCGCCGAGACAAAGCCCATGACCGCGCCGAACACCGCCATACCCAACCAACCCGGCAGTCCGCGATCACGCTGAAAGCGCGATACCAGCTTGCCTCCAAACGCCATTTGAAAAGCAAGAAAGCAAATGAACGCGACAAAGAATGATTTCAGAAACGTAGTGTTTGAAAAGTAGGCGAAGACCGTCCCGGAGAACGTACCCAGCAAAATTCCCGGCACCATCTGCCGAACGACGTGCCAGTTAACCGCTCCCAACTTGTGGTGCGTGCGCGCACTCGCAAAGGCCCCGGGCAGTATGGTTGCCATCGAGGTGGCCAGCGCCATGTGGATTACATGCTCGGAAGAGAACCCCCGTGCCACAAAGGTCAATGAAAGGATGGGCACCATCACTGCTCCACCACCAATACCCAGCAGGCCCGCAAAAAAACCCACGAAACAGCCCGCGAGGAGGTAGATCAGCAAAAATTGGAGTTCGGGATGCAGAAGAGGGGCCGACTAGAAAGACAGCGTGGCAAAAGGCGCGACCTTGACAGGTCCGCGCAACGACTTCGCGATCATTGAAGGCCGCAGTGCACCATTATTACTTGCCCAGCAGCTTAACCACCGTTTTCCACTCGGCCGCCGTGACGGGCGTAATCGACAGCCGATTGCCCCGCTGTAGGATCACCATAGTTTCCAGTGCCGGTGTATCACGCAGCTCAGCTAGCGAGAGTAGCCGGGTCTTGCGCACCAATTGAACGTCGACCAACATCCAGCGCGGCGTTTCCTGTGTGGCCTTGGCGTCAAAGTACTTACTCTTTTTGTTGAACTGGGTCTCGTCCGGATACGCGGTCGACGACACTTTTGCCAGACCTGCGATACCCGGTTCCGGACAAGATGAGTGGTAAAAAAGAACGTCGTCCCCTACCGCCATGTGGTCGCGCATGTGGTTACGCGCCAGGTAGTTGCGCACGCCGAACCAGGGAACTGTTTGATTCTTTGCCTTGACGAGATCGTCGATAGAAAACTCCGACGGCTCCGACTTCATTAACCAATAGGCCATCGCTAGCAGGCAAAAAGCAGGACAAAAAATAAGGGTGAATTTGAGGGTTCGCTTGAAGCCGCACCTTGAACGCGAAGTTCAAGGGAGGAAGCACACCGGTTGCCTTTAGGTTCACCCACGTGGGGCGATCACACCGGCAACACTTGGGCGCGCAACCATCGACATAAAGTCTATTGGTTCAAAGGATGTAAGCACCAAGCGAACTCTGAAATTCACCCGTAGGCCGCAAAAAACAACTCTTCACGGCATTAGGAGAACACAATCTACAACACTTCAACTCAATCTAGAAAAGTTTTTCCTGCTCAGAAACGGCTTTTTCTAGAATCGATTCGAATGCATTAATTCTACCCCTCACGTACGCTTCGTCAATCGTTACAACCGTTGATGAAGGGGTGTTTTCGCGTTCAATTCGCGGGCTTGCTGCTGCCGCAACCGGGGTATGTAGATTTTCATGCGCCAGATTCAGCGCCGCCATGATGGCAATACGCTCGTTGCCGACGACCTTGCCGGTGTCGCGTATTTCTTTCATCTTACGGTTGAGTAAATCTACCGAAGCCAGCAGTTGACGCTCTTCTCCGGGTGGTGCTGCAACCCGAAATTCGCGACCCATCACTGAAATGGCGATGCCTTTGGCGTCAGCCGCTTTTGTCATGACCGTTCACCTTCAACTTCGGGCAACTGCTCGACCAGCGCTTCAATACGTGTTTTGGCTTGATCAAGCTTTTCGGCGAGCCGCTTCACTTCATCGCCTTTTGCCGCCAACTGCTGGCGCAAGTCGTTGTTTTCCGAGCGCAGGCGCTGGAACAACGTGACAAAGTGGTTGAGCTTTTCTTCAAAGCGCTGGATATCGGCTTCCATAGACTGACAGCGTAACCAAAAAGATGTTTCGCGTCAATGCACAAGGAAAGATTTTGAAGGTAATTTCGATTTGTGACGTCACCCGCAAGGCCGTTAGCTGACGACCATGCCATACGCGGCAAGGAGTCGCTCAGCAACTTCCGCGAGAATCGTGCCGGGCGCGGTGGCATTTCCCTGCCCCTGGGATAGCGTCGCCCTTGTCACCCCGTGATAGTGCCGCACACTGCGCGACCAATATGGTTCACCCAGGTGGGCCAAATGCCGCCCCTGTCCAACCAACGATTCATGAATACGCGCACCGGTATCGTATTCACGAAATGCGGCACGCTCGCCGTGAATTTGCTCGCGCGCTGCGGCGAAGCCTTCCAGCGAGACCCGCCGGAGCAACGGAATGCGATGCCGCGCATAAAGCCAACGCGAAAGCGACATACTCCAGGGAAATTCGAGGTAATCCCGCGAGTGCATAAACGTTGCCCCGGCGTTCAACGCGTCACGGACTGGGGCGGTCTTCAAAAAACACAGCGGTATCCACATGCGATCGCCATATCGGCCGAGCGCAGTGGCCGTCGGCGGGCCCAGCGTCAATGCACGGTCAGCGTGTAAAAACCCCGCGCCATAACAATCCGTTGCCGTCATTTCGGCCCGCAGTTTGGGCATCAGATCGTCCTGCAATATCTCCAGATCAGAATCGATCAACAGGATCGACTCATCGCGTGATGCGGCAAATATTTGGTCGAGCGTCTCACCGTGCGGACGTAGTGGTGCGAACGCGAGGTCGAATTCGTGTTGCGCAGCAAGGCCGCGAAACCAATCCTGACTACCGTCGGTTGATTCACAATCAATCAGCAGCACCGGCATTCCCGCATAACGAAGCGCGCTCATCAATGCGAGCGTCGAGACCATCTTGGTGTTGCAATTGATGATGATGGCGCGCGCTCGCACCGGCGGAAGCGCCTTGAGTTGCGCGGTGAGCGGGGTGGAGAGATGCGCGGCTGACAAGGGGCGGGCAGCACTTGAATTTGAATCCTGCATACGATCATTTTAGTCGTAGCAGCACTGCTTTGAATCGAGCAACCTTCAACATCTGCGTAGAATGCGCCTATGCAAGGTGCTTGAGGTCGCCGCTTTTTCGGCGACGTCAAGTTAAACGGGAAGTGCGTGCTGCACAACATCGGCACATTCGCACACTGCCCCCGCAACGGTGATTGGATTAAACAATGTTGCAGTTCCACTGGGTGCCACTTGGGCCTGGGAAGGAAACATTGTCGGAGCCGGCCTAACCGCCGAACTCCAATCCATCAGTCCGGATACCGGCCTTCGCATCGTTGGCCGCACGATCCATGTGGCCGACGCGGCGTCGACACAAAACCAAGCTTAGTTCTGCTTTTTTCTGTTTCGGCGATTCGTTTCGTTGCTTGCGGGGACGCTTGCGACAAATCAACCATCAATCATGGAAACCACTAAACACGCCTATTTGTTCGTTACACTGCAGTCCGCCGCCCTGTCGCCACGCAACACAAAAGAATTGCGGCAAGCGGTTCTCGGCTCCCTCCTCGGTTCTCTCGTTCTTGCCGCCGCTCTACCGGCAGCCGCACAGTCGCCAATCGGTACGGAAAACGTCGTCATCACCGCCACGCGAACGGCCAAGTCTGTAAATGACGTGCTGTCCCAAGTCACAGTCATCACGAGGCTCGACATTCAGGACGCCGGCGCATTAACGCTGGTTGACTTACTGCAGCGACGTGCCAACCTCGACATTCGCGCCACCGGTGGCCCCGGCCAAACCTCAAGCGTCTTCATCCGCGGTACCAACGCCACCCACACGCTTGTACTGGTTGATGGGCAACGCGTTGCATCTTCCACGTCCGGAGCGACCGCCTTCGAGAACATCCCGCTCGACTTAATCGACCGCATTGAAGTGGTACGCGGACCAATGTCCTCGCTCTACGGCTCTGAGGCAATCGGCGGCGTGATTCAAATCTTCACACGCAAAGGTGGCAATCGCGCAGCGGATAAAGACGCCAAGTTGACGGCGGGCGCCGGGGTGGGCACGTTTTCAGCGCGTCATGCTGAAGCCGGCATTGAGGGTACTCTTGGCGAAACCCGCATGCTGTTGACCGCGAGTCGTCGCACTATCGACGCACCTTCCGCCACCAACCCGTTGGCTGGCAGCTTTACGTTCAACCCTGATCGTGACGCCTACGAAAACACCAGCGCAGCCTTCAAGCTCACGCACCAATTGTGGCAGGGTGAGATTCTTTCCTTCTCCGCTTGGCAGTCGCGTGGCAAAACGCGCTTCGATTCGGGCCCCGGCAACAACGCAGAAAGCACCCAGACACTACGAGGCATGCAGCTGGCGTCGGACAACAACTTCACCGATTGGTGGAAGTCGCGTCTGACGATCGGCTCAACCAGCGACGACAGCATCGTGGCGTCGAACTTTCCGAGCAAATTCAAAACCACACAGGATCAGTTTGTTTGGCAGAACCAACTTGCGACACCCGCCGGCGACGCATTGCTGGGGTTCGAAAGACGAAATGAGAAAATCGCTGCAACAACCAACTACACCTCAAAGACCAGAACTACCGACTCTGTGTTTGGCTCAATCTCACAAAAAGTCGGTGAACAAACCCTGACGGTAAACGCACGCCACGACAAAGAGGACCAGTTCGGCAGCCGCAGCACCGGCGGCGTGTCTTGGGGCTATCAACTGTGGAAAGATGAACTTGTCTATCTTTCCGCTGGCCGTGCCTTTCGTGCACCGTCATTTAACGATTTGTATTTCCCCGGCTTTTCAAACCCGCTGCTGCGTCCGGAAAAATCCGAGTCAGGCGAATTCGGCTGGCGGCTGACACGCAAGGCGTTTCAATTGAATCTGGCCGTGTTTGAAAACAAGATCGAGGATCTCATTGCCTTCGATTCGGTAACTTCGCGCCCACAAAACATACGCCGCGCCCGTATTCGGGGCTGGGAACTTGGCGTGGATACCAATTGGGCCGGCATTGATTGGCGCACCCGCATCACGGCGCAACGCCCCGAAGATGCTGACACCGACAAACAGTTGCGCAGTCGGGCGAAGTTGTTGGGCACGCTTGGCGGATCCACCACCATCGGCGCGTGGAAACTGGGCTCTGATTTAACGATGAGTGGCGCAAGATTCGATTCGGCCAACGAAGCCCCAACCTCGCGCATGTCGGGATACGCGTTATGGAGTGCCTTTGCGCGTTACCGTATCGACCGTGAATTGTCGGTCGATATCACCGGCAACAATCTCGCGGATCGCAAGTACGAACTCGCGCGGGGTTACAACACGCTGGGCCGTCAGTTGCAAATCACAGTGCGTTTCAGCGGGAGATAACAGAAGATAGAAACACTAATAAAGACGGGCACTTTCAAGCAAAAATGCCTGAAGATGCCCGTCGATATTAGACTTTACGGTTTATTCAGAACCGGAAACGGCGGCACCACCGGCACCACCATCGGCTCTTTTGCCATCTTGTCTTGCAGCATCTTGATCGCCCGTTCGAGCTGCGCATCGCCGCCCTTAAAGGTCGCAAACGGCAAATTGTCGACTTCCACATCCGGCTTCACACCAACACCTTCGGTGATCCACTCGCGCGTGCGACCGTTGTCGACAAACACCCCAAGCTCCGCCGCACGGGCAATGCCACCATCGCGCAGTCGGTTTGAATCCGTCAGCCATATTCCCGCGCCGGCCGTGGTCACACCGACGAGCGGAGCAATGCCGAGGCGACGCAAACCTTGCGCCATGGTCTCACCGTCTGAATAGGTATTGGCGTCGATCAACGCGACGACGTGACCACGGAAAGCGAGCTGTTGATTCCATGTCGCTTGGTCGGTGCGGCGCGACTGCCAGAAGTGCCATGCACGGCGTTGGAGTTTCTCCACAATCCACGAATCAATGTTGCCGCCATTGTTCTGCCGCAAATCGAGAATCAAGCCCTCGCGCATGAAGACCGGATAAAACTCACGAGCCCAGCGCGCGATGTCGTTTGGACCCATCGCTTGCAGATGCACATAACCGATCCGGTTTTGGCTGGCCGCTTCAACACGTTCTTTACGCTCGCGCTCCCAAGTCAGATAACGCAGCGCGCGTTCGCGGCCTGGGTCAATCGCTGTCGCCACCACATCGCGTCGCTTACCGTCAGTGCCCGAAATCGTGAGGAGGACTTGTTTGTCGTGCTGATTGCGCAGCAACTCACCCAGCGTGGCGACTTGGGCCGCTGACACACCATTCACCATCACGATGGTCTCGCCGACACGCACGTTAACTTCAGACTTCGCGAGCGGGCTACGCTCCTCCAGCAACTCCGCATCTCCGCCGTACAGCTGCACGACCTTAAAACCGTCAGCCACTTTTTCTACACGCGCACCGAGCCCGCCAACATCAATCGTGTCTTGCCCGCGGCGAATGTCCGTTGCACCAACCTGGCTGTGCAGCGCACGAACTTCGGAAGTCATCTGCGCGATGACGTCGTTGAGCTCCGCACGATCAGTTACTCTGGCCAATAACGGCTGATAACGCGCACGCGCCGTCGCCCAATCTGCACCGTGCATATTCTTGTCATAGAAAAAATCGCGGTGCATACGCCACACGTCGACAAACATCTGTTTCCACTCTTCGCGCGGATCGAGTTGAATCATCCAATCGCGCGTGCTGACTTGAAACTTGATTTGTTCGGCCGGCGGCGGAGCGGCCTTGCCAACATCAAACACAAACACATCGTTCGCCTTGCGGACCATCAGTTTCTTGCGATCCTGCGTCATCCGATAACTGCGAACATCTTCCATGAAAGCATCGACAGTTGGCGGCGCCGGATTCGGCGCTTCAATAGCCACGGAACGCAGCGCCGTCTTGCGATCCCCCGTATCCAGGCTCAAAAAGAACAGGCGTTTCCCATCGGTACTCAATTCACGATAGTTGCCGGCAGCGATGGGCACTTCATAAAGCCGTTCGCGCACACCATCCCATGCGATGGGCAAGACTTTCACTTCCGGTTTGGTCTCGGCCTTGTTTTCAGTCTTATTTTCGGCCTTGTCGCCAGCCTTCGGTGCATCGGCTTTTGCCGCCTCCGCGGACTTGGCTTCTGGTTTGGCATCCACCTTCGGCGCTGGCTGCAGCTCATCACGCGGCAGAAACGGCCAGCGTGCGGTTGGATCCAACGCATAGGCATAGATGCGGGTTTGTTTGTCGAAGAATGGTTCCGGTCCGCGCTGGCCCCACGGGCTGGTCACGACACTCTGCAAGTTGCGGTTGGCAAGAAAGAACAGCCATTTGCCATCGGGAGAAAACGCCGCATGCCGCGCGTCGTAACGCTCGGAGGTCAGCGTTGTCAGTTTGGTGGTGGCGATTTCGAGCACATAGAGCTGCTCAAATTGGTTGGCCGCTTCTTTGCTAAATGTGATGTGGCGACTATCGGGCGACCAGGTGATGGCGCTGTATTCATCAAACTGGTTACGATCAATTTGACGTGTCGTGTTGGTGGCTGTGTCGGTCAAAAACAAGTTGCGCGCTTTATCGTCGTGCACCACCCATTTGCCGTCTGGCGACGGATAAATGCCACGTCGCAGTGTCTTGGCATCTTTGGTTAATGTTGTCGCCGCACCCACACCGTTTGCTGGGTAACGCGTCAGCTCAAACTCGCCGGACTTGTCAGAAAAAGCGTAAACCGACTTACCGTCGTGTGAAAACACGGCGTCACGCGCACGAATGTTGGCATTACGTAACAACTCGACGCGACGGCCGTTGCCTACCGGCATCACAAACACTTCGCCACGCGCGGTAATTGCCACGCGGTCACCAGTCGGTGAAGGCTCAACTGCCGTCACAAAATCCCACGGCGTCTTCACCCATCTAGTCCGGGTGTGCTCGAAGTCTGATTGCAACGTGATCGACAAGACTGCATCCTTGCCCGTCGCCGTGTCCAACACGGAAAGATCGGCGCCGCGCTGATAAACAATGCGGGTGCCGTCTGGGGAAACACTTGCGCCGCGAATATCAAAATCGCGGTGTTTAGTGTGCTGCTTGAGGTCGCCGCCCGC
>JBIIYQ010000149.1:0-6781 GCA_044346745.1 Usitatibacteraceae bacterium | reverse complement strand
GGGTAGAGCATGTCTTCGGCGGCTGGGAGAAGACGATGGGCAAGCGACTACGCTCGATCGGTGAGACCCGCGCCAGGTCGATGATCGTTGTGCAGGCGACGGTCTACAACCTGCGGCGCTGGGTGAGCTTAGAGGCGAGGATAGGCGGGAGAGGTGCGTCCGCAGCATGAGAAATACCCCGTTTGGCCGCTTGGTCAGCGGCCAAACGGGTAGGAAACACCGACCAATCCAACGAAAAGCGAAGAAATCAACACGAACAACGAACTGACACTCACGGCAACGCAAAAAAATCGTCATCACGACGTGTGAGCGGAGCGACAACAGGTTTCGAGAAGTTCCCAGAGGCAAAATTCTAAGCGGGGCGCGGTGTTTCAGGCATTTTTGCTTGAAACACCTCGCCCCGCTTGCACTTTGAGCATCGTATCCTACGTCACGCGAGGCCAAGGAGGGCGTGACTCCTCCGTAATTGTCTGATTTGTTGACGAAATTAAGCGATTCGTGCAATCATTGAGTAAATTTACTCAATGATTGCAAATGAAGTTTATTCGCGCCCAAACAGAAGTCCTTGCCAGTCGTCTACGCGAGCCAGTTACGAGAATCCAAATCGTTGCTGGTCCGCGCCAAATAGGCAAATCAACCCTTGTTCGGCAAACACTTGCGAAATGGCCACAAGACCGACTGACCATGCTTTCGGCAGATACAGGAACTGGCGCGGCCTTAAATCTCAACGGGGGCACCGAGGCGTACCGACCTGAGAGGAAGCGCGACGCCTCGTGGCTTATAGACGAATGGAAAAAGGCAAGCGGAACTGCCAAAGCCACCGAGAAACGAGACCTTCGCAGTGGCACTTATCAGCGACAAGCAGAGTCGGCAAGACGCCTCCCACCTGGAGCAAATCTAACCCAAGGCCAACAACCCACAAAACCACACGTCCTCGTGATCGATGAGATTCAAAAAATTCCACAATGGTCAGAAACCGTGAAAGCACTGTGGGACGTTGATCGCGCTGAAGACATAGACATGCATGTCATCTTGCTAGGTTCTGCGCCACTATTAATGCAGAAGGGACTGGCGGAAAGCCTTGCCGGTAGATATGAGCTCATTCGTATGTCGCACTGGTCACTCGCAGAAATGCAGGAGGCGTTCGACTTTTCGGTCGAAGAGTTCATCTACTTTGGTGGCTATCCAGGCGCAGCTCAGTACATCAAGGATGAAGTCCGTTGGCGCAACTACGTCGTTGATTCATTGATCACGCCAAACATCGAAAAAGACATTCTGCAAATGGCGCGTGTCGAAAAACCCGCCCTATTGAAGTTGCTATTCGAACTTGGATGTCAATACTCCGGGGAAACTCGTTCACTCTCAAAACTTAAGGGGCAACTTGAAGACGCAGGCAACGTCACCACGCTCGCCGATTATCTACACCTCCTTTCAGAGGCTGGCCTGCTGAGCGGGTTACAAAAATTCGCCGCTGACAAGGTTCGCCAGCGTAATTCTGTACCCAAGCTCAACGCGCGCAATACCGGACTAATGAGCGTCTACTCAGGCTACTCTTTCGCGGAAGCGCAGGCAGATCGCGCTTTTTGGGGTCATTTGGTCGAGACGTCTGTTGGCGCGCATTTGATCAACACAGCTGAAGGGGAATTGCACGTGAGCTATTGGCGCGAGAGTCCGTACGAGGTCGATTTTGTTCTCGCGCAAGGTAAACGCATCACCGCAATCGAAGTCAAAAGTGGTAGGTCTAGCGGAGCGGCGCAAGGGATCAAACAGTTTCAAACCCGCTTTCCAAACGCAAATTCATTTGTAGTCGGCGCTAGCGCGGGCTGCGACATAACAGTGGCAGAGTTACTCAGTAAGTCCGCCTCACACTGGCTGGCAAAGTAGGACGCGCATCCGTGTACACCGCGCCCCGCACCGTTACTCCGCACAAAGACCATGGTCGCGCCTCGCGCATGCCAATCGAGGCCTTGCGCGATCAATACGCATACGTTTTGCTGGGCGACCCTGGGATTGGAAAAACAACCGCCTTCGAGACGGAGGCTGCCGCCGCAGGCACGAGGGTCATCAGAGCCCGAGATTTCATCCATTTAAAAAGCGCCGCTGATGCACTCCGCGGTCAGACTATTTTCATCGACGGACTGGATGAAATGCGGGCGGGCAAGATCAATGGTCACACACCACTAGATGCTATTCGCAGCCGCCTAGACGACATGCGACCCGCACGATTTCGCATTTCTTGCCGTTCGGCGAACTGGCTCAGCGAAAGCGATCGAAGTAGTCTGCAAGCACTTCTGCCAGTGGGAGAGGAATTGGGTGTATTCCAACTAGATGAGCTAACAGAACTCGACATCGCGAACCTTCTGAAAAGTCGATACAGCGTAGCCGAGCCGCGAGCATTTATGCACGAAGCAGAGCGACACCGTCTCGACGATCTGCTTCGCAATCCGCAAACGCTCCAGCTTCTCGCGCAAGCCGTCGGCAAGAATGGAGATTGGCCCAAGTCACAACGGGAAACTTACGATTTGGCATGCAAGTACTTAGCAGCCGAACCGAACCAGGAGCACCGCGCAGCCAAACAAAGCGAGAGCATAAATTTGAATGATCTCTTTGATGCTGCGGGATACATATGTACGTTACATCTGATCGCGGATATCCAATCGTTCTCACGACTCCAGCTGGACGGATTGATCGCACTCGGACTAAATGAAATAAAAAACCCAGATCACTTGTCGATAGGCACCGTCGTCGAAACGAGGTTGTTTCGCGATCTTGGCGACAACACTCTTGCGCCAGCACACCGCAGCATCGCGGAGTTTCTCGCTGCGAGATTCGTCGCCGGCAAGCTGGCGAGTACCCTCTCAATAGGTCGAGTGACCGCGCTGATTTCCGGTGCAGATGGGCAGATCGTTAGTGAGCTTCGCGCATTCGCGGCGTGGCTCGCAGTGTTTTCAATAGCATTCCGTAAGCAGCATATTCCAGATGACCCACTCGGGATACTGAAGTACGGTGATGCTAGGAACTTTTCCGCTCAGGAAAAAGGGGAACTGCTTGCTGCCATAAAGACGAAGTCGGACTCCCCACTCGGATTTAGTTGGGACGATTGGCATTGGAGCAGTTTCAAAGACCTCGCAACAACCGACATCACAACAGAATTCG
The DNA here is from genome assembly GCA_044346745.1 of Usitatibacteraceae bacterium. Taxonomy (GTDB): domain Bacteria; phylum Pseudomonadota; class Gammaproteobacteria; order Burkholderiales; family Usitatibacteraceae; genus UKL13-2. The sequence continues at coordinate 3,625 of JBIIYQ010000149.1, read as the reverse complement.
CCCGCATCCTACGCGCCAAACCAGCGTCTCGCGGCGACCAAACCGTTGCAAGGTGCGTCGTAAGAGGACTGGCTCAAGGCGACGTCATGGAGGGCATGGGACCGATTCTCCTCGAAGTTATCTCGGACTCGCAGTGGGACAATGACATCCGCAGTGACGGCCTACGTGCCTACTTAAAGAACTATCTCGTCGACCTAAAGTCTGCCTTAAAAATTCTGGAAAATGTTCGTAACAAGTCAATACGCGACGAAGACGACGAGTTACTTGGAATCTTACTGGCCCATCTTTACCCAGAACATGTCCCGCCTGAGGAACTGGTCAAGTATCTACATCACCGAAAGAAACATGACTCTTTCATAGGGGAGTACCATCGATTTTGGTACGAGTTGCTGCCCAGAACATCGGATCCTGAGCTCTCTCGATTGATTGCCGGGTTCAGCAACATCTCCCCAGTAAAGTCGGACGACGGCTGGCAAGAACTCTGGCGGATCTTCAGCGACACTCTCATCCAGGCCATCGAGCGACTCGGAGATTTCGTAGACGATGCCACCCTGTACGACTGGTTAGGTATCCGGCTAGATGACCGCGGGCATGACAACACTGAGCACGCTGCGAAAGCGCGAATCGACAAGTGGTTCGCAAGCCGCCCAGCGCGCTACAAGGGCGTACAACTAATCACATTGACGCAAGCAAAAGATGATGAACATTTCTGGTGGAGCATACGGCAGCGACTAAGTGGCGTACGTCCGCCAAGTGACATCGGCTATTGGTGGCTAGACCAAGCTGAAAGCGAATTGCGAACCGACAGAGCAATTCTCTATTTCCACAATGCATTCTGGATACAAGATGATGGGAGCATCTGGGGGGGCGTTTCGCTCGAAGAATTAGAAGAGTGGGTTCGCGTACGACCGCGGTTTGCTGAGGCGTTTTCGGAAAGACTTGCGCTTCCGATAAAGGACGAACACGGTGAGGACGTCTGGCAAGTCGAGGACTTCCGAAGGAACCTTGCCTATCGACAAGAGAAACGCGCTCAAGCTGAGAGCATCCGTGCCCAATTGGGGTCGCTTAGCTCAAGCGAAGTGCCTCGGCATTTGCTCTACTACTTTGCGGTTGCGCACCAAGGCACACTCGTTGAGGCGAGGGGCGACACCCCAGAACAACGATTGGCAGACTTCTTTGACGACGACGCCGAACTTGTCGCTGCAGCGTTTGCCGCATTAGAGGCAACACCCGCTCGAACTGATTTACCAACACCTGCCGAAATACTGGCGACTGACGGAGAGGGAAAAATTCACCACCTCACGCCAGCGCTGCTGGTTGGGATGGAGCTTGCGAATCAGCGAAATCCAGCCAGCATCTTGGCCTTCGACGATACTCTGCTGTCCACGGCTATCACCGCTCGGTACGTCTATGCCACCGGCAACGACCCGGATTGGTTCGATGCACTCGTAAAAGAAAAACCAATGCTTGTGGCCGAGGCCTGCTCGAAATACTTGCTCGCTCGACTGAAAGACAAACGTGAATACCTGCATGGCGCATACCAACTCGCACACGACAGCAAGTATCAACTGGTCGCAGAGCAAGTCGTACCAATTGTATTGGCGCGTTTTCCACACCGGGTGCCCACAAAGCAGCTATCAACACTTGAATACTTGCTCAAAGCGGCGTTGCGCTACTTGGGTGCGGCAGAACTCAATGAGCTCATTCGCTCGCGACTTCAGCTGAAAAGCCTAGACGTAGCGCAAAGGGTGTATTGGCTATCCGCCGGTGTCATCATTAATGCCGAAAAACATCTTGGAGAACTAACTAAGTTCGTTGCGGGAAAGGAAATTCGCGTCGGCCATTTGGGCGTATTTTTCTGTCGTGATCAAGGCGAATCTTCGGAGAAATGGCCAACCTCAGTCGATACGCGCGCTCGTCTGATCGCGCTGCTCGCACCAAGCTGCAAACCAGATCGTTTTGTCGGCGGCTGGCTAACGGCCGATATGAACCGCGCGCAACTTGTACAAGGCTGGATCAACAAATTAGCAGCGAATGCTAACGAGGCGGCTACACAGGCGCTGAGACGCTTGTCATCTTCCGCTGAGCTGCGCGATTGGTTTGACGCACTTGGTCAAGCTCGCTTGCAACAAAGCATCGTTACGCGAGACTTTAGTTTTGTCCATCCCAATCACGTTCAGGTAGCGGAAACGCTATACCAAGGACCGCCTGCGAATGCGGCTGATGTCGCGGCCATCGTTAACGAGATGTTGGCTCAGATTGGTCTGGACATTCGCACAAGCGATCTCAACTTGTATCGGCAGTTCTGGACACTCGACCCAAGCGGTCGGCCAGAAACGCCAAACCATGAGGAAGTATGCCGAGACGCACTTGCTGCACTTATGCGCGAGCGCCTAAAGACGTTTCATATCGAATGCACAACGGAAGCACGGCACATAAACGAAAAGCGCTCAGATGTTTTGTGCACGTTTTTGCCGTGGTCGATCCCAATTGAAATCAAGAAAGATGACCACAGGGACCTGTGGCGAGGCATCAATGAACAGTTAGTTCCGAAGTATTCGATCGACCCACGCGCGCACGGCCACGGCATTTTCGTAGCACTCTGGTTTGGTGGCGAGAAGATCGTTAGACCATCCACAGGTCGTAAACCCACGACTCCAAACCAGCTATTGGAGCAGCTAAAACTTCTCGTACCGCAAGATAGAGCGCACCAAATCATGATCCACGTGATTGATTGCACATCGCCGACATAGCGAACGCACAGCACACCAAGGGGCGCGGTTTTTCAGGCAAAAATGCCTGAAACACCGCGCCCCGCTTGCACGTTGATCGTTAGTGATGTCGTGCGGCCCAGCTCCGCGCGGCAATAGCTTTGCTCAATTGAAGTAATCCAAACAAACGATTTTCCCAATTGGCGTGTCGCTGGCAATGTATCGGTCATCGCAGCTATCTACCGAACACGACAAAAAGGAAATCGTATGTCTAATGAAGCCAAGTGCCCGTTCTCGGGCGGTGCCGCGAAACACACCGCCAACAGATTCCAAAACAATGCTGACTGGTGGCCAGAGCAGCTAAACCTCGGCATGTTGCACCAGCAATCATCGAAGTCCAACCCGATGGGCACGGACTTCGACTATGCAGAAGAGTTCAAGAAACTCGATCTCGATGCTTTGGTGGCAGACCTCAAGGCGTTGATGACTGATTCACAAGATTGGTGGCCGGCAGACTACGGTCACTACGGCCCGTTCTTTATACGCATGACCTGGCACGCGGCGGGCACCTACCGCATTGCCGATGGGCGCGGCGGTGCTGGCACCGGCGCACAGCGCTTCGCGCCACTCAACTCTTGGCCCGATAACGGCAACCTCGATAAGGCGCGTCGTTTGCTGTGGCCAATCAAACAAAAGTACGGCAACAGAATTTCCTGGGCCGACCTGCTCGTGCTCACCGGTAACGTTGCGCTTGAAGCCATGGGCTTCAAAACCTTTGGCTTCGCCGGTGGTCGCCCCGATATTTGCCCCGATGGCCACTTCAAATTCCCCCACTTATGGCCGCCCAAATTCCCCCGGGCAGGACGCGTTGATTATTAGTTGACGGACGGGTTTTGTGCAATGCGGGCGGCGGC
>JBIIYQ010000050.1:0-21069 GCA_044346745.1 Usitatibacteraceae bacterium | reverse complement strand
GGGCTAGCCGCTACAAGTCTTTGAATACGTTTGCTGCGCCGTGGAGACAGCTTTCTAACTCGGTTCAGGCAAGCTGAGGCCTTTGTTTTGAGAGCCTAATTTCGCTTAAGGGAGTGGCAGGTGTGTCTGAACCCATGTTCCTCATGTTTCTCCATTTCCTTGTCTGGCAATGTCCTTTGAAGCAGGGGGCGACCCATGAAGTATTCAGGCTAGACTAATCGGGTGAGTTCTGACAACACCCCAACCAGCGTCCATTTCACCTTTCCGCCGATTCGTGTCGTGGCGCTTGATCAGCCGCTCGTCTGGCTCGCGCGTGGTTGGGCGGACTTTAGGGCAAATCCATTCCCCAGCCTTTTCTACGGCGGGTGTTTTTCGTTGATGGGGCTGGTGCAGCTTGTGGTGTTTCGGTTCGCGGTGGATTACACCTCCACCTTGACCATGGGTTTTATGCTCGCCGGGCCGTTTTTGGCCGTCGGGCTGTATGCTTTGTCGCGCCAGCGGGAACGCGGGGAGCCGGTCAACTTCCGTGCGTCCCTTGTCGCGTGGCGCGAGAACACCGGCGGCATTGGCATTTATGTGCTGATCTTGACGGTGGTGTTTTTAGTCTGGGCGCGCGCATCACTGGTGACTTTTGCCTTGTTTGAGTCGCGCGCTATGCCAACATGGGCGTTGTTTTTCGAGCAAGTTACGTCGTTCTCGAACCTTGCCTTTATCGCCACGTTTTTTGGCGTGGGCCTGCTTTTTGCTAGCTTGGTGTTTGCGTTCAGCGCGGTTTCCATCCCATACCTGCTTGATCGTCGTGCGGACGCGGTGACCGCCGCCGCAGTCAGTGTCATGGCGCTGGCACGAAACCCGCTGACGATGTTATTGTGGGCGTTGCTGATTGTGGTGCTGATTGGTATTGGTATGGCGACAGCCTATGTGGGATTGCTGGTCACCGGCCCATTAATTGGTCATGCAACGTGGCACGCCTACCGTGATCTTGTGGGATTGCCCAATGAGGCAGACGACCTGCCGTAGTTTTCAGTCAGGTTCACTTCACACCCCCAAGCAAAGTATTGATGCGCTACTTTTGGAGAATCATATGACGTCTCGTTTGTTACCGATGTTGTGTACAGCACTTGTCTTGGTTTGTTTCTCAACGGCGGAGGCGAAGAACTTTCGTTGGTCATCGCAGGGGGATGCGGCGACCATGGACCCGCAGAGCCAGAACGAGACGTTCAACAACATGATCAACGGTATGGTCTATGAATACCTGGTCGACCGCGATAAACAAATGAACCTCAAACCGCGACTCGCCGAATCGTGGACCAATCCAGAGCCGACCAAGTGGATATTCAAGTTACGGCGTGGCGTGAAGTGGCACGATGGTTCGGTCTTTACCGCAGATGACGTGGTGTTTTCGTTTAACCGTGCGCGTGAATCCGCTGTCACCTTCAAGCTTTACTCCACACAAGCAGGGGTGGCGCGCAAGATCGATGATTTCACGGTTGAGTTCATCACCGATCAGCCGAATCCGGTGATGCTCGACACGCTGGCAAACATCTACGTCATGAACAAGGCGTGGTGCGAAAAAAACAATGTGGTAAAGCCGCTGAACTACACCAAAAAAGAAGAAACCTTCGCCACCCGTAATGCGATGGGTACTGGCCCTTACAAGCTGGTGACATGGGAGCAGGGCGTAAAGATTCTGCACACCAGGAATCCAGATTGGTGGGGTATCAAGGCGGGGCTATACGAGGGCAACATCGAAACGGTGGACTATCGTCCTATTCAGAATGCAGCCACACGGATGGCGGCACTGCGCTCGGGTCAGGTCGATTTCGTTCTCGACCCGGCTGTACAAGACGTCATCAGCATGCGTAACGATAAGTCGCTGAAGATCTGGGAGGGGCCGGAGATCCGGTTGATCTACCTCGGTTTTGATCAGGCGCGTAATGAGTTGTTGTATTCCGATGTGAAGGGTAAGAACCCCTTTAAGGACCGCCGTGTGCGCCTTGCCGCCTATCAAGCCATTGATGTTGAGGCGCTAAAGTCGACGGTGATGCGCGGGTTGTCGCGTCCGACCGGTATTGCGCTGCCGAGTGCGAGCGGGGCGGGGGTACCCGCTTCCATGGATGTCCGTCATCCTTACAGCGTGACGAAAGCAAAACAGTTGTTGAACGAAGCGGGTTATCCCGATGGTTTCGGGTTTACGTTGACCTGCCCGAACGATCGTTACCTCAACGACGAAAAGTTATGTGTGGCGATTGCCGGCATGTGGGCGAAGATCGGGCTGCGGGTAAAGGTGGAAAGTATGACCAAGGCGAATTTTTTCCCGAGGGTACAGGGGCGCGACGCTACTGCCTTCCTCGCCGGGTGGGGCGGTGGCTCGACCGATGCCATCTTCTTTCTCAAACCCATCATTCACAGCAAAGATAGCAAGGGCGCTGGCGAATCGAATTACGGTGACGCAAAATTCGAGGCGCTCGATGTGTTGATCGACAAGCTGGAGGGCGAGATGAATCCCGCCCTGCGGCAGAAAATGATCAACGACGCGGTAAAGATGATTCACGACGAAGTACATACGATCCCGCTGCACACGCAGGTCATCCCATGGGCGTCGCGTAAAAACATTTCGGTGGTGCATCGGCCCAACAATGTGCTGGGACTGATCTGGGTAAAGGTGAACTAGCAAACTCGTTTATTCGCGGGCGTCTTCAGGCAAAAAAGCCAGACGGTGCCCGTCGTTATTAGTGTTTTGTCAATTTCAACAAAGGTTTTGTGCCCCGTAAATCAACGACTCAAGTGCCGCCTCGCCCGCACCAAACCATCACGGATCTGCAAGGCGGCAGCCGGTTGGTGATCGCCGGGGTTCAAGGCATCACCAATATTGTTGAGTCGATGCACCGCAATATCTCGGGCTTGGCGCCCATTGCGGGTGCTAGCCGTGCTGGGCCGACGCGTGGCATCACTGGATTTGTCTACCGCCGTGTGCGCGGTGTGACAGCGCTGGTCGGTGAAGGTCTCGACGCTGCGTTTGCCCAACTCGCCAAACGGGTTCCGAACGGAACGGCGTCGGGCGGCCTTAAGGGGGCGCGTGAGGACGCAACGGGCGATGCGATTGAAGCAGCGCGATCCGCGGCGAACGGCCTGTTTGGCGATTACTTGGCCGCGACCAACAATCCACTCGCCATTCAGATGTCACTTCGCTTGGGCGGCAAATCGATCTCGGTAGAGCGAGAGGCCATCAAAGAACTGTTATCCACCAACGCCGCCGTCGCCTCGAAGCTCTTCATCATGGTGCACGGTTTATGCATGAACGATCGGCAATGGCGAAGTGGTGGCCAGAACCACGGGCACGATCACGGCCAAATCCTCGCCGAGGAAAAAGGCGCGACAGTCTTGTATCTGCACTACAACACCGGCAGGCACATCGCCGAAAACGGGCGGGAGTTTGCCAATTCCCTGGAATCGTTGATCCAAGAATGGCCGGTGCCACTCAAAAGCGTCACCATCGTGGGCCACAGCATGGGTGGCTTGGTGACACGTAGTGCCTGCGAAGTGGCGCGGCTGAGCAAACAATCTTGGCTCAAACATCTGAAGGCTTTGGTGTTTCTTGGCACGCCGCATCTGGGGGCGCCGCTCGAGCGGGCAGGGCGCGGGGTTGATCTGCTTCTCGGCGTGAGTCCGTATACGGTACCGTTTGCGCGAATCGGTCTGACGCGAAGTGCCGGCATTCAAGACCTGAGACACGGGCGCTTCACCGATTCATCGGCCAAAAGCGGGCTGGTGCGGCTGCCAGCCGGGGTCGCGTGTTTTGCCGTCGCGGCGAGCAGCCAGAAGGCGCCTACCGGTGACGCTATCGGTCGCCGCGGTGACGGGTTGGTGCCCATCTCCAGCGCGCTTGCGTTGCCGTTGCCAACATCACGCCAAGCCGTCTTCTACGAGATGAATCACTTCGATTTGCTCAGCAGTAGGGCAGTCTGTGACAAAATCAAGTCATGGCTGTGAACCAATTTGTCGGGGCCGTGTAGTAGGACGCGTTGCAAATCACTAAGGGATCAATATGGCAAAACCGAACTATCAGTTTGAAAAACGTCAACGCGAGCTGGAAAAGAAAAAAAAGAAAGAAGAAAAACTCGCCAAGAGATCAGCGTCTAGTGACACCAATGAGCCCGAGTCGCAAGAATCAGGCGAGCCAGCGGAGCCCGCAGAGCCAAAGTAGTGGTGTGACGTTTGCCCGGGGCCACGCGGCTGGGCAACGAGTTTGACTGTGCTGATCCAAAGATATCTCAGGGGGAAGACATGAAGCGGATTCTGCGAGCGTTCGGCTTGGTTGTGTTTGCCTTTATTTGCGGAGGAACCGTGAGTGCACAAGCCGCCTCTCCCAACGCGAACAAGGTAGCGCCTCTCGCCCAATTCAAGGCGTTGGTCGAGGCGACCTGGCAGCGTGATCTAAAGGCTTCACCACTCACGGCAACCTACTACGGCGATACGCGCTTCAACGACCGCTGGCCCGACGTTTCGGCGGCGGCATTCGCCAGCGAACTCGCCAGCGACAAACGCGCGCTTGCCACGCTTAACGGCATCAACCGAGCGCGTCTGCCGGTTGCCGAGCAACTCAATTACGATTTATTCAAGCGCGAGCTTGAGTCGAGAATCGCCGAGGCCGCGTTTAAGCCGTGGTCGTACGCGATGACAATGCGCGAAGGGCCGCAGACGGCTAATGAAGTGGCGGAAATCATGCCGTTTGCCACCGTTGCCGACTACGAGACATGGCTCAAACGGTTACGTGCGTTGCCAGCCTACCTGCTGCAATATGAAGAACTGCTGCGCACAGCAGCCAAGGAAGGGCGCACGCAGCCTCGCGGTTTGATGCAACGCGCGTTACCAATTCTGGAATCACAAGCGAACGCTTCCGCAGAAACCAGTCCGTTTATGTCGCGTTTTTCGCGGATGCCGGAAACGATAAAAAAAGCCGACGCTGATCGCCTGCGAACCGCAGCGGCTGAGGTGATCGGCAAACAAGTGATCCCGGCGTATCAGCGTTTTGCGGCGTTCTTTCGCGACGAGTATCTGCCGAAGTGCCGCGAGACGGTCGGTGTTTGGGATACACCGGACGGCCTGGCGTACTACAACAACCGTGCACTTCACCATACCACCACGACCTTAACGCCGAACGAAATCCACGAGATCGGGCTAAAAGAGGTCTCGCGCATTCTTGCCGAGATGCAAACCATCATGGATCGGGTGAAGTTCAAAGGCACACGACAAGAGTTCTTCCAGTTCTTGCGCACCGATCCGCAGTTCTATTTCACCGACGCAGATGATCTGTTCCGTGCTTATGTGTACACGACCAAGATGATCGAGCCCGAGTTGCCGAAACTATTTGGCAAACTCTATCGAACACCGGTCGGCGTGAAGGTGATCCCCGCGACGAGTGCCCCCAACACCACCACCGCCTACTACAACGGGCCGTCGATGGATGGTAAACGCGCCGGCTATTTTTACGCGAACCTCTACAGGCCCGAAGTCAGGCCTAAGTACGAGATTGAAGTACTGACCGCACACGAGGCCATACCCGGGCACCATCTGCAAATTGCATTGGCGCAGGAGCAGGGGGAGTTACCGAAGTTCCGTCGCTTTGCCGGCTACACCGCCTACATTGAGGGCTGGGCGCTTTATTCAGAACGCCTCGGTTTTGATCTTGGGCTCTACAAGAATCCGTACTCACACTTCGGTATGCTGACCTACGACATGTGGCGGGCAGTGCGATTGGTCGTCGATACCGGCATTCACGTCAAGAAGTGGTCGCGTCAGCACGCCATCGACTATTTCAAAGACAATGCCGCAAAGACGGAAGCTGACATCATCAACGAGATTGACCGCTACATCGGCTGGCCGGGCCAGGCGCTTGCATACAAGATCGGGCAGTTACGGATATTGGAACTCCGCGCACGTGCCGAGAAGGCCCTGGGTGACAAGTTTGATATCCGCGCCTTCCACGACATGTTGCTCGAAAGTGGTGCCATTCCGCTCGACGTGCTCGAAACACGCGTCGATGCGTGGATAAGGCAGCCAAGACCCTAACCGTCACCTGAAAACGGGGTGGCCTTTCCCGGCGAAGTTGCCAGAATCATAGTGTCGCCAATACAGGAACTTTTATGTCAACCTTAAGCGAAGAACAGGCCCGCGCCTACATGCATAAGCTGCTCGCGGCGATGAGTCAGCAGGGTGGGTCGGATTTATTCATTTCGAACGATTTTCCGCCGAGCATGAAGGCGCACGGCACCATGCAGCCCCTTGCGGTGCAGAAGTTGAATGGCGACGTGACCAAGGTGCTTGCCCATTCGTTGATGAACGAGGAGCAACGCGCGGAATTTGCCAAGGACATGGAATGTAACTTCGCCATCTCTATCCCCGGGCTGTCGCGTTTTCGCGTCAATGTGTTTGTGCAGCAGCGCTGCGTTGGGATGGTGATCCGCACTATTGCCGCAGAGATTCCAAACTTTGAGAAGTTAGGCCTTCCCGAAATTCTCAAAGAAGTCATCATGAATAAACGCGGGTTGGTGTTGGTCGTGGGGGGGACCGGCTCAGGAAAGTCAACATCACTTGCGGCGATGATCGATCACCGCAATCGCACCTCGGCCGGTCACATCATTACAGTGGAAGACCCGGTCGAATATGTACATCAATCGAAAATGTCACTCATCACCCATAGGGAAGTCGGGGTCGATACTCACACTTGGCACCATGCGCTGAAGAACACCCTGCGGCAAGCGCCCGATGTGATTCTAATTGGTGAAATTCGCGATGCGGAGACGATGGAACACGCGATTGCATTTGCTGAAACGGGCCATCTATGTCTGGGAACCCTACACGCCAATAGTGCCAATCAGACCATCGACCGTATCATTAACTTCTTCCCGGAAGAGCGACGCAATCAGTTGTTGATGGATCTTTCGGCAAACATGCGCGCCATCGTTTCGCAACGTTTGGTGCGGATGATGGACGGCAAGGGCCGTAAAGCGGCGATTGAGATTCTTATCAACACACCGACCGTCTCTGAGCGCATCTTCAAAGGCGAATTTCACGACTTGAAAGCCTTGATGGAGAAGTCGCGTGAACTCGGTATGCGCACCTTTGACTGGGCGCTGTTCGAGTTGTATAACGTTGGCCATATCAGTTACGAGGAAGCTATCCGTAACGCCGATTCTGCCAACGAGCTGCGGTTGAACATCAAGCTGAAGAGTACGCGTGGTGCTCCGCCTACTGAGAGCAATAGCACGCTCTCGCTGCACCGCGATTCGGCGTCCGAACCCGAAGCTGCTGAAGGTGAGAAAAAGTAGGTATTTTGTGGGCGCGTCGCATGGCTTCGTTTCTCGGATGGTCGGTAACGCTTGTCGTCTTGAAACCCAACTTAATGGTCGCTTCTGAGCCATTCCCCTACCGCATCGGAGCACAGTTCTTTACTACGACGGCCACGGCGCGCGCACTCGTGCCGCCGGGGGGGCGCCGTATTTGAAAGAGTTGCTGGAGAAGTCGGCGCGTTAGTGTAAGCGGTGGGGGCGCGGGTCGACTCAAGATAGGCGAACTGTCGTGCCATTTGATGAAAGTCGTCTACTGTGAAGCACATCCCCGCGCCGCCTCGCCGGTCCCGTCCCGTCGGGCTGCTCGCCCTAACGCGACTGCCAGTTCTGCCCGTCGCTTTGCCACTCTGCGCGCCGGCCTAAGTTCGCCCTTTGCCGACAAGGTTGCGGCATAATCAGGGAGTCCTCACGAACTGGCGGAGTCCAAATGGCCAAGTGTCACACAGCACTCAGAACGGTAATTTGTTCATTGATCGCAACTGCACTCTTGAGCGTCTCGGCGTTCGCGCAACAGAATTTTGACAAGGTCGAAATCAAGGCACAGAAGCTCAGTGACTCGATCTACATGCTGGTGGGTTCAGGCGGTAACATCGGCCTGTCGGTTGGCCCGGCTGCGGTCTTCATGATTGACGACCAGTTCGCGCCATTGACGCCAAAAATTCAAGAAGCGATAAAGGCGATCACGCCAAAGCCTGTCACATTTGTCATCAATACCCATTGGCACTTTGACCATACTGGGGGCGATGTGAATATGGGTAAATCAGGCGCGATCATCGTTGCGCACGACAACGTTCGCAAGCGTTTGTCCTCGGATCAATTCATCGACTTCATGCGCGCCAAGGTCGACCCTACGCCGAAAAAGGGGCTGCCGGTGGTGACCTTCTCACAGACGATGAATTTTCATTTGGACGGTGACGACATCGCAGCATTCCACGTGCCGAATGCGCACACCGATGGCGACTCAATCATCCACTTCAAGAAGGCGAACATCGTGCACATGGGCGATACCTTCTTTAACGGCTTTTATCCGTTCATCGATTACTCAAGCGGCGGTACGCCGGATGGCGTCATCGCCGCAACGGAACGCGTGATTGCACTATCGGACGATCAAACAAAAATCATCCCCGGCCACGGCCCACTGGCCACCAAGGCGGATCTGATTGTGTATCGCAACATGTTGGTCGGCACCATCGGCAAGATCTAGGCGCTGGTGAAGGAAGGCAAAAAACTGGAAGAAATCGTTGCCGCAAAGCCGACCGCAGAATTTGATGAACGCTGGGGCAAAGGTTTTGTGCCAGCCGCGCGTTACATCGAGATGATTACCAAAGGCCTGCCGAAGTAACTCGCTTCATTTTTCTTACGGCGGACTGGATTCCAGCCGGGTGCAACCCTTGTGGTTGTTCGCTGGAATGACGGCAATTCTGCGGTCTTTAGAAGTTCCCTGTTTGGCGGCGGCCCAGCGAACAACAAATCGGCTTGCGATGCCAGCCATGCCATCGCCACCCAAGCCTTGACGTTTTGTCTCATTTGCACCGGATCGGTGTTGTCCAAGGTGTTATTGGCCGTGTGGTGCAAAATAAAAATACTTGGTCGCGTCTTGCGCGAGCACCGCAGCGAGATGGTTGTATCCGGTGGGTAGCGGTCCGAATTGCACTTTCTTGACGCGCGACGAATAGATTCACACCTATTTCTGCTGCTTGCGGCATTGTGTCGAGATTGTGTGCGATGAATGGCTTACGGGCGCGGCGGTGCGTGCAAATTGCGCTAAGGCTATCTTGCGAAACAAAATATACGGTATATACTGTTAGTGATGGCGATTCGGCCAGTCCATAAATGAAGAGGAAAACGATGATCACTAGCGCCAAAAAGATTGCACCTTCTAGCAAGTCGGCAGTCAAGCCTGCCACAAAGCAGCTCGCTGCAAAAAAGCCCGCCGCCGAGCCCGTCGACAAGAAGACAGCTACAAAGAAACTCGCAGCAAAACCAGTTGCGCCTAGGGTGCCTCCCAAGGCGGCTCACAAGGTCGAGGTCAAGATCAAGCCTTCGGTGAATCCGGCAGGGAAAGCGAACAGCAAGCCCGCCGAGAAACCAAAGAAACAAAAGATGATCCGCGATAGTTTCAACATGCCGGCGGACGACTACGCGCTAATTGCCACATTAAAGAAGCGTGCGCTGGCGGCTGCTAAAGAAGTGAAGAAGAGTGAACTGTTGCGTGCCGGTCTGAAGGTGCTGGCAAGCATGTCCGCCGACGCGTTTGCCAACGCGATCAGCGCTGTGCCTGCGATCAAGACTGGACGTCCACAAGCCAAGAAGTAGTTCGTTCGTAAACACAAAAAAGCCCCCGGATCATTGTGATTCGGGGAGGGCTTCTTTTGACGGTACCTATTCTTTCGCGTCGGCGCGGCGTGGTTTATCTATGGCCAAAACGGTCATTGTTCATCACCTTGCGTGACGCTGCCAAGAAGTCGCGCAGGTAGCAAAGAAATCGTCGATTAGCGTACTGAGACGTTTGGTAAACACACCGTGTTTGGATTGACCGACATTGGCGTCGAGCACCCGCAACCCACCGATGAGCAACGTCATTTCCGGCGCGGCTTTGTGTCAGTCCCCCTTGTAACCAAAGAGTGTTCTAAAGTAACCGTTGTTCTACTGGATCGGGCTTTCCATTCGGACCTTCCGGATTTACTTCGATCAAATCCATTTGCACCGCGCCCATCGGGTTGCACTCAGCAGACAGCTGGTGCAGCCTCTTCAAATTGAGCTGATGTGGCGACCCTGTGGCGTTGTAGAGCGCGGCAGATACGTTGTGGCTACCGGCGCGGTCGAGAAAGGGAGCTTCGCTTAGTTTGACATGACGGGGAAAAATCAGCGGCAACACGAGCGCGAGTCGATTGCATGGCATGTTCTTAACGGGAGACAAAAGCGGCGCGGCTGTTAATTATTGTCAACATGGTGATCGTGAAAAAGTTCTACCTGCTGTGGCGAACGTCATTTAACAAAATTACATGCGCCAAGAGTCGGAATCTGACGAGCCTGCTTGTTATTATTCGTTCGTCATTGCACTATGCTCAGGCCGATCATAGTGGAACTGATGACAATGTTTTTTGACCAATGGAGTTATTGTGCTGCGTTTTTTTGCGTTGCTTGCCATTGTGGATTGTGTTGCGACGGCGAGTATCTGGTGGTACCTCGTTCAATCCAAGATTTCCGATGTGTTTCTATATGCGGTTGCGGGCGTGTGGGTGTTCGCGCTCTGCGCCTTGGTTGGCCTTCTGATTTACGTTTCGACTGAGCTAAACGGTCAGCTGCTCCCCGTGGCGGAGCTGCGGAAGCACTGAAGAGACTAACGCGAACGCGGCTTTGCGGTACCGCTTCTGCTGACGCCATTACCTCTACCACCGCCACTGCCTCCAGCGGGCCTGCCGCTGCCGGGTCGCGATTTACTGCCGGTTCCAGTGCTGTTTTCACCAGCGCTACCGCTCCTGCCACTACCGCGCGATTGCCCACGCTGTCGCTGATGTTCCACAGAGCGTAACTGGATGGGTTGTGGTTTTGCCGTCGGGTCTGGCACAAAGCCGGGAACGACGACGATCTCAACGTGGCGCTTGATGAGCTGCTCGATATCGTTAAACATCTTCTTTTCGTCCACACACACAAGTGAGATGGCTTCACCGGTTGCACCGGCGCGTCCGGTGCGGCCTATACGATGCACGTAATCTTCCGGTACGTTAGGGATCTCGAAATTCACCACATGTGGTAGCTGGTCGATGTCGATGCCGCGCGCGGCGATGTCTGTTGCCACCAGCACGGCGAGGTCGCCCGCTTTGAACTCGGCTAACGCTCGTGTGCGTGCGCCCTGACTCTTGTTGCCGTGAATCGCTAACGCGGTGATGCCCGACTTGTTTAGCTGCTCGGCCAAGCGGTTGGCGCCGTGTTTGGTGCGCGTAAACACCAACACCTGGTGCCAATCGTTTTCTTTTATCAAGTGGGTGAGGAGCTCGCGCTTTTTGTCGCGATCGACTGGATGTACCTTCTGCACAATCATTTCAACGGTCGAGTTGCGGCGGGCAACTTCGATTAAGCCCGGATTGTCGAGCAGCCCGTCGGCGAGTTTCTTAATCTCTTCGGAGAAGGTTGCTGAGAACAACAGGTTCTGGCGCTTTTTAGGGAGTAGTGCCAAAACCCGCTTGATGTCGTGGATGAAGCCCATGTCGAGCATACGATCCGCCTCATCAAGCACCAATATTTCAACGTGCGAGAGATCAACCGTTTTTTGTTGGTGGTGATCGAGCAACCGACCGGGTGTTGCGACAAGAATATCCACGCCACGGCGCAACTGGCCGATCTGCGGATTGATGCTCACGCCACCAAACATCGCCATTGACTTCAGTCCGGTGTACTTGCCGTATGTTGTGACACTTTCTTCGACCTGTGCGGCGAGTTCACGTGTTGGCGTCAGCACTAGCGCACGCACCGGTGAACGACCACCTTTTGCGGCCGGTGAGGGTGCTGCCATCAGGCGTTCAAGGATTGGGAGCGTAAAGCCGGCGGTTTTGCCGGTACCCGTCTGTGCACCAGCGAGCAAATCACCGCCGTTGAGGACGGCGGGAATCGCTTGTGTTTGGATTGGAGTGGGAACGGTATAACCGTGCTCAGTAACCGCACGGACGATTTTCTCGGACAAGCCGAGGGAAGAAAAACTCATGGAAAATTTTCGAATAGCCGATTCTGTCGACACATCAAGCATCGCCAGTCTAGAAGCGGTACGGTTTGATAAAAAACCGGTTTGATAGGTCTCCGCCAGGGGACTGGAACAGGGCGGAGGGGAGCTGATGAATACTATAGCAGCTAGGCACGCCATTAGACCGTTTTGCGCTGCCCCGATTTGTTGCCGGTTGATCGTTTAGTGCTTCGATTCAAGGCAAAATCGTGCAAACCTTCCTGAGTCGCGGACTCTATTGCGTCAATATTGATTGGACTTGAATGAAGTATCTTCACACAATGGTGCGTGTCACCGACCTAGAAAAGTCACTGGACTTTTACTGCAACAAACTCGGCTTGGAACTCACCCGCCGAAGCGAAAGCCCGGCGGGTCGATACACGCTGGCATTTGTGAGCGCACCTGGCGACAGCGCTGCCGCCATTGAGCTTACATACAACTGGCCACCGGAAAACGGTCAGCCCGAGGTGCTCGGTAGCGCGCGCAACTTCGGCCATGTCGCTTATGCGGTCGACGACATTTATGCAACTTGTCAGAAGTTGATGGACGCAGGCGTGGTGATCAACCGCCCGCCGCGTGACGGTCGTATGGCGTTTGTCCGGTCACCGGATAATATTTCGATTGAGTTGTTACAGGCGGGGCCTGCGCTGCCTCCGCAAGAGCCGTGGGTGTCGATGCCCAATACCGGTGTTTGGTGAAACTTGGCTTGTCATAACAGGCCACCGATAACATAGGAAAAATCATGAAGAAATCGAGAAGAGATGTGCTGACGATGGGCGCAGCGATGGTGGCGGCACATCTGTCACCAGCGGTCGCACAAGGCACTGCGTCGGTCACGTCAGGTGCTGCATCATCCACGCCAAAGAAAGCGGTTAAGCCACTTTCGATCCTGATCCTCGGCGGCACCGGATTTACCGGCCCGCACCAAGTCCGTCACGCGCTCGAGCGCGGGCATAAAGTAACTCTGTTTAACCGCGGCCGCCGTCCGAAGGAATGGCCGGCGAGTGTCGAAGAACTGACTGGTGACCGCGAGACCAATGACTACGCCTCACTCAAGGGACGTAAGTTTGATGTCTGTATCGATAATCCAACTTCGGTGCCGCACTGGGTGCGTGATGCCGCTGCAGTGTTGAAGGGCAACGTCGGCCACTACATCTTTATCTCAACGATCTCCGTTTACGCGGGTAACGACAAGCCTGGCGCGGATGAAACGGCCGCGCGGGAAAAATACTCGGGCACGGATGTGATGACTGAGACCAACGCGACGCTGCGCAAGAACATGCGACTGTATGGTCCGCTCAAGGCGGCGTGTGAAGACGAGGCGTATCGCCAGTTCGGTCGTGAGTCAACGACCATCATTCGTCCCGCGCTTATCGTCGGGCCGGGGGACGAGACCGATCGCTTTACCTACTGGCCGGCACGGTTTGCAAAAGGTGGTGACGTTCTTGTCCCACCTTCAAGTGACCCGGTGCAGTTCATCGACGCTCGCGACATCGCCGAGTGGACCGTGCGTATGGCCGAATCGCGGACTGCCGGCGACTTCAACGCCACCGGCCCGGCTGCCACGTTGACGATGGGCGCGATGCTCGATGGCATCGAGGCAGGAGTGCGCGGTGTAAACAGCGGAGCAAACGGCGCTGCGACTAAAGTGCCTCTCAAGCGCCGTGAGGTGAGCGCAGAATTCCTAGAGAAAAACAAAGTCTCGATGTGGATGGACATGCCAGTTTGGGTGCCGGGATCGGGTGAGACCATCGGTATGCACCGCCGCAGCAATAAAAAGGTGCTGGCAGCGGGTATCACTTACCGGCCGGTCGATGTCACCGCAGCAGACACCCTGAAATGGTGGGAGTCGCAGACTGCTGAGCGTCGCGCGGCACCGCGTGCGGGTATCAAGCCCGAGCGCGAAGCAGAGCTCCTGAAACTGCTCGGCTAGCTAAACACTTAAGCAAAAGACAAAACTCTTTTATTGACGGGCACTTTCAGGTATTTTTGCCTGAAAGTGCCCGTCTTCATTAGAGTTTGTGCCAATCGACCCGATTGCAAGAAAACCACGCAGCAGTGGTTCGTGGGAAAATGTTGGCTTCAATAGAACCATCGCCTTCGACGTGACTAACCCGGACTCCGCTTTGCTCATTCACACCGCGTTTTATAAGTTTGTTCGCATTGCGGACGCGGAGGCATTTGCGCTCGCGTTTCGTGAAATCACCGCCCCCATCACCGGCAGTATTTTGTTGGCCGAAGAAGGGCTCAACGGCATGGTTGCGGGTTCGTTGGCGCAAGTTGATGCGTTTGAGCACGCGGTGAAGACCGACCCGAGATTCGGTGACGCGTTTAGCGACATCATCTTCAAGCGCAGTGAGTGCAAGACAGTGCCGTTTCGCAAAATGAAGGTCCACGTCAAAGCCGAGATCGTGCCGCTGGGTATTGCCGGTGTGGACGGCCGACTCACCGGTACCAACGTGTCGCCGGCGGAGTGGCGAAAACTCATCACGGAAGACGATGTGGTGTTGCTCGACAATCGCAACAGCTTCGAGTTTCGGCTAGGGCGTTTTAAGAACGCGATCGACCCCGGCGTGGTGAACTTCCGCGATTTTCCCAATTACGTCAAAGAACATCTTGATGAATGGAAACGCGACGGCAAACGTGTTGCGATGTATTGCACCGGCGGTATTCGCTGCGAAAAAACCAGCGCGTGGATGCGTGACATGGACGTGCCGGTCTATCAGCTTGAAGGCGGCATCCTCAATTACTTCAAGGAAATGCCGGACGCCGAGCGCGATTGGGAAGGTGAGTGTTTTGTTTTTGATAATCGCATTGCGCTCGATACCAAACTCGAAGAGACCGATACTACGCTGGAAGACGTTTACGATAACGAGCCTGACGGGGAATGGCGGCTGGCACGCGCCAAACGCCTTGATGCAGCGTCTTAGCGGCTTGCGCGCATGACACGAATCGCGCGGCCACTACCGGTACGCGACGGAGTTGGCCCGAGTGTGATCGTCTTGCCTGAGTTACGAGAAGGTGCGGGGCCGTGGCCGACCATACTCGATTTTCTTGACGAAAAATTCCCCGGGGTGGATCGGGCGGAGATTGTCGCGCGTATGCTGCGCGGCGACGTACGTGATGTGAATGGCGAACCTGTCCCGCCCACCACACCATATCAACCCCAACAAAAGCTCTACTACTACCGAGAAATCCCAGACGAACCCAAGCTCCCGTTTGAGGAAGCGATTGTCTTCGAGGATGAACTGTTGGTGGTGGCCGACAAACCGCACTTTTTGCCTGTCACGCCCGGTGGTCGGTTCCTGCAAGAAACCTTACTTGTTCGCCTCAAGCGCCGACTCGGTATTGATACGCTGGCACCGATGCACCGTATTGATCGTGAGACAGCCGGGTTGGTATTGTTCACCAAACAGCCCGCAACGCGTGGTGCATACCAGTCGTTGTTTGAACAGC
The DNA here is from genome assembly GCA_044346745.1 of Usitatibacteraceae bacterium. Lineage (GTDB taxonomy): Bacteria > Pseudomonadota > Gammaproteobacteria > Burkholderiales > Usitatibacteraceae > UKL13-2. The sequence goes on along the minus strand of JBIIYQ010000050.1, from coordinate 5,541 downwards.
GAGTTGTCGAAAAATCCTATGAAGCTTGGGCGAGCCTGCCGGGGCATCTCGAGTTTCCGCTGGAATATCGCAGCCACCTTGAAGAAAGTGAACACTTCATGCGTATGCGGGAGATGCCGGACGCGGAAGCCAACAGCCAGACATCGATTGCGCTGCTCGAAACGCGGGGCGACTATGCGCGTTATCAACTGTCACCACTCACTGGCAAAAAGCACCAGCTGCGGATACACATGGCCGCACTGGGAATGCCGATTCTCAACGATCAAATCTATCCGGTGCATGCAACGGCGGATGAAGAAGACCTGACGCGGCCGCTGCAGCTGCTCGCCAAATCGATTGGCTTTGTTGATCCAGTCACCGGTCAAACGCGGAAGTACTCGAGCGGCCTAGAACTCGCCGGGCCGGCACTCAGCTGATTCCCGACGGGCTACGCAGCGGCGGGTTGAATCCTGCTAATCTTCTTGCATATGTCTTCCACGCCACCATTGATTCAGCCGATTGTCTGGGCGCCGGCCGCCGCCGCGGCCAAGCCGAGGGGACTGTGTACGGATTGTGGAATTTCTCGCACGGCAGACGACAAACGCTGCGGTCAGGCGTGTCAATTTATCGCGCCTGACTATCCAAACTTGGAGGCGAAGGTACACGGCCGGACGCGCGACGAGACCAAGCCTGACGAGTTGTTTTTTGGGCCGTTCCGGCGGATGGTGCGTGCCGCACTGAGCCACCCCAGCCCCGGCGCGCAGTGGACGGGTATTACCACACGCATCGCTGAACGCCTTCTTGAGACGGATGCGGTCGAGGCCGTGCTCACCATGGCACCCGATCCGAACGATGCATGGCGGCCGGTGCCGGTCATTGTCACCAAGGCGGAAGGCATGCAGCAGTGCCGCGGCATGCGTATGGGGTATGCGCCGTTGTTAGCATTGCTTGAGCCGGTCGCCGCACGAGGTTATAAACGGATTGCCGTCATCGGCATCCCGTGCCAGGTCTATGCGTTGCGAGCGATCGAAGCCGAACTGGGGTTGGAGCAGCTTTATGTGATCGGCACACCGTGTTCGGACAACACGACCACTGAACGTTTCCATGAATTTTTGGAGTTGATTTCCGAAGAGCCAAAAAACATCACCTATCTAGAATTCCGCGCCGATTACCACGTCGAAATCCGTTACACCGATGGCCGTGTCAAAGCGATTCCATTTTTGATGTTGCCCTTATCCAAGTTACCGAATGATTTTTTCCCCATGACCTGCCGCACCTGTGTCGATTACACCAACGTGCTGGCCGATATCACCGTCGGCTATATGGGCGGGGAAGGGCGGCAGTGGTTGATTGTGCGAAACGAACGTGGCGAAGAATTGCTGAAGTTACTCGGTGATGAGGTCGTCACCGAAGCGCCGGGCAGCGGTGGCAAACGCCAGGGACCCGTGAAAGGATTTCTCGGCAACGTTGAACGTGCCGCCGGGGGATTGCCGCTACGCTCGATGCCAAATTGGTTGCGCCCGATTGTGGGTTGGCTGATGCCGAAGGTCGGGCCGCGCGGCTTGGAGTTTGCCCGTGCACGTGTGGAGATGAAGGCGATCGAGACCGTGTTGCACCTGCGGCGAGAGCATGCGGCAAAAATCAAACACATGGTACCGGCGCATTTGTGGAAACTGGTCGCGCCCTATGGTTTGACGCCGAAAGACGATGAACAAAAACCCAGCAACCATACCGATCTGCGAGGGACACGATGAAGTCAACCACATGGTTTGTCATCAGCGTATGCGCCGCCGCCCTCACCGTTGCCGGCGGCTGCGCGGCACCATCGAAACCGGCTGAACCGCCGCTGCGGGTGGTACCGGTGGCCGAATGGGGCGGTTCCGCGATGTCGCCGGAGTCGGTCGCGATGGCGAAGAAACACAAGCCGCAATGGATCACGCTGCACCACGGCGGGGTGGCGTTCCTGCGCGACAAAGACCCCAAACAATATTTGCGCAACCTGCAATCGTGGTCGCGAGGCACCCGTAAGTGGGCCGACATTCCGTATCACTACTTGATCGACCTCGACGGCAACGTTTATGAAGGACGCGACGTCAACTACGCGGGCGACACCAATACCGAATACGATCCGACCGGCCATGCGTTGATCGTGGTGTTGGGTAACTTTGAAGAGGTGGATCCCAACCCCGCGCAACTCAGCGCGGTGACGTCCACCATGGTGATGTTGGCGAAACGCTTCAATATCAACCCGGATAAGATTGCCGGGCATAAAGACTACTCAGGACAAACCGCCTGTCCAGGCAAGTCGTTGTATCCGTATTTGCAAAACGGGTACTTCAAACAGCAGGTTTCTGCCGCCCTGAAGCAGTCGCCATAGTAACCGCTTCGCCGCCGCGCCGGGTCGTAGACTGCGCCGTGATTTTCACCGCTCAGGTGACATAATCGCCGTGTCGTCGTAAGCTGGTTGTTGGGCCCGCCGCCCGCCAGCGATACTTTCGATGTCGTCAATCTTCTTTCGGAGCATATATGGCCTATTCCTCATTTGATCCGCCCAAGTCAATCATTGCCCGCATTTGGGGGGCCGTTGACAGTACCCGGCGATTTATCTTAAACGCCATTTTTTTGGTCATCGCGGTAGCGATCATCGTCGCGCTGTTGTCCCCATCGGGTGTGAAGGTGCAGGAGAAAACCGCGCTAGTGCTGAATCTCGACGGTCGTATCGTTGAGCAACGAGCAGGCGGCGCACGTGAAAAGCTGATGGGCAGTCTTGCCGGGGACGAAGACAGCGGCCAGATTCAATTGCGTGACATCGTGACGGTGCTGGACGCTGCGGCCAAAGACCCGAAGATCGAACGGGTAGTACTGCAGCTCGATCAGTTCCCTGGGGCAGGGCTTTCCAGCCTCCGTGAAGTCGGTGCGGCGATCACACGTTTTCGCGCCAGCGGTAAGCAGGTATTTGCATGGGCTGGGAACTACGATCAATCGAGCTATTACCTCGCCGCTCACGCTGATGAGGTTTACCTACACCCGATGGGTATGTTGATGATGCAAGGTTATGGTCGGTACCGAAATTACTATAGGGACGCGCTTGATCGTGTTGGGGTTTCGGCGAATGTCATTCGCTCGGGCAAATACAAGAATTTTGGTGAGCCGTACTTCACAACGGCGCCGTCTAAAGAAACGATGGAGTCAGATAAGTATTTGTACGACGGCTTGTGGGCAGCCTTTACGGGGGATGTGGAAAAGGCGCGCAAATTCGAAGCCGGTTCAATCAACAAGGGCATCGACGATATCGTTGCAAGCCTGAAAGCCGCGGGAGGGGATGCCGCCAAGATGGCGCTGAATGCCAAACTTGTTACGGCGCTGAAGACGCGCGACGAGCTACGTGACTTGATGACCGAAAAAGGCGCGAAGGACGAAGAGAAGAAGACCTTCCGCCAAGTCTCGATGTCTGCCTACCTGAGTACCCTCAAACCAAAGTCTTCCGGTGATGCGATTGGTGTGGTGGTGGCCGAAGGTGAGATCAGTGATGGTATTGAGCCACCCGGCAAAATCGGCGGTCGTTCGACTGCAGACTTGATTCGTAAAGCGCGCGAAGACGAAAAAATCAAAGCGGTAGTGCTGCGCGTGAATTCTCCCGGCGGCAGCGCCTATGGCTCGGAGCTCATTCGACGCGAGCTGGAGCTGACACGCAAAGCCGGCAAGCCGGTGGTCGTGTCGATGGGTAACGTCGCCGCTTCAGGTGGCTACTGGATCGCGATGGCAGCTGACGAGGTGATAGCGGATGCCGCGACCATTACCGGCTCCATCGGTGTCTTTGGTATGTTGCCAACTGGTGAAAAGACCATGGAGAAACTCTCTGTCTACACTGGTGGATATCACACCACTTGGCTGGGCAGCGCGATGTACGACCCACGTCGTGCACTCGACCCGCGGATGGCTGAACTGGTGAAGTTGTCGGTGGATCGTATCTATACCGATTTCACGACCAAAGCAGCAGCCGCACGCAAAACCACGCCAGAGAAGATTGATGAAATTGCCCAGGGTCGGGTCTGGACAGGCGCACAAGCGAAGGATCGGGGCTTGATCGATCGCACCGGTAGTTTTGCCGATGCCGTGAAAGCAGCGACAACGCGTGCAAAGCTCGAAGAGGGCGCACGGCTGTCGTACATCGAAGCCGACAGAAGCAAGTTCGAATCGTTTATCGAGCGTTTTGCCACACAAGCGGTGGCCGACTACGCGACCGCTGTTGCGCGGCAGTTTGATACGACGCTCGGCACCAGCATAGTGCCGAAGAGCGTTGCCACCGAGGCACAACGCGATTTGACTTGGCTGGCGGAAATCGCCGATCGCGGCAAGACCGGCTTTCCGTTTGCGGCCGTCGCACATTGTTTGTGCGGTAAAGACTAACAATGCAGGGTATTGCGGCTGGAGCGAGTCACCGCACGGCGCGTCACTTGCGCGTCTTGCAGTTGGGTTTCGCGTTACCGCTAGCGCTGGTGTGGCTGTCGGCATGTTCGATCATGCCGACAGAGAAACGCCACACCCCGGCAGAAATCGCCGCCTATCAGGCGGCTGACTTCGTGGCGCCAATCGCCTCCATTGAAGGTGAAAGAGCCGCGCGTGAAGAAGGCCTGAAACTGATTCGGGACGCCCTCGCGCTGCCAGCCGGGGTCGACCCCAAAGGCATTGTCCCCGGCGCACTCGGCAACATCGGTTTCTTGAACGTGGAGAAAGAGGCGGGCTTGCGGCTATTGCTCGATACCCTCCCGTTGTTGGCAGACAAAGATGCGGCCTACCAACGCGGTGTGCTGACGTTTGCCTACACCTACTATCCAAAGGAATCGGCGGCACAAGTTTCACGTTTGCTCACCTCGCTTGCCACGCCGCGCGAATTTGCCATCGCTGCCTATGGATTGTTAAAGGCCGATGGCTCGATCGGTCAACGCTCATTCATTCGCGCGACGATGAAAAATACCTTCGCCGATTGGGCCAATGAGCCGCGCCTGCAACGCCTCGACTACGTGCTGACCATTAACCTGACCGCTGTCATTCGTCAACGCCCGCCGCTGGTGGATTTGCTTTCGCATCCAATACGCGCCGGCAAACCAGTCATCTATAGTTTTCAGCGTCAAGACCGGCAGCGCTTCGGCCTTGCGGTTGTTCGCGGCGCGGACGGACGGTTTGTACGGAATACAGATGGCAGTTATTTCCAGATCGCACATCTTGCGAATGCTATGTCGAATTTGCCGGGTACGATCACTAATGGCAACACGCCGCAAGGGCTCTTCACGATTGTTGGTGCGGGCACGGCGACCAACAAGTGGATTGGCCCCACGCCATATTTACATTCGAAGATCCCCGTTGAAGCGACGGTTGCCGAGTTTGAGCACGTCGAAGCTGGCCAAATACCAAACTCGTGGAATGACGGCGTTTATCAGAGCTTTTCGCAGATTCAAGTACGAGTCCCGACAATCTCAAGGCGCGATTGTAAGGGGGTGAGGTAGCGAACAGCGATACCCTTTCGTTTCTGACAACCAAAGGAGACAGCCATGAGTTCAC
>JBIIYQ010000148.1:0-6857 GCA_044346745.1 Usitatibacteraceae bacterium | reverse complement strand
GTGCCTCAAGCAACTTTTCAACGGACATGTGGCACTTGAAGTCCGACGGGATTTGCGTGAGACGCTCGGCATATCCTTTCAACTTCTGCATCGGCACTTTTGATTCGTAGGAAGCGCGCCAGTCCTGGCCGATATAAGGTGCCCAATCCACAGCGAGCGGAGGCTTGATGCCATACAAGATCTTGGTGTTGGTACTTTTCCCAGCGTCCAAGCGCGAACGAATATTTGTTACGAGGTCATCTCCGTAGGTCGGCCCGACCGTGCCCTCAGCCGCAAGTTTGTCGGCATAGACCTTACGCGTACCTGGATGCTGCGCAATCTTTTTGTACATCAATGGCTGCGTGACAAACGGCTCGTCTTGTTCGTTATGGCCTAGCTTGCGGAAACAAACCATATCGATCACAACGTCTTTATGGAATTTCATGCGATATTCCAGCGCGATGCGTCCGACCATAATGACGGCCTCTGGATCATCGGCGTTGACGTGGAACACCGGTGCCTCGATCATCTTGGCAATATCGGTGCAATACAACGAAGAACGCGAATCACGCGTATCAGATGTGGTGAAACCAACCTGATTGTTGACGACGATGTGTACCGTGCCGCCCGTCTTAAATCCGCGCGTTTGTGATAGCGCCATCGTCTCCATGATCACACCTTGACCGGCAAAGGCCGCGTCACCGTGGATCAGCAACGGAATCACTTCGTCACCGGTGACGTCGTGGCGGCGTTGCTGGCGTGCGCGAACCGAACCTTCAACGACCGGATTAACGATCTCCAGATGTGACGGGTTGAAGGCAAGCGTCAGATGAACAGCACCACCTTTGGTTTGGATATCCGACGAGAATCCTTGGTGATACTTCACATCACCCGAACCGACGTCGTGTTTGTGTTTGCCTTCAAACTCGGCAAACAGATCTGCCGGCAATTTGCCAAGCGAATTAACGAGAATATTCAACCGTCCGCGGTGTGCCATACCCAGCACCACTTCCTTTACGCCTTTCGCGCCAGCACATTGAATGATGTCGTCAACCAGCGGAATCAGACTCTCGCCGCCTTCTAGCGAGAACCGCTTCTGACCGACATAACGTGTGTGCAGATACTTTTCCAGCGTTTCTGCTGCGGTGAGTCGATCGAGCAAGAACTGCTTCTCTTCTTTTGTGAGTGTTGCTTGCGACTGGATCGATTCAAACTGCCCCTGAATCCAACGCTTCTGCTCGGTCTGGGAGATGTACATATACTCGGTGCCGACCGTACCGCAGTAGGTGCGCTTTACCGCTCTAACAATATCCTTCAACTTCGCGCGCTCGGTGTTGCCGCCAATAGTGCCCTGCCACGAACCGAAACCGAACTCCATCTCGAGATCGGCGTCGGTCAACCCGTAGTAACTCAATTCAAGTTCTGGGACCTGCATCCGTTCCATGCGCTTCAGAGGATCGAGCGATGAATTGCGCGCACCCAATACGCGATGCGCGCGGATGTACTGCAAGACCTTAAATGATCTCTTGCTGTCGCCGAGGTATGCCGAACCACCAGCATCACCGACGCTAACATAGGCGATACGCTTGGCGCCACCTTGCGCCGCGAGCTTCTCAAAGGCGGCAATTACCGGCGAATGAGGAACATCTTTATGCGCCTGACCGGCAACGTTCGGCAAACTGTCAAATTGTTTTCGCCAATTCTCTGGCACAGACGCAGGGTCCGCTAGGTACTGTTCGTACAAATCTTCGATATAGGGGGCATTTGCGCCAAAAAACAAGGAGGACTGCTGATAGTCTCGCATCATGATGGTAACCTCAACGGCTGGGTTCTGCTGGTTTGCTTTTCCGCGCGACTTACTTCACGTCACGGCGTTGGGCGCCCACGTACAGCTGGCGCGGACGACCGATTTTGTATTCCGGATCGGCGATCATCTCGTTAAGCTGCGCAATCCAGCCGACAGTGCGGGCCAATGCAAAGATGGCAGTGAACAGTGGCACTGGAATGCCGATTGCCTTTTGTACAATGCCCGAGTAGAAATCGACGTTCGGATAGAGCTTGCGGCTGACAAAATAATCGTCTTCAAGCGCAATCTTCTCCAACGCCATGGCAAGCTTGAACAGCGGATCATCCTGCAAACCGAGTTCATTCAACACTTCGTAACAAGTTTCGCGCATCAATTTTGCACGCGGGTCGTAGTTCTTGTAGACCCGATGGCCGAAACCCATCAGACGCACGTTGGAATTTTTATCCTTAACCTGCGCGATGAACTCGCCGATCTTTTCGATGCCACCGTTGCGCTGAATATCGTAGAGCATGTTCAGCGCCGCTTCGTTTGCGCCGCCGTGCGCCGGCCCCCACAAACAAGCCACGCCCGCTGCAATTGCGGCAAATGGATTGGTACCGGACGATGCACACAGGCGAACTGTTGACGTCGATGCGTTCTGTTCATGGTCGGCGTGCAGGATAAAGATGCGGTCAAGCGCACGTACCAGTACGTCATTGATTTTGTACTCTTCCGCAGGTACAGCAAACATCATGCGCATAAAGTTCGCCGTGTAACCCAGGTCGTTACGCGGGTAAATGAGCGGCTGACCGACGGTGTACTTGTAGGCCATTGCCGTCAACGTCGGCAACTTCGCGATGAGACGAATTGCAGAAATTTCACGCTGCTCTTTGTCGTGCAAATTGATCGAGTCCGGGTAGAAGGCGGACATCGCGCCAAGCAAACCCGTCATGACAGACATTGGATGCGCGTCGCGGCGGAAGCCCCGAAGGAAAAACTGCATCTGTTCGTGAACCATGGTGTGGTTGGTGACCCGGCTGACAAAGTCAGCGCGACCCGCTTCATCCGGCAAGTCACCGTACAGCAAGAGGTGACAGACCTGCAAGAAATCACATTTGGTGGCGAGCTGTTCGATCGGATAGCCGCGGTACAACAACTCACCCTTGTCGCCATCAATGAAGGTGATCGTGGAGTTGCAGGACGCCGTCGACATAAAGCCGGGATCGTACGTAAACATCCCGGTCTGACCATACAGCTTGCGAATATCAATTACGTCGGGACCGTGAGATCCACCGTAAACCGGCAACTCAATTGCGGTGCCGTTTTGGAGCGTCAAAGTTGCTTTACCGTTGGCATTCATTGTTTTTGATCCTTTATACATCGCTACACCGTGCGTCAGGTTATTGGTGTTACGCGTTTTGTATCCGCAAAACCAATGTGGCTGTAGATGCATCAGCCACAGGCTTGCGCCCCATCAATACGTCCAGCAAGTCGTTGTCACTCAACAGCAACAGCTTATCCAGCGTTTGCAGGTCTTCGGCACTGAGACCTTCCAAGTCATCCTGCAAAAATTTTCGCAACAGCAAATCGTTTTCCAGCAAACCCCGCCTTGCACGCCAGCGAATCCGATCGAAGATCCGCGCGTCCACCACTACCTTTTGCTGCACCACTTCTTCGTCCATCAAACCGCCCGCTTAACCATCATCTCCTTGATCTTGCCGATCGCCAAAGATGGATTCAATCCCTTCGGGCATACATCGACGCAGTTCATGATGGTGTGACAACGGAACAATCGATAGGGGTCTTCGAGGTTGTCGAGCCGCTCATTGGTCGCTTGATCGCGCGTATCCGCGATAAAGCGATACGCTGCAAGCAGGCCTGCCGGTCCAACAAACTTATCGGGGTTCCACCAAAACGACGGACACGACGTTGAGCAACATGCACACAGGATGCACTCATACAGACCATCAAGTTCCAAACGATCCTGCGGGGACTGTAGACGCTCTTTCTCCGGCGCAGGCTCGTTATTAATGACAAACGGCGTGATCGAGTGGTACTGCTGGAAGAACTGCGTCATATCGACGATGAGGTCGCGAATAATCGGCAGCCCCGGCAAGGGCTTCAACACCACCGGCTCTTTGAGTTCTGAAACCTTGGTGATGCAGGCCAGACCATTTTTGCCATTGATGTTCATGGCGTCCGAACCGCACACACCTTCACGGCACGAGCGACGCAACGCCAGCGTATCGTCGATGGACTTGATACGAATTAGTGCGTCTAGAAGCATCCTGTCCGAGGGTTCGAGCGCAATGTCGTACTCTTTGAAATACGGCTTCTGGTCGACGTCCGGGTCAAAGCGAAGAATCTGAAATTTCATTTCTGTATCCGTATCACTTAGTAGGTGCGCGCTTTTGGCGCGAAGGAATCAACGGTAAGTGGTTTCAAATTCACCGGTTTGTAGTCAAGCTTGTTTCCCTCTTTGTACCAAAGCGTGTGTTTGAGCCAGTTGTCGTCGTCGCGGCCGTTAACAAAGCCAGGTCGATCGTGGAAATCCGCGCGATCGTGTGCACCGCGGGTTTCTTTGCGCGCTTCTGCCGACACCATGGTTGCAACCGCCACTTCAATGAGGTTCTGCAGTTCAAGCGCCTCGATACGTGCGGTGTTAAACACCTTCGACTTATCCTTGATTTCCAAGTGCTCTGCGCGCTCGGCAACTTCCTTGATTTTTGTCACGCCTTTTTCAAGCATGTCGGGGAAGCGGAATACGCCGCAGTGCGCCTGCATGGTTTGACGCATTGCATCGCCCACTGCATGCACCGACTCACCGCCGGTTTTTGCATCAAGCTTTGCAATACGTGCCATCGAAACATCTCCGGCACCGGCAGGTAGCGGCTTGTGTGTATTGTTTTCGCGGATGAACTTGATCATCGAGTCGCCGGCTGACTTGCCCATCACCAGCAGATCGGTCAATGAGTTTGTACCGAGGCGGTTTGCACCGTGAATCGAGGCACATCCCACTTCGCCAGCCGCATAAAATCCCGGCACGATGGAATTCGGATTGCCATTCTTGGGCACCACGACTTCAGCCAGATAGTTGGTCGGAATTCCACCCATCTGATAGTGACAAGTTGGCACAACGGGGATGGGCTCCTTGGTGCAATCGACATTACCAAACTTGAGCGCAATTTCACGAATACCCGGCAAACGCTTATTGATCACATCCGGCCCGAGGTGATCGAGCTTAAGCAAGATGTAATCCTTGTTTGGTCCGGCACCGCGGCCGTCTTTGATCTCGGTTGCCATCGCGCGTGACACCACATCACGTGACGCGAGATCTTTCATGGTTGGCGCGTAGCGCTCCATAAAACGTTCGCCGTCCTTATTCAGCAGAATGCCGCCCTCGCCGCGCACGCCCTCGGTGATGAGCACACCTGCGCCAGCCACGCCGGTTGGATGGAACTGCCAGAACTCCATATCTTCGAGTGGAATGCCAGCACGTGCCGCCATGCCAAGACCGTCACCGGTATTGATAAATGCGTTTGTCGAGGACGCGTAAATACGGCCTGCACCACCCGTGGCAAACAGTGTTGCCTTGGCGTGAAAAATCATCGCTTCGCCGGTTTCCATTTCGAGCGCAGTAACACCGATCACATCGCCCGCTGCATCACGAATCAGATCAAGCGCCATCCACTCTACAAAGAACTGCGTGTTGGCAAACACGTTCCGCTGGTAAAGCGTGTGCAACATGGCGTGTCCGGTGCGATCCGCTGCGCAGCACGAACGCTGCACCGGTTTCTCACCAAAGTTCTGCGAATGCCCGCCAAACGGACGCTGGTAAATCGTGCCGTTGTCATTGCGATCGAACGGCATGCCGAAGTGTTCAAGTTCGATCACCGCTTCCGGTGCTGCTTTACACATGAACTCGATGGCGTCTTGATCACCGAGCCAGTCGGAACCTTTGACGGTGTCATACATATGCCAGTGCCAGTTGTCCTCGCCCATATTGCCCAACGACGCACCAACACCGCCTTGCGCTGCAACGGTGTGCGAGCGGGTGGGAAACACCTTCGATAACACTGCAACCTTCAAGCCTGCGGTTGAGAGTTGTAGCGCGGCGCGTAACCCTGAGCCACCGGCACCTACAACGACAGCATCAAATTTGCGAACCGGAAGTGACGAAACTGAAGCCATTATCTAATTGCCCCAAAGAATAGAAACCGTCCAGATCGAACACACGATCAGGAACAAACACACGACAACTTGTAAAGACAGTCTGATGGAAAGCGGCTTGATGTAGTCCATCAACACATCTCGGACGCCGATCCATGCGTGGTAAAACACGGCGAGAAAAAACAGCAGCGAGAGGATCCGCACCAACTGGTTCTGGAACAGGTGCTTCCAGTCTGCAAACGCAACAGCGCCATGCACCATGAAGAAACCGAGAATCAAGACGCTGTACACCACCATGACGACAGCGGTGACACGCTGGATCATCCAATCTTTCCATCCATAGTGAGCACCGACGGGTTGTTTATTGTTTTTCATGTCGCCTCTACCAGATGCGTGCAGCAAACAATGCGGTTGCGACAAGGCCGGCGATGAGCACAACCCGCGCGGAACTCTGTGCCGGCTCTTTGGCGATACCGATGTGCAAATCAAGCAGCAGGTAACGGATGCCGGCAAACAGATGGTGCATGAACGCCCAGACAAAGCCCACAACGATGAGCTTTACGATTGGGTTTGCAAAGTACCCCTTCCACGCCGCGAAGCCCGCCTCGGAGGAAAGTGTTGTTTGCAGAATGAACAACACCAGTGGGATCAGGAACAAGAACATCGCCACACCGGTGATCCGGTGAAAAATCGATACCAGGCCCGGCATCGGCAGATTCAACAGATTTAGATCGTAATACTTGGGGCGGTTCTTTGGAGATGCGACCGGTCGAGCAGCCATATTCTTGCCTTGCAGTATTCAATAGCGATGGGGAAGAGAAACCGGCGAGACACTCGCCGACGGCGGCTACAAACCACTGGCCCAACCAAGCCGTTTGCGCGCCCGTTTTTGTACTCATTGGATTCTACCCACAACATAATC
>JBIIYQ010000049.1:0-21209 GCA_044346745.1 Usitatibacteraceae bacterium | reverse complement strand
TAGATTGGGAAATCCACCGCTCCACTTCATCGAGCTGATCTTGCAGCACATGGCCGAAATTGCCGGGACTGATGCCGCGCACTGTATCAAGCACACTGACCACGGTGTTGATCTGGTTGGTGTCGAGGCCGATGATGGCGACCCGTTTTGTTGCGCCAGCGGCACTTGGCAAGCGCAACTTCTGCAGTAGGAAGGAGCGGGAAAACTCCTTGCCGGGGATGAATTTTCCCTCAATTGCTTCGATATAGCCAAGTGGATCCTCATTGCGCCAGCTGACGCGCTGCACTTTGTCGGGGGCTTCCAGTCTCAGATTGACGTGGCTGTGCGGCCCTCTGACAATTTCAGAAACATACGAACGCAAAAAATCAAACTTGTTCACCGCCGTACCGCGGGCCTGCAAGCCTGTTTCGGCCATCAAATCACCGCCGCGCCGACAGCCATGGTCCCATTTCGCGGTATTCGGATCGCGAAACCTCTCTGAAAGGTTGTAGTTGAAAATGCCAAACATCAGTCCGTCATGATTGCCGGGCAGGATCGCGACGGGCTGGCGAGCGCTCTGGAAGATGCGTGTCAAACGGCTGAGCTCCGAACTACAGGACATATCGAGCACGTCGCCCAAGTGCAACAGTGGCATCGCCGGATGGCTGTTGATCACCCATTCCAGCACGCGGCGGCCAAACAGCGGCTGCTCAGGCGGGCGTTGAGTGACTTCAACAAACGCGTCCACCGCGCTATCGTTCTCCTGCAACGGAAAACCTGTGGGCTCATGTTCTTGCGTGTCACCGATGGCGATCATCGGTTGCGTGAGCGCGATGAAGTTACCCGGTGCATCCGGCCCTGGCGGTTTCTGAAACACGGTACTTGCACAAGACGCAAGCATCGCCGACATCAGAAGTACCAATCCGGCTCGGATCACGCGGGACGCGGTAAAGCGGGAATCCCGGCAGCGCGGTCGAGTCGATGAGGCAAGCTGGTGTTCCAAGCAGATGCGGCCCGAACTCAAGTCCTGTCGTGCCTTCCCGGCCGTTTTGACGCCAAAACCTGAGCCCATGCTGGTGCTAAGCGTCGCCGTGAACGAGGTTGGTAACTGTCTTATCAGCATCAGCACTACCCTTAGAAAGTCAGTCGGAATATGTTCTGGCCACCGCGCCCACGCCTACGTGTAGTTCGTTTAGCACTCACGGCCGTTGCGAACTTCCAACTCGAATTTGTCGGGAGGCGGTACCGTATGCATGGCCGATTGACCAACTTCGCTTTTCCAAATTATAGTTAGCCCAACGCTGCTTTTTGCCGGTACTCATCAACTTTGAAATCATCAATGGAAAGGAAAGTCCATGAAAACCCTTGTTGCCGCATTTGCCCTTGTCGTCGCAGCCTCGTCTGCTACCGCCGCTACCAAGGCCGAGATAGACGCCCATGTAAAGGAAGCTATGGCGGATTTCACCAAACATACTTCCGCTGGCCATGAACTTTCCAAGAAAGCTGCCGGCGTGCTGGTGTTCCCAAAGGTGATCAAGGCGGGCTTCGGTGTCGGGGGCGAGTTTGGTGAAGGTGCGCTGCTGGTAAAAGGTAAGACCGCAGCGTATTACAACGTGGCGGCCGCCTCGATTGGTCTGCAAGTGGGTGCCCAATCCCGCAGCCAAATCGTGCTGTTCATGACCGAAGACGCGCTAAAGAAATTCCGCAACAGCGAAGGCTGGAAGGCCGGCGTGGACGGCAGCGTGGCACTGGCTTCGCTGGGAGCGGGCGGTTCGGTGGACACCGAAACGGCCAAGAAACCCATCATCGGTTTCATTTTTTCGAATCAGGGCCTGATGTACAACCTGACGTTTGAAGGCCAGAAGATCACCCAGATCAAGGACTGAACGCTGGGCGTCCCCTGCTCGGGTACTACGTGAAATAACCCCAGCAGGGAATTGTTTAGCCTGAAGCAACCGAATAGCCCGAAAATGCCTTCACCTACTTGGGGTTAACGAGGTTGTGGAACTACTTCTTGATCGACCCACCGCCCGCTTCGGCGCCCCATAACTCCTTGAGCCGCGAGTCGCGACCGCAGCCGTTACGGTAGAACTTGTAACGGACAGGATTCTTCAAGTAGTAGTCCTGATGGTAGTCCTCCGCCGGATAAAACGTCGTTGCCGGCCTGATCTCGGTCACAACGTTTGCCTTGAATGGCTTCGACTTCACCAATGCCGCCTTGGACGCCTCAGCGGCGGCCTTCTGTGCGTCGTCGTGCGTGAAGATGCCGGTGCGGTACTGTGAGCCGACGTCACAGAACTGCTGATCCTTCACCGTCGGATCGATGTTGCGCCAGAACACTTCGAGCAGTCGTTCGTAGCTGACTTTCTTCGGGTCGTAAACGATCTCAACGGCCTCGGTGTGCCCAGTGTATCCAGCAGAAACTTCTTTGTAAGTCGGGTCCTTTTGTTTGCCGCCGATATAGCCTGACGTCGTGGACAACACACCATCGATGGCATCAAACGGCGGCTCCATACACCAGAAGCAGCCACCGGCAAACGTTGCCTTGGCGGTGCCGGCAACCGCTACGGGTGCGGGTTTTGGTTTGTCCACCGCGCCTACTGGCGAACTGGTGGTAACAGCAAGCGTCGCGACAACAGCAGCGGCGGCAACAAGAAGACTGGTGGGAAATTTCATGCGTACACTTTCGGAAGGTATCGGTGAAAAAACATACGTTTGAGCGAGGGTGCCAGATTCAACGGCTAAACTTGTGACTCGTTTACGTAACCTTGTGTCGTGTGTCACATGCCTTCCTTTCATTATCGCTTGGTCAATGTATTCGCCGAAACCATCTTCGGCGGCAATCCACTTTGTGTTTTCGAAGACGGGCGCGGCCTTAGCGACCCGCAGATGCAAGCCTTGGCGCTACAGTTCAACCTTTCCGAAACGACATTCGTGCTGCCCTCGGATGTCGCCACCGCGCGCGTTCGAATTTTTACACCGACCTTCGAACTGGCCTTCGCCGGCCACCCCACCCTCGGCAGTTCGCATGTTGTGCGGGACTTAACCCGGTGCGGCGATTCCCTCACCCTCGAAATGAAAGCGGGCGTGATTCCAGTCAACGCCCGCGGTGATCGATGGACACTTCAGGCGGGTGCAGCCAAGTCGCGTGATGCTGAAAAGAGTCGCGCCGAACTTGCAGCAATGCTGGGGCTGACTGAGGCGGACGTGCTCCCCGGTGCGCGCTGGATCAACACCGGCACTGAACAGTTAATTGTCCCGCTCGCCACGCCCGCTGCGGTCCAGCGCGCATTACCGAAGCCTGACTCACTCGCCGGAGTTGCCAGTGATATCGGCCGCTCGATGGCATACGTGTTTGCCAACAACGGCCAAGACAAATTGTTATCGCGCTTTTTCTTTATGAAACACGGCAGTGTCGTCGAAGATCCAGGCACCGGGGCCGCGACGGCAAACCTTGGTGGGTGGATGATCTATCACGGTCGCACACCGTGTTCATACACTATCGAACAAGGCGCTCAGGTAGGCCGCGCTTGCCACCTCGCCCTAAGCGTTTCAGATGCGGGAGACGTTCAGGTTGGTGGGCGCGTAATCGAAATTGGCAGGGGCACGGTCACTTTCCCCTAAATTCTCTCTGAACACTTCGCTGTTGGCGTATAGGTAGTAGACCGCGCCATATACAAATGCTGAGATCACTCCGCCCACCCAAACGATACTGGCGCCGATGAGTGTTTCGGAAAACGCAGGAACATTCATCCATGGCGCGAGCAAAAACGCAAAGCCAGACCCGATTGAGAGCACTGCCAGGAATCGCCAAAAGCCAGCCCGCAGAAACTTACGTGGCCGTAACCAAAAGTATTGACCTGCACATGTGATTGCTAAAACCACCGAGAAAAACACGATCCCAGTTACAAAACCGACGCCGTCTTCTTTAGTGAACGCCAGTTCGAAACACATCGCAGCGCTGGAAGCGACGGACGCCCAGAAGAACGCCCACAAGTAGACGGGCTTACAAAAGTCACTAGCCTTTGCGCCGCGTAGCGCAAACGGTTGCAACCAACCTCGAACGCATTGCATGCCAGCAATCAGCGCGATCGCCAAAACGCCGTAGACAATCGCATCGGCCCAAAGTGGCAATGTTGTGAGCCAGTCCGGCGCAGGGCTTCCCGCACTGACAACGACGGACGGAATGATCAACGCGACCAACCAAGTAGACAAACGCCAGTCTGGCGTGTTGGTGTTGCTGGGGCCTGGCTGATTCAAGAAGCCCTTGAGAAACGCAAATTTCAACATGGTGTAGTCTCCCTCAATATCGCCGCGCCCGAGTCAAGCTGCGTCCCTTGACGCAAACACTCGCTTTCGTGCGTTACACTGTTTCGGTGCCCCCGAAAGCCGGAGCGCAAACGCACGCAGCCAATGTATCAGAAACGCGCCGAACGTGTACAAGCCTGCTCCTATGCAGAAGTAGATTAGAACGTGCGACCAAACTCGACTGAATACTTGTGTTCATTTCGTCTGCACCTGATCATGACTTTGGTCGGAACTAGAATCACTGTTTGGGAGGCTAACGCTCGAAGGCTTCTTCACCAACCTGCCTTGGCTGAAGGTGTACTCCGCCAGACCAAAGTGGTTCGCCAAACTGACAACCAAAAAATACAACACGCCAAAGATAGCAAGGCGCCCCGAGGCATGCAACCACTTTGTATCGTCCTGAAATACTTCGTGATTCACGAGGCCCAATTGATCTGCCACGAACCTAGAGCATAACGCGCATACGACGGCAATCCCGAAATACTGAAAACCGGTTAGCGGTTGTTTGCATGTTTTCAAAGTGGGAGTTGTCTCTTCCATCATTTCACCGGAGCTGTGTCCCTAACAGTACGCCGCAGCACCTTGCCGACGTTGGTCTTCGGCAATTCAGACCAAAACTCGATCTGCCGCGGCATCTTGTATCCCGTGAGCCGCTCTTTGCAGAATGCCATGATGGTTTCTTTGGTCAGGTTTGGATCACTCTTCACCACTACCACGCGAACCGCCTCTGTAGATTTGTCGTCGGGCATGGAGACCGCACAGACTTCCAACACACCGGGACACATCGCGATGACGTCCTCAACCTCATTGGGGTAGACGTTAAACCCGGAAACCAAAATCATGTCCTTTTTGCGATCCACAATCTTGAAGTAGCCGCGTTCATCCATCACACCAACATCACCCGATTTGAACGCGCCGTCTTTGCAGAACACCTTTGCCGACTCGTCTGGCCGCTGCCAATACCCCTGCATCACCTGCGGTCCTTCAATACAAATTTCGCCCACTTCACCGACGCCGAGAATGTTTTCGTCATCGTCGCGGATGGTGACCATCGTTGATGGAAATGGCAACCCAATACAGCCGTTGAACTCTGCCAGGTCCAGCGGATTGGCCGTTGCGCCGGGCGAAGTTTCAGTGAGCCCATAGGCTTCAATCAACGTCCTGCCGGTGACCGCTTTCCACTTTTCCGCGACGGCACGTTGCACCGCCATGCCCCCGCCCAAGGCAAGTTTGAGCGCGGAAAAATCGACGTTCTTGAATTCAGGGTGGTGGAGAAGACCGTTAAAGAGCGTGTTTACGCCGGTCAGCACGGTCCAACGCCGGGACTTGAGCTCCTTGATGAAACCATCCATGTCACGCGGATTGGGAATCAACACCGTCTCGGCACCACGCGACATGAAGTTGATCGACGTATTCAACGCAAAGATGTGATACATCGGCAGCGGCTGGATGATCACCTCCTGACCTTCCTTCAAATCGAGTCCGGTCCAACAGCCAACCTGCTGGATGTTCGCCACCAAATTTCGGTGCGTGAGGATTGCCCCTTTCGATACCCCGGTCGTCCCCCCGGTGTACTGGAGAAACGCAATATCCGAGCCGGCGACAGAAGGCTTTGTGTATGGTAGCTCCGCACCTTTCTTCAGCGCATCCTTGAAACGGACAGCACCTGGGATGTTCCACGCCGGAACCATTTTCTTTTTGTGTTTGATCACCCAATTCACAATGAGCGATTTTGGGAACCCCAGTAGATCGCCGAGTTCGGTGGTGATGACATGTTTGACAGAAGTCTTGGCGATACACTGCTCTAGGGTTGTGGCAAAGTTTTCCACAACGACAATCGCCTTGGCGCCAGAGTCCTTCAACTGATGCTCAAGTTCGCGCGGCGTATAGAGCGGGTTGCAATTAACCACCACAAATCCCGCACGCAAAATGCCGAAAATCACCACGGGGTACTGAAGAATATTGGGCATCATCACCGCGACACGATCGCCACGGGTCAGCTTCAAGTCGTTCTGTAGGTAGGCGGCGAAATCACGCGCGTGACGATCTATCTCGGCAAACGTCAGCGTCTTGCCCATACAGGTAAAGGCTGGCTGGGCGGCAAACCGTTCACAGGCTTGATTCAGAATATCCTTGATTGAATCAAATGCTTCTGGATCGATGTCCGCAGGAACGTCCTTTGGGTATTCCTTTAGCCATGGCCGTTCATTTCCCTGCGCCGCCGTTGTGTTCATGTGTTCTCCTCGTGTTCTTTTGATAGTGTCGGCGAGCGGGTGATCCCGCGTCATTTAACCGTTTTGCAGCTTTGTAATCGACAGTTTGCACGATTCACGGTTCCGTCGTTCACGGTCCCTACTGACTTTTTTATGACTTCTCGGTCAGTACCGCTGCAGCACCTCCAATTTTTGGGTTTGGATGCCGGTAAACCCGATCAACAGCCATAGTGTGATTACTCTAATTTTTGCCACTAAAGTCAGCACATTGGTGCGATGCAATATGCATGGTTTTAGCGTACGTACCGCATCGCTCGCATTCGACCAACCAGGAGAAACCCCATGGCATCACGTCTGAAAAAAGCCCAACAGTCCGCTAAGGCAAACAAAGCCAGCACCCCCGTTGAGCAGATCACAGAAAAACTTGGTCAAGTTGCCGCGTCCCTGTCGGAGCAGCAAATGGCCAAACAAGTGATGGAGTCGGCCCAGCAGATCTGGCTTGCGGGCTTAGGCGCATTCTCCAAGACGCAAGTCGAAGGCAAAAAAGTATTCGAAACGTTAGTCAAACAAGGCGAAGCACTTGAATCACGCACTCGCCACGTCGCTGAAGCAACGATGGAAACGGCGCGCGATCAAGCCAGCAAGACCATCGAGGCTGCATCAGGCAAGTTCGACAAGCTTGAGCAGGTGTTTGAAGAGCGTGTACACAAATCGCTTAACCGCTTGGGTGTTTTGACCAGCAAAGACGTTGAGATGTTGTCCGCTCAAGTTGCAGAACTGGCAGATAGCGTACGCGCCCTCCTCGCCCAGGAAAAACGCACCACTGCTGCCCGCCCAGCGGCCAAAAAGGTCGTCGCCGGTAAGGTTGCCGCCAAGAAGCCAGTCGCGAAGAAGCCAGCTGCCCGGAAGGTAGCCCGTAAGAAGTAAGTTTTCCCGCCAGAGACCGACTAAAGCTATGGCGACACCGTCTCCTCCTCGTCCCGATTCTCCAAGAAAACGGACGACTTCAAGCCCGAATCAATTGATTCGGGCTTTTTTTTGCGCCGACTAATCGCGGAGCACGCGTTCGACCAGCTTAATGTAGGCCTTCTGTGCATCCTCTTGCGACATGCCTTTGATCTTGGCCCAAGCGTCATATTTCGCCCGGCCGACAAAATCGGTAAATCCCGGCTTATCACCACTAACGTCGCCCTCCGTCCCCTGCTTGAAGTGCGCATAGAGACGAAGCTTCATGTCATTTCCCGGGTCAGACTTTGCCTTGGTGACGTCCTTGGTAGCCTTTTCAAACAACTTTTTAGTATCCGACATTACGCAATTTCCTCCAGATTCTTGCTGTTTTTCCCCATTGCGTTGCGCCAATCTGGGCGCTACTCCCCCAGAGAGGGGGTTTGCAGGGGTGCCTAATGAGGCTAAAGTAACTGTAACGGAATCAGTCGCCCCCTGCAATTTGTCGTGATTTGGACCGCTCCAAACCGTCAAATGCTTGGAATGCAGAGCAGCGATGACTCCCGCGCACGCTAGGCGGCCTTGCCAATGGAGGGGCGAGGCTTACTAAAAACAACATCCGGCAAACGACAAAGATCGAACATGGCGAGCATATCCGGCATCCCCTCATTTAGCGTGCTTGGTCGCGAACGCATGACTGGCGTCGACACAGCGTGGCTGCGCATGGAGCACCCAACGAATCTCATGATGATCGTCGGGGTGATGATATTCAAGGAAGCGTTGCCCTTCCAAAAGCTCAAGTCAACAATCGAACAGCGATTCCTGAGTTATCCGAGGTTCAAACAAAAAGCTGTGCAGGACCCGACCGGCGCGTGGTGGGAGAACGACAAGAAATTCGATCTCGCCAACCACATCAAGAAGATCAAACTTCCCGGCAAGGGTACCAAGAGTGACCTCGAGGACTACGTCAGCCAAGTGGCGAGTGAGCCGCTCGATTTCACCAAGCCACTCTGGCAGTTTCAGCTTGTCGAGAACTATCGCGGCGGCTCTGCCCTGATTACCCGTATTCACCACTGTTATGCAGATGGCATTGCGTTGGTCTCAGTGATGCTGTCGCTGACCGGCGAATCGCCGGAAGCCAGTTTGATCAAGCCAAAGAAGACCGATAAACGTCCGCGCGATGAAATGGATTTTTGGACGTCTGTCACCAAACCGATGGCATCGGTCATGTCTGGCGCGATGAAGCTGACGCGTGGCCTCGTTGAGCAGGGCTTGGAAATCGCGAAAGACCCGGCGACCATGCGCGAGTTCGCCACCAAAGGGGTTGAGCTTGCCGAAGAGTTGCGCAAGATTGCGCTGATGCAACCCGACTCCAAGACCCGCTACAAGGGGCTGCTCGGGCGGCAGAAGCGGGTAGCGTGGTGCGACCCACTGCCACTTGCCGAAGTCAAAGTGATCGGCAAGGCGCTCGGCGCCTCAATCAACGACGTGTTGTTAACGACTGCCGCCGGCGCACTCCGCGACTACCTCCAACGCAACAAGGATGACACCGAGGGCATCGAGTTGCGTGCCGTCGTCCCGGTGAACCTGCGCCCGGTAGAGAAGGCCTACGAACTCGGCAATCAATTCGGTTTGGTGTTTGTCGATTTGCCAGTTGGTGTCGAAGATCCGCTGGATCGACTCGAACTTGTGCGTAGTCGGATGGCGGAGCTGAAGGGCTCATCACAACCGATTGTCGCGTTTGTACTGCTTTCGGCCGTGGGCATGGGACCAAAGATTTTGCAAGACCAAATCAGCGGGTTGATCGGTCGCAATGCGACTGCAGTCATGACCAACGTGCCCGGGCCACAAAAGCCACTTTATCTGGCCGGTTCGGAAATCGATGAGATCGAGTTTTGGGTTCCCCAATCCGGCGGTATCGGTATGGGGCTGTCGATCCTGACGTACAACGGCAAAGTGCAGTTCGGATTGATCACCGACGCCGGACTTGTCCCTGATCCCCACAACATCATTAATCGCTTCGCAGAAGAATTCGAAAAACTGGTGATGCTGACGCTGATGGGTCCGTATGGTCCGGAATACGACGAGGCGCTTGAACAAGTATTCGGCGATAAACCCGCGACGACCCAATCGGCGCCGAAGAAGCACAAGAAGTAGCAGCCTGATTGATGAGAGCGATTGTTGCCGGTGCCAGCGGGTTGACAGGCAAGGCTCTCCTGCAATTGCTGCTAGACCAACCGCGCTACGACGAGGTTGTCACACTTGACCGGCGCGCCACCACGGCACGCAGCGTGAAGCACCGACCGCTGCAAGTCGATTTTGACCACCTCAGTCCACTTCCAACTTGCGACGACGCCTATTGCTGCCTCGGCACCACAAGCAAAAAAGCCGGCTCGAAAGAGGCATTTCGCAAAGTCGATTTGGAATACGTACTTGCCTTCGCCACAGCCACTCTTGCCGCTGGCGCGAAACAATTCTTGGTCATCAGCGCCTTGGGCGCAAACGCGAGTTCGGGTGTCTTCTACAGTCGTATCAAGGGCGAGACGGAACTCGCCGTCAGCAGTATTGGATTTGAAGCGGTACACATCTTTCGCCCGTCGTTTCTGGTGGGGGTTGCCGATCAAAAGAGGGACGAGTCGCGTCCAATCGAAGGTCTAAGCATCGCCGCTTTCAAGGCACTTTCACCAATACTGGTCGGCCCCGCACGCAAGTACCGGCCGATCGGCGTTGACGCGGTGAGTCGTGCGATGCTCGCTGCAGCCGCTGCGGGTAAGCGCGGCGTACACACCTACGAATCTGGTGAGATGCAGAAACTCGCCGGCGCTTAGGTTGCGACAGCTGCAATCAACTCAATTTCGAGCAAGTAGCCGTCCCGAAAATTTCCGACCGGAATGATGGCTCGTGCCGGTTTATGCGCGCCAAAGAACTTTGCATACTCGGCATTCACAGCCGCCCAATAGTCGGTGCTGGACACAAAGATAGTTGCCTTCAACACCAGGTCACGACGCGAACCGGCCGCGAGCAAAATCGCCTCAGCGTTTAGCAAACATTGATGGGTCTGCTCCTCAACAGTCGGTGGCGTATAGCCTGGCTTGCCGGGTACGCGCGCTAGCTGACCGGAAACAAACACCAAACCGTTGTGCACGACCGCAGGCGAATAGTGGCCCGCAGGAACTGGCAGGGATGCGTCATTAACGAGTTTCATATCTTTGCCCAAGGTAATTTGTCGAGATCCACGTTGCCACCAGTGATGATGATGCCGACGCGTTTGCCTTTCACATCCAAGGTGCCTTCAAGAATCGCGGCCAATGGCGGACAACAGGACGGTTCACAGATGAATTTGCCGTAGTCCCAGATCATGCGCATCGCGCGAATGATGTTCTCTTCTCCCGCAACCCCGATGGCGTCGACATTCGCCCGGATGTTGTTGAACGTGCGCTCGGAGAGCACTGTCAAGAGCCCGTCACAAATGGTCTGCGGGGTCTGGCTGGTGACGCGAACACCGGTTGAAAATGACTTCGATCCATCATCCGCCCCGCGTGGTTCGCCGCCGAACACTTTGATGTCGGGCTTCAGTCCCTTCGCCGCAATTGCAGTGCCAGATAACAAACCGCCACCACCGAGCGGCGAGATGATGACGTCCAGATTGGGCAGGTCATCGAGCATCTCAATGGTCGCCGTGCCCTGCCCTGCGATGACATCATCATTATCAAAAGGATGAATCAGTTCGTAACCGTGTTCGGCAATTAGTGCGTTAACCGCAGCTTCGCGTGCTGCAGTGTTGGGCGCGCAGTATTGGATCGTGGCACCGTAACCTTGGATGGCGCGCTTCTTCGGTGCGGGGGCGTTCTCCGGTACGACCACGGTGGCCTTGATGCCTCTCAGACTTGCGGCCCACGCGAGTGCAGCGCCGTGGTTGCCGGATGAATGTGTCACCACGCCGCGCTTGGCGGCGTCTTCACTCAGCGAGAAGATCGCATTACACGCGCCACGGGCCTTAAACGCGCCCACTTTTTGAAAGTTCTCACACTTGAAGAAAATCTCAGCGCCAACTTCCCGATTGATGAAATCGCTCTTGATGATGGGGGTGCGATGAATATGCGGCTTAATGCGGGCATGCGCCTCTTGGATATCGCGTAAGGTGACAGGCATTGAAAGAGGTCTTGTTGGTTTTGGGGAAGTCGTTCAACAAAAAACGCGGGCAACAGCGACAGGACTCTATTCGTCTTCCAATTCCGCCACCGCAATTTCGACGTCCATCATTTCCATCGCGTCACGGCCCTTCATCTTGGCGGCTTTTTCAAACAGCTTCGTGGCTTTTGCGACTTCCTTGTCGCCGAATAACATCAACAACCCATTTGCGTATTCGATGTTCGCGATGGGCGATAACGGATTCAGCTTGATCGCGGTCTCGTAGTGCTTAACCGAATCATCTTTGTTTGCGCCGTACGTGAGCTTGCCCATCATGCCGCCCACCTTGTCGATGATTTCGGCGTGATATGCACCCATCGCCGTATGCACGTCCGCGTGTTTTGGGTCAAGCTCCAAGGCGGTCTCAAGCGCGTTCTTGATCTTGCCACCGTAACCTTCCTTTAGCGCCTTTATCACTGAAATCGACTGTGAATAACGACCTGCGGCGTACGCATATTGGTAGAAGGCGTTGGCATTCTTTGGTTCGGACTTCATCAGCGCTTCCGCCAGCTTCATGGCTTCCTGAAACAGCTTGATTTTTGCCGCATCCTTCTTCTCAACATGATTGGCGTAAATCGAGGTCGCCTTCACCGCAACAGCGTGTCCCGCACCTAGCTCCGCCGCCTTGGAAAAATCTCCGGCATGGAAAGCACGCCACGCTTCTTGCAAATCGGCGTCCTTTGGGTAGGCCTCGTTGTCTCCCTTATGCAAACCTTCCCACGCTTTTTTCAGCGCGTCGCCCGCGTAGGTGACGGCCTTTGTATCCACCGGGGTTTTAGTCCATTTTGTCGTTGCCATTTTCTCCGTCCTCTCGGTTCGTTCTAATTTGTGGTCAATTAGTCGCTGTAGATTTCCATCAAATGGTCGAGATGCTCTTTAGCATCTCCGCCTAGGTAAGGTGCCAACAAACACATAACTTGATACACGCCTCGGGTGAGATGTTTCTCCGGATCATCCTGAATCCCGGCGCGGTGCTTCAGGTTCTCGTAGTTAAGCCAATAAGTGGCGACAACGAGAATATTCTCCGCAAGTGCCTCGATTATTCTGGTCGTTGCTTCCATCGCCTTTGCCGTTACCAGCGAATCACACATCACTCGAATCGCGTCGCGTTTGTGACTGATGATGATATTGAAGTGCGACTTGAGTTTGGTATTACGCGCCAGCAGATCGTCGAGATTCCGGTAGAGAAATCGATACTGCCAGATACGCTCAAACATCATGTGGAGATAGAGCCACATATCTTCCATGGCCGATGCAGCGTCGGTGATTGGCCCCGGCGCGATGTCGATTTGTTTTTCAAACTCCGCAAACAGATGTTGGATGATTTCATCCTTGTTGCGAAAGTGGTAATACAAGTTGCCAGGCGAAATGTTGAGCTCGTCTGCAATGTGCCCGGTGGTGACGTTTGATTCGCCGTGTTGATTGAACAGATCTAGACTGACCTTCAGTATGCGTTCGCGGGTGCGCGCAGAACGGGAGGGAGGCGGCGGTTGCGGTACGGGAGGCGAAAAAGAGCGCGAAAAGGGAGGCGTATGGGAAGGCATGACGAAATGTTACACCGTGCGGAGAATACGTTTGCCTTCGTGCATTCCGGCCAGCCCCCTAACTCCTCATCAGCAGCTCGGGTAGCGTGTCAGACTTTTGCCCGCCTGCGGGCGACGAACTTCTCGAGCTCAAGAATCGCGTCGGACAGGTCGAGGGTCGCACCATGCAGTCGCGCTTCCTTCGGCAAATGCCTTGTCCGCCTAAAAAGCCCGCTCTCGAGCGTGCGCTTCTCATCGCGCAAAACGGCAAGATTCAGAGCGATGCCATACTTCGCAAAAATGGGCTCCAGCTCGTGCCTACGCTTCAACAAATCCTGCCGCGTCCGCTGGTAAGCGTGTTCACAAACACGTTTACGAGTCGCATAGGAAAACAAATTGGTAAAGAAGATTTCAGCGTCGTCTGTTGCCGGTTCGAATAAGACCACATCACGGTCCTTGTACTGGGTGAGGTATTTCTGCAGCCCCACATGCATGCGCGAATGAATAATGGCGCGGAAGGTCTGCGACAAAACGGTAGGCAGCCCGCCCTCTGCCAGTTTCTTGAGTTGACGCCCGCCCCTACGCCGTGAGTGGTTGGCGTCGAACGGCACCAGCGGATTCACACAAATGACCAGCTCCGCGCCTTCTTCCAGCGCCACCGAGGCATTCAGCGTTTTTTTCAGCGCACCATCAACATAGTGGTGGCCATCGATCTCGACTGGCGGGAACAAGCCCGGTAACGCGGCGGACGCCTGCACGGCCTTCGAAATCGGAACGTGATCGTAACCCGGACCGCCGAAGCGGATGGACTCGCCGGTATCCAAATCGGTCGCGATCGAATACAGCTTCTTGTCAAGTTGGCGAAAGTCGTCGGTACGCCCCGGCTGGCTAAAGGTCCGATGCAAAAACTTGCGAATCGCGTCGTTTTCAAACACTCCCGTAGGCAACGCCCGTGCTAGCGGCGCAAAGCTCTCCAGCGCGGCGCTGGTAAAAGGATGCCGAACCTTTTTGCCCACGTAACCGAACAGCGCTTCTGCGAACAATGGCGGCAACATCTTCATGCGCCGAAAGTATTCGCGAAACGCCGGCCTGAGAAACACCTCCGGCTTGAGCGCGCCGGTACGTTTATCGGTTGCCTTGTTTTCGATGAATAGCCGGAAGATTTCTGCCGGCGACAACTTGTTGGCGAGTCCAGCGGAGATAAAACTGCCGGCCGAAACGCCGACATAGACGTCCATGTCATTGAGGTCCAGCCCGTCAAGCGCCTCGTCGAGCGCCATCAATACGCCAATCTCATACATGGCACCAAGCGGGCCGCCACCAGCAAGCGCCAAGCCGATTTTCGCCCTTGGCGCGCCGGCAGGGCGGGACGGCTCAAGCGTGGCCGCTGCCGACCTACGCGTCGACACAGCCCTACGGTTTGACGATTTTTCCGCCACACTCACTCCAAAGAACTTTTGTTCTTTGCTTGTTGTCGATGTGAAAAGGGGAACATCGGCGATGTTCCCCTTTTCGGTCGTTCTATTCTATCCGCCGCGCAACACAGCTATCTGGCCGCGCATTCGATTGATGCCAGTACGGGTACGGAGCAGCAATCGTTGCGAGCGGCCGGAGAGCGAGGCGCACGGTGCGGAGGAACCGGAATGTACACGGAAGTAGATGAGGATTCCGAGCACCGCGCAAAAAAGCTGTCTGGCCGCGCAGTAGATTGATGCCTGTACTAAACGCGAACGCCGCGACGGTTGAGTTGATTCAACGCCTTTTGGAGATCGGCCATACGCGTTTGCAGTTCACGAACATTTTGTGCTGAAGGCACGCCAAAGGTGTTGAGGGTTCTTGCAACGCGCGTTTCAAACACGTGCTCAAGACGGGTGACGCCTTCTTTGGCATTTGCGACGGCGGCGTCGATGGACTTCGCAACATTCTGTTTGAGGGCTTTCTGGCTCTTCTTGGCAAATGCCTTCACTTCTTTGGCGGCATCGTTTGCCTGCGCCTGTGCAGTCAGCGCTGCGTTGTTTTGGATCTTCTTGCCTTCGCGGACAAACATACCGGCCTTGGCAGCGAGCTTGTCGGCTGCTTCGCTGGTCATGGTGCGGATTGCCTCAGCTTGTTTGGTGATCGTTGAATAGACCTTCATTGCCTCGCCCTGCGCGCGCTCAATTGCGGAAGCACCGGCACCGATACCTGCAAGGGCTACGCTACGTGGAGTCATTGGGACGCGGGAAGCTGCCGCCTTACTTGCCGCAGGCTTGGTCGTTGATTTAGCGCGCACAGTGCGTTTGGTGACTTTTGTTGCCATGTGAAACTCCTTGGGTGATTGCGCCAGACGGTCAACCGATGAAGTGTCGAGGCGCGAAATGAAACATGTGAAGCATTCGGAACTATCTCAAGCGCCAGTCTAGGCGGGGGTATTAGAGGATTCACACTAAAGGCACCGTTTCTCTCCATGGGAAAATTCGATAAAACCCCATATTCCACGGGTGTTTTCAGGCACTTTTGCCTGAAAGTGCCTTTCAATAAACGACTTTTGATCAAACATGGTGCCATGGCCAGCCCAAAAAAATGTTGTCTAGCTCGGCTGCTCGTGTATCAACGCCGTGCGGCAGGGGGGCAGTGTAAAATTCGGCAGTGTGCATGGTCCGCAAGGGGCAACAAGCAATGCGGCCGCAAATAATAAATAGACCAACTGCAACGTTTTTCGAGGAGTTTTTCCATGACTTATTTCGTCACTGGCGCGACGGGTTTTGTCGGCAAGTTTCTAGTCACCAACCTGCTCAAGCGCGACAACGGAAAAGCGGGCACGATTTACGTACTCGTGCGCAAACAGTCGATGAAAAAATTCGACGAGGTCGTCAAGTGGTGGGGCCTCGATCCCAAAACACAAAAACGCGTGGTCGCGATCATTGGTGACCTCAGCAAACCGAAGTTGGGCTTGGCGCCGGTCGATATCACCAAACTCCGCGGCAAGGTGTCACACTTCTTCCACCTTGCCGCCATCTACGATATGTCGGCAGATGCGGCCTCACAAAGCGTGGCCAACATTGACGGCACACGCAACGCCATTCAACTCGCCGAAGCAATCAGAGTCGGCTGTTTCCACCACACCTCTTCGATCGCTGCGGCAGGCTTGTACGACGGCACATTCCGTGAAGATATGTTCGAGGAAGCCGAAGAACTGGATCACCCCTACTTCCGCACCAAACACGATTCAGAAGCGATTGTTCGCAACGAATGCAAAACACCATGGCGCGTTTATCGCCCCGGCATGGTGGTCGGCCATAGCAAGACAGGTGAAATCGACAAGATCGACGGGCCGTATTACTTCTTCAAACTAATTCAAAAAATGCGCAAGATGTTGCCGCAATGGATGCCAACGGTTGGCATCGAAGGTGGCCGCATCAATATTGTGCCGGTCGACTACGTGGTCGATGCGATGGACTACATCGCTCACAAGAAAGGGTTGGACGGCGGCTGCTTCCATTTGACCGATCCGGAACCGATGCGTATCGGCGAAATCTTGAATATGTTCGCCAAGGACGCACACGCACCGCAGATGACGATGCGTCTGAACGCCAAGATGTTCAGCTTCATGCCCGATTACATCCTCCAAGGGTTGATGTCAGTCGCGCCAGTTCGCCGTGCACGTAACCAGATCCTGAACGACCTCGGGATTCCGAAGGACATTTTCTCCTTCATCTCCTACCCAACCAAGTTTGATAACCGCGAAACCGCAAAGGCATTAAAGGGCTCCGGCATCAGTGTGCCGAAGCTGCAAGATTATTCGTGGCGCTTGTGGGATTACTGGGAGCGCAACCTCGATCCTGACCTCTTTATCGACCGCACCCTTCGCGGTAAGGTCGAGGGCAAGGTCGTGGTCGTCACGGGTGGCACGTCAGGCATCGGTGAAGCCACCGCACTAAAAATGGCAGAAGCCGGTGCGAAGGTGGTCATCGTCGCGCGCGACCCCGAAAAAGCCAAAGAAACGCTCGCCAAAATTAAGGCCGCAGGTGGCACCGCAAAGTTCTACTCGTGTGACCTCTCCAGCTTGGACGATTGTGACAAGCTGGTCGCCGTGGTGTTGAAAGACTTCGGCACCTGCCATTATTTGGTCAACAACGCAGGGCGTTCGATCCGCCGCGGGATCGCAAATTCCTTTGATCGCTTCCACGACTTTGAGCGCACCATGTCGTTGAATTATTTCGGCAGCTTAAGGCTCATCATGGGCTTCTTGCCGGCGATGATGAAACAAAACAGCGGCCATATCATCAACATTTCGTCGATTGGCGTGTTGACACAAGCGCCGCGTTTCTCGGCTTACGTGGCTTCCAAAGCAGCGCTAGACGCCTTCGCTGGTTGCGCCGCATCCGAATTCGTGGATAACAACATCCACTTCACCACGATCAACATGCCGCTGGTGCGTACACCGATGATTGCACCGACCAAGATGTACAACTCGGTGCCAACACTTTCGCCCGAACAAGCGGCTGACTTGGTGGTGGAGGCGATTGTCTACAAGCCTGTGCGTATTGCCACACGTTTGGGTATTGCCGGCGCGATTCTGCACGCGGTGTCGCCGAAGCTCACCCAGATCATCCTGAACGCAGCGTTCCGTATGTTCCCGGATTCGACCGCCGCACAGGGCAAGAAGGGCGAAGCGGCGAAGGAAGTTGAGATGACGCCGGAAGCGGTGGCGTTTGCGCAGATTACGCAGGGTATTCACTGGTAATTTTTTTTGATACGAACCGGCGGGGGTGCATCTCAGCAACAACGCTCCCGCCTCTTCCGGACCTACCATGACACTTATAGCGACTCCGGTGCCAACGCCGGTAGAGCTTCAGATAACGCTCACCCAAGCCGCAACACGCGGCGACGCAAAGTCACTTCCCTACGCGGGTGAAGTCACGCCTCGGGAAGCGCACCAGTTGCAGGAAGCGGGCGCAAAAATCATCGACGTGCGGTACGGGTTTGAACATGAATACGTGGGGCGTATCCACGGCTCAAGCTTAGTCCCTTGGAAGATCTATCCCGAGGGAACCACCAATCCGAAGTTCATCGAACAATTGAGCGCCGTCGCCTCTCCAGACAATATCGTGCTGCTACTTTGTCGAAGTGGTGTACGTTCGCACGCGGCAAGTATCGCTGCGGCAGCCGCCGGATATACGAAAGCCTACAACATCATCGGCGGTTTTGAAGGCGACCTCGACACGAATGGTCACCGCGGCAACGTCAACGGCTGGCGCCATAACGGATTGCCTTGGGTGCAAAGTTAGCGACGACGTAACGCGATTACGCGGTCCGGATAGTCGCTAATGATCCCATCGACCTTCCACATCAGCATCTGTTCGATGTCTTTGGGTTCGTTCACGGTCCACACCACCACCTTGAGTCCCAGCGCTTTGGCTTCGGCAATTTTTGCGGGCGTGACATCACCAAAGTATGGCGACCACGTGTTGCCCACCGCCGCGCCACCGGCAGCCTTCACCATGCGCGGCACGGAGTCGCCATACTCACGTGCATTGATGCCCGCAGTCCAAGCAGAGCCTTCACGATTGCCTGCGCCGATGTTATCCATCCATTTTTGTTGCACAGTTAGATAAACCGTGGGGATGTTAGGCGCGAGTCGCTGGCTGATCTGTAACGTGCGCCAATCGAAACTCTGGATGGCCACGCGCCTGGCCATACCATTGTCGCGAATCACTTTTACAAGCGCCTCAACGAACTTTTCAGGTGACACCGTTTCGCTGCGCGCCATCGGTGAGAGTTTGGTCTCGATGTTAAAACGCACCCGGCCGTCACCCTTTTGTTTGACCAAACCAAACAATGCGGCGAGCGTCGGGATGCGCGTGCCATCGATCGACTGCTGTGTGGCAAAACGCTTGGCGTATTCCGTGCCAGGCTGGATGCGACCTACATCGTATTGCTGCAGTTCGGCTAAGGTGAGATCGACCAAACACTTGCCGTACTTGTTGTCCTTCGATCTCGGCGCTACCCAAGCTCCTGACGCGTCGCGCACAAAATCCGGATTCAGGCAGGGGTCGTGTGAGATCACAACCACGCCGTCTTTGGTGACACCGGTATCGAGCTCAAGCACATCAACTCCGATCTCAAGCGCCTTGGCAAATGCCGGCAGGGAATTTTCCGGCACCAGACCGCGTGCACCGCGGTGACCCTCGACTTCTATCAGGGAAGCACAGCCGCTCAAAACCGAAAATGCAAGAATGCCAATAAAAACGGGCACTTTCAGCCACAATTGCCCGAAAACACCCGTGGATATTGGACTTTCATTCATGATTTACTTTCCCTCGGCAGGCGCTTTTACTTGCGTCAGCGTCGGCGTAGCCACAAACGGCTTCACACCGAGAGCGCTGTACAACTCCGTCGGAAAGTGAATTGCGCCCGACTTCATCACCAAGCTCACCTTGCGAATATCGCTGATGTTTTTGCTGGGGTCGCCCTCAACCAGAATCAAGTCGGCATCCTTACCAACCGTGATCGAACCGGTACGTTCCAGCACCTGCGAATACTTGGCACCGTTCCACGTCGCGATCTTCAGCACTTCCAGCGGCGGGATTCCCGACATCGCGTACAGCTCAAGTTCGCGGTGAAGGGTGAACCCGGCGATGTCGTCGGTGCCCGCCAAGAGTGGCACTCCCGCCTGATGCATCAGTTTCACGAAATCCATCAACTTTTGATAAGACTTTTTGAACGCTGCCTCGTTCTTGTCCGTCACATCCATCGAGTTGGTGAGCCAAGCACGACGGATCGCCGGTGGTACGTTGTTCGCCACGTTCTTAAACGATGGATTTGCCGCGCCCTGGCGTTGTAAGAACATCGCTTCAAACGCAGTCATGGTCGGGTCAACCGCGGTCTTGCGATCAACCAGAAGTTTGATGAAGTCCTTCACCTGCGCCGACTCAAGATCAATTTGGTTGGCGTTGTCCCCAACCAAATAGAAGCGCAACAAGGTACGGGTATCGTCGTCGCCCTTCACCAGAAAATTGAGGATGACTTGATTGATGTGCTGGATTTCATCGTAGCCGGCACGCACTGCTTCTTCTGCCCGCATAAAGGCCGGAATGTGCCCGCTCACGCGAATGCCGCGCTCATTGGCATAGGCCGTAATCGGTGCTATCCACTCAGGGCGCATCGAGTTGTAAAGCTTGATTTGGCGGAAACCGTTCTGGCTGTAAAAGTCGATCGCCCGTTTGGCGTCGTCCACACTTTTGACGGTGAAGCCGCCGCTGGCTTTGTATTGGCTGTCGCCTTCGATAAAGCCGGTTGGCACGATATGTGGGCCGACGGAGGCACCCGCATCGATTTTGGTGGTCAGGTCCGCAAGTGCTTCATTGATATTGCCCATGTCGCGCAGCGTGGTCACACCTCCCGCAATCTGCAAAACCGAGTCCCACGGGCTGGTGTGTCCGTGCATGTCAAACAAACCGGGCAACAAGGTGCGCCCTGTTCCATCGATCACCGTCGCCGCGTCGCGAATTGTCGAGTTGGCAGGATAGACAGCAGCGATCTTGCCGCGATTGATGTACACGTCCGACGGGCCACGCATTTGTGCGGCTTCTGAGTCGAACCAACGCACATTACGGAACACCGTGAGGCCCGCAGGTGTCTTTACGTACTTCGCAGCCATTTTCTTCAGCGTGATGCCGTCGGCCTCGAGTTGGGTCTTCAGCAACGCTTCTGCATTACCCTCCCAACCACTTTCCAACGCCGAGAAACCCGGTGAAACCACACCGAGCATGCCGGCCGACGATGGTGTGGCCGTTTTCCACATCCACACATAACTTGGCTCCAGGCCAAAACCTGCGATGGCATACAATGTCACAGGCTTTTTGACCTTACCGTTGGTCACGGTCGAGTCGAGAATTTTTGCAATCGAAAGCTGACCGCTTGGCAACGCATCGAGCTTATTGTCCTTCGCCTTCAGCAGCGCACGTGCCGTGATGGCCCCGGTCTCGAGACTGCTTTCGACTGGCACGTACATTGAGTTCGCACCACCGGTCACTTCAGCCGCATCCGCCTTGGATTTCCAAGTGGC
>JBIIYQ010000147.1:0-6919 GCA_044346745.1 Usitatibacteraceae bacterium | reverse complement strand
GCCGGGCTTCGAAGGATCCTTATTGTCGCGCGGATACATAAAGATGCCGCCGCGCGTGAGGATGCGAAACACATCCGCCACCATCGACGCCACCCAGCGCATGTTGTAGTCGCGGCCGAGCGGCCCGATTTTACCCGCCAACATTTCCTCAACGTAACGTCGCATCGGTGGCTCCCAGTGGCGCATATTCGACATGTTGATAGCGAACTCCTGCGTATCCACTGGTATCTGTACATGCTGTTGCGTTAGCACAAAGCCGCCTAACTCTCGGTCAAGCGTGAAAGTGTGAACACCTGCGCCCAAGGTCAACACCAACACCGTGGAGGGACCATACACCGCAAAGCCGGCGCACACCTGCGCGGCACCGGGTTGCAGGAAGTCTGCCTCGTTAGGCGTGGTCACACCTTCGGGGCAGCGCAGTACTGAGAAAATGGTGCCGACGCTAGTGTTTACATCGATATTCGATGAGCCATCCAGCGGGTCGAACAACAACAAGTATTCGCCTTTGGGAAAGCGGTGGGGAATGGCGTGTGGTCCTTCCATTTCTTCAGACGCCATTGCTGCAAGATGGCCGCCCCACTCATTGGCCTCCAACAGAATTTCGTTGGCAATGACGTCTAATTTTTTCTGCGCTTCACCCTGTACATTGCCCGAACCCGCGTCACCCAATATTCCCGCGAGAGCGCCTTTACCCACTGTCATCGAAATAGCTTTGATGGAACGCGAGACAACCTCGATCAGCAATCGGAGGTCGGCGGGAACTGCCTTGTGGTTGTACTGCTCGTCGATCAGAAATCGGGTCAGCGTGATTCGTTTCATGGGCTCTTACTTGGTGAGTAGGTTAACGCGCGCTTCCAATCGCGCGACGTCGTCGCGCAGCACTTCGTTGTCGCGAGCCAGTTGTTCCAATTGGTCCTTGGTGATGAAGGCTTCGCGCTCATGCACCAGATATTCGGCCACATTCTCGGTGAAGCGCTGGCCTGCTTGATCACGCCACTCAGCGACGGATTTGCTGGTACCCACCACGCGATGAGAGACGATGTCCCCGACTTTGCCGCCGCCCAGCAAGCGGCTTAAGTCTTCTTCGATATCCCACTCAACACTGCGTGCGACGGTAGACAACACATGCGCCAGTTCACTGTCACCTTCGAAGGCAACCTGACGATATGCGTCGGGATCTTTGCGCAGCAACCCGCCTATCGCGGTGATCGGAATACGAAAGATCACCTTAGGCGTATTCTCGTCGACTGCGCCGATGCCGACAGGCTCAACCCCGCCGTGCGTGGTGATACGGAGATCAACGCCAACTGGTCCGACATGGGCCGCAACACGTGCAGAGTGATGGATCGCAAGCCGCTCACGCGCCAGCGGGTAGTCCGACAAAACGCGGTTGATGAGTTTGGATGCCGCAAGATTTACTGCGGCGGATGTCATTTGGGTCACATCGACATTATGACAAAGACAAAGGCGCCGTTCGATCGAACGGCGCCTTCTAATGGAGAAACAAGCGGGGGTTTGTTAGCCGAGCTGCTGGATACCGGCCAACCGCCATGTCGACTGTTCGTCGGAAAGGTCTTTCGACACATGCCAGACTTCGTCAAAACCTTCAGCCTGGCCGTCGTCTTCGCGGATCACACCCGTATAACGAACACTTGCCAGCGCGCGGTTGTTTTCAATGACCACTTCGATGACTCGAGCATCGACTGAAACGACTTCCGTTTTTTGCGTAGCATTGCCGCGCTCCTGAATCTGCAGCGCGAGCTCGCCGTACATTTCTGGCGTCGCAAATTCACGAATGTCGTTGAGGTCGCGGGCGTCGTTGGCCGCTTGCAGGCGAATAAACGCCGCTTTTGAGTTGCGCTCAAATGGAACGACGTCGAAGTCAGCCGGGATGCGCGGTGTTGCCGTCGCTTGGTTGATGACTTCGGGCGATGCATTGGCGGTCGACAAACGGCTACCGATTTCAGGTGCGGCGATGCGGCTGGTGGTGGTCGCAGGTGCTGGCGCAGCTGAAATGGGCGCGGGCGCAGGAACGTACGGCGCTCCTGCACCGGCGTACTGGCTGTTACCGGCAGCGGACCCCATCTCCGCAGCTTTTTTACGCATAAACATCCGCACCAGCATAAACGCGGCAACGGCCAGACCGATCATCAACAGGATGTCGAAAAATTTCAGGCCGTCAAACGCACCGCCCATAAACATCGCCGCCAGCAATCCGCCTGCAGCCAACCCGGCCAATGGGCCGAGCCATTTGCTGGCGCCTGATGCGGCTGCTGGAGCGGCGGCGGCGGCCGGCGCAGCGCCAGCGGCTGGTGCCGCAGCAGGAGAAGCCGGTTTTGCCGGTGGTGGTGTGGCGTCGCGCTGGATGGACTCTTTTTGGGTCCCGGTGGATTTACCGCCACCAAGGCGCTTTTTTGCGTCCGCGTCAGACATGTAGCCAAGCGACACAATTGTAAAAAGACAAATAACGACTGTGGCCAGAAGTGATTTCATGGCATTCCCCGAGAAATTGTAGGTGTATTGTTGAAACGAAGGTTGTTGGAGCGACACTATGACCGGATTGTGGGGAAAAGATTCCCCGCGAGGCAGCGGTTTTAGCGCTTTTTAGCGGCTTAGCTTGTATCCGCGGTGCAACGCCACAACCCCAGCCGCCAGGTTCCAGTATTCGACGTTGGATAAGCCCGCCTCGGACATCATTTTTTTGAGCGTTTCTTGATCGGGGTGCATCCGAATCGACTCCGCCAAGTACTGGTAACTTGCCTCGTCTTTGGCCACCCATTTCCCAATCTTCGGCAAAAGGCCAAATGAATAGGCGTCGTAGGCTTTTTCCAGCGATTTGTGGACTTTGGAGAACTCGAGCACAAATAGACGTCCACCCGGCTTCAATACCCGCGTCATTTCTGCCAACGCGATATCTTTGTGCGTCATGTTGCGCAAACCGAACGCCACCGTCACGATGTCAAACGATTCACTCGCAAAGGGCAACTTCTCGGCGTCAGCCAACGCATTCGGCGTGATCAGCCCCTCGTTCGCCAGCCGATCGCGTCCGACCTTCAGCATCGCTTCGTTGATGTCGGTCTGCCAAACGTTGGCCGCACCGGCTCGTTTCGCAAACGCTTGCGCCAAGTCAGCCGTACCTGACGCGACATCCAAGACGGTTTCACCCGGTTGTACGTTCGCCAGATCAACCGTGAATTTCTTCCAGATGCGATGTAGTCCACCCGACATCAAGTCATTCATGACGTCGTAACTCGGTGCGACCGATCGAAACACTTCGCGCACTTTGCCGGCTTTTTCGCCTTCGCCGACCTTTTGAAAACCAAAATGTGTTTCAGTCATGAGTGGTCCAGAAGCGTTTTTCACTGTATGCGGCGACGTGTTCAATTTTCCAGGCGCTGGCCGAATCGCGCCGGACGAGTTGGTAGGTGGTATTAAACACCTGCGGCGGTTGCTGCTCCCGATGGATGCTCCACTCAAGATCCACCACAACAAAGTTGTCGCTTTGTGGGATCGCTCCGCTCTCGCGGTACTCCGTCCTGACGAACCCCGACTCCCGATAAATTTCGCACAATTTTTCATTGTTTGTGATCAGGGATTCGGCATCGGCGAACAGGCCGGGACCCGCTGCGCTCGAGATCATCGACGGCACTTGGTAGAACGCCGACACTTCTCGCCCATTGAGGCGATTAAAGGCGTCGCGGTAGGCGTCAAAAAACTCGCGAACGTCGGCGGGCATTTGGCTTGCGTTAATCAAAACGGTTACCCACGGCTTGCGCCCGCGCGTTCGAGGCGGCTCATATAAGTACGCCAGTAATCATGCTGATTGAGGCCGAGATCGTGCAGATACTCCCAAGAGTAGAGGCCGGTGTCGTGCCCATCAGAGAAGGTTGGTTTGATCGCATATGAACCAACCGGCTCGATATTGGTGATGTTGACTTCGCGTTTACCCACCTGCAGCACCTCTTGGCCCGGACCGTGGCCGCGCACTTCCGCCGAAGGCGAATGAACCCGCAAGAATTCGCAAGTGAGTCGGAAGCGATTGCCATCGTCAAATGCGATCTCTAATTCGCGGGATTTCTGGTGGAGCGTAATCTCAGTCGGACGGGGTTCAGCCATTGATTTGGGTGTTTGGGTTATGCGGTTAGCATTGATCGGCCAACATTGTAGCCTGCGGCCAAGTTTGGGATGCGGACCACCCCTGGGCTAACCGCCCACCAAGCGCCCGCTGTCACATAAAGTTCACAAAGCTGAAATATTATTGCTGGCTAGGCAATCGTCGATTACTAACCCTTCGGAATTCGAGCGGAAACCATGAACCCCACCATCCTCGTCGTAGAAGACGAACCGGCCATCCAAGATCTTATCCAGATCAATCTTGAGATGGGCGGGTACCGCGTATTGGTCACACCTTCGGCCGAGGATGCGCTGAAAATCGTGCAGCACGAGCTACCCGATCTTGCTCTGCTGGACTGGATGTTGCCGGGAATGAGCGGCGTCGAGTTAACCCGCAAGTTACGTGGCGACAGTCGCACCAAATCACTTCCGGTGATCTTGCTCACCGCGCGCGGCGAGGAAGAGGACAAATTGCGCGGCCTCGAAACCGGCGCAGATGACTATATGGTCAAGCCGTTTTCGTTGAAGGAACTGGAGGCGCGCATCAAGGCCGTGCTGCGCCGCCGCGCCCCTGAGCTGACCGAAGACACTATCGAGTACAACGGCTTAAAGCTTGACCCGGCTTCACACAAGGTCACGGGCAATGGCCAGACGCTCACCATGGGCCCAACCGAGTTTCGTTTACTGCACTTCTTTATGACGCATCTGGAGCGGGTGTATTCGCGCACTCAGTTACTCGACTTTGTCTGGGGTGA
The DNA here is from genome assembly GCA_044346745.1 of Usitatibacteraceae bacterium. Classification (GTDB taxonomy): domain Bacteria; phylum Pseudomonadota; class Gammaproteobacteria; order Burkholderiales; family Usitatibacteraceae; genus UKL13-2. Next base: position 2,051 of record JBIIYQ010000147.1, on the reverse strand, counting down.
CCACGTGTTTATTGAGGAGCGTACGGTCGACGTGCACATTCGTCGGCTGCGCTCGGCGCTAACGCCTTCCGGCCACGATAACTTTGTGCATACCGTTCGCGGCAGCGGTTACCGCTTCGCGCGCGACGAGTAGCCGTCAAGCTGGCTGATCGAATCCTGGCCACCATTTGATGTGCGCGGCGTAATATAGCGGCTCGACCCGATCTCGAGACCGCCCAGTCCGCCACCCCAAACTGATCGAATGACCTCCGCGCACAAACTGCTGTTAACCGCCTCGCTGCGCGTTGCGCTGCTTGCCGCGTTAGGCGGCTTGCTGGGTGGGCTGATGTTTGGATGGACCGCCGCATTTGTGATGACGACGTTGATCGTTTTTGCGGGTTTTGCCTATCACGCTTGGAAGTTGTCGCAACTACACATCTGGCTGGGCAGCGATTTGCGCGCTGCGGATCTGCCCGATGGATTCGGTACTTGGGGTGATGTGCTTTCCGACCTGTACCGCGTCATTCGCCAACAGCGTACCGAACAGCAAGCCCTGACCAATTCCCTCGCGCGCTTTCAGCAGGCGGCCACTGCGCTGCCAGATGGCGCCGTCATGTTGGACAATGAAAACAACATCGTTTGGTGCAACCCGGCGGCCGAAGAACATTGGCACATTTCGCTGTCAAACGACCGCATGCAGACCATCACTTATATTGTCCGCACCCCGGAGTTCATCGATTTTCTTGCCAAGCGAAACCTCGGCGAATCGTTAACGTTGAAATTCGCCCAACCGCTCGGTCCTAACAGCAGTCGCGAAGTTTCGCTGGCCGTGCAGCTTGTTGGTTTTGGTGATGATCAAACCTTGCTGCTCTCGCGGGACATCTCGGAGCGCGAACGCCTCGAGCGAATGCGCAGCGACTTTGTCGCCAACGTCTCGCATGAGTTACGCACGCCGCTCACCGTTATGGCAGGGTTTCTTGAGACCATGCACGGCACCGATATCGCAGGCGGCTCAAAACCGGAGCTGCTCAAACGTTCCCTTGACCATATGTCGCAACAGACTGAGCGGATGCAGCGTCTGGTCGATGATCTGCTCGCGCTGTCGAGGCTGGAAGATGCACAAAACAAACTTGCCGAATCGGTTATCGATATGCAGGGCTTGGTACAGGCCTCCGTTAACGATGCACGGGTTATGTCCGGTGGTCGCCATAAAGTCACGACTTCATTGTTGCCGGTGTGGTTAGTGGGCAACCGTGACGAAGTTTCTAGCCTGATTTCCAATCTGGTCTCAAACGCGATTCGCTACACCCCTGATGACGGCGCGGTACACGTGCGCTTGCAAATGGTGTCGCCCCCAGATGGGGTGGGTAGCGGCGACTTACTGTTCAGCGTCAACGACACAGGAGAGGGTATTCCGCCTGAACATCTGCCGCGTTTAACCGAGCGCTTCTACCGTGTCGACCGCGGCCGTTCGCGTGCAGCGGGGGGCACAGGTTTGGGGCTCGCCATTGTCAAACATGTGCTTGTCAGACACGGTGGTCGCCTAGAAATTCAAAGTTCGCAGGGTTCGGAAGACCACGGGTCTTGCTTCAAGGCAATTTTTCCGGCCGTTCGTGTGATGTCGGAACAACCCAAACCGCAGGCGGTTGCGGCGTAACGTTTCATCGGTTCCGCTATCGGTTGCTTCACGAAAGTGTTGCCTAGCCGCTGAGGTTTGTTAGACTCGCGCCATGCCTGCCGACCGCCCTTCCCAACTTTCCTCTCAAGCCAGTTACTCGCGTCGATTCACCCTGGAAGACCTCGACATTCGCGGGCAGGTGGTGCGTTTGGGAGACGCGTGGCACGCCCTTATGCAGGGTCGCAACTATCCAGAAGACGTCATGCGTTATTTTGGCGAACTTGCATGTGTCGCCGTCTTTGTCGGCACCGGCCTGAAACACCCCGGCCGTGTGACGTTGCAAATTCAAGGGGCCAGCACCAAAGCCGCTGAAGGTGCGGCAGCGAAGCGCTCGGCAAAACTGGCGGTGGTGGAATGCACACACACGCTCGGCTTGCGGGGCATGGCGGCATCC
>JBIIYQ010000048.1:0-21354 GCA_044346745.1 Usitatibacteraceae bacterium | reverse complement strand
AATACGGCAACTTGGTCGATATCGAACATGAGGGCGGCTTGACCACGCGCTACGCGCACTTGGCGCAGAAGCTTGTAAAGGTCGGTGATGTCGTGTTGAAGGGCCAAGTGATTGGCAGCCTCGGTCAGACCGGTCGTGCCACTGGCCCACATTTGCATTTTGAAGTCCGCGAAAACTCGGTTCCGCTCAACCCGAATCGATTCCTCAATTTCGCCCGTGCCCAAGAGCCAGCACAAGCTGTAAAGACTGCTCGCGCCCCGTAGTTTTTCTTCTATTGCAGCCGTGCCCGCGCAACGCGTGAGCGCAGATGCGCCTCGTCTCGCCTAGCGTTATCGCAGGCTCCCTGTTTATCGCTTCCGCTTTGCTGTCCTAATGTTCCGAGGGCAGAGAGTTTTCTTAGTCCACCACAATTAGTCCAACCGAAAGTTAGTGATGTTTGATACCTTCCTCAAATCTATTTTTGGTAGCCGCAACGAACGTTTGTTGAAGCAATATCGCAAACGTGTTCACGCCATCAACGCACTTGAACCCGCCATGGAGGGGCTCAGCGATGAGGCGCTCAGGGTGAAGACGCAAGAGTTCAAAGACCGTTATGCCAAGGGCGAAACTCTTGATCAACTGTTGCATGAGGCGTTTGCGGTTGTACGCGAAGCCGGCAAACGTACCTTGGGAATGCGTCATTTCGACGTGCAGTTGGTCGGCGGCATGGTATTGAACGACGGCAAGATCGCGGAAATGCGTACCGGCGAAGGTAAAACACTGATGGCCACTTTGCCTTGTTACCTAAATGCCATCTCCGGCAAAGGTGTACACGTGGTGACAGTGAACGACTATCTGGCCAAGCGCGATAGCGAGTGGATGGGCAGGCTGCACAACTACCTCGGATTGTCCGTCGGTTGTAACTTGTCGCAGATGCAAGAAGACGATAAACGCGTGGCCTTTGCCGCCGACATTACGTACGGCACCAACAACGAATTTGGCTTCGACTACCTTCGTGACAACATGAAAACCTCGAAGGACGAGCGCGTCATGCGCGGCCTCAACTTCGCGATTGTGGATGAGGTCGATTCGATTCTGATCGACGAAGCGCGTACGCCCCTGATTATTTCGGGGCAGGCGGAGGACTCTACCGCGATGTACGTGAAGATCAACGTCTTGGTGCCGCACCTGACTAAACAAGACACCGAAGATGGACCGGGCGACTATTGGCTTGATCTAAAACAGCATCAGGTCACGCTCTCAGAGCAGGGCCATGAACGCGCCGAGGCGTTGATGGCGGAAAATGGCTTATTGCCCGCTGGGGCGTCGCTTTACGATCCTGCAAACATCATGTTGATGCATCATCTTTACGCTGCGGTTCGCGCCCATGCTTTGTATCACAAGGACCAGCACTACGTGGTGCAAAACAACGAGATTGTTATCGTTGATGAGTTCACCGGTCGTATGATGACCGGCCGTCGCTGGTCCGAAGGTCTGCATCAGGCGGTAGAGGCAAAAGAAGGTGTGCAGATTCAAAACGAATCACAAACACTCGCCGGCATCACTTTCCAGAATTACTTCCGTCTATATGCCAAGCTCGCCGGAATGACGGGTACAGCAGACACGGAGGCGTTTGAATTCTCACAAATCTATAGCCTCGAGACCGTCATCATCCCTCCGAATCGCGCCATGGTGCGTAAAGATGAAAATGATCTCGTCTATATGTCGATTGCCGAAAAGTACAATGCTATCGCCGAAGACGTGAAGGATTGTTACGAGCGTGGGCAGCCCGTATTGCTGGGTACAACTTCGATCGAAAATTCCGAGGTGCTCTCGGAGCTGTTGAAGAAGCAAAAGATTCCGCATGAAGTGTTAAACGCAAAGCAGCATGCCCGTGAAGCCGAGATTGTGGCGCAAGCAGGCAAACCCAAAGCGGTCACCATCGCCACCAACATGGCTGGACGCGGTACCGACATCGTGCTCGGCGGCAGCCTTGAGGCTGAGTTGCACGTTATTGAAAGCAATGAAAAGTTGAGCGCCAGCCAAAAAGAGACAAAGATCGCGGAAGCGAAGGCCTCTTGGCAGGAACGTCATGAGCATGTCGTGCAACTGGGTGGTTTACACATCATCGGATCTGAGCGCCACGAATCACGGCGTATTGATAACCAGTTGCGCGGCCGTGCCGGACGTCAGGGTGATCCGGGCTCGTCGCGCTTCTATCTGTCCTTTGAAGATCCGTTGCTGAAGATCTTTGCTGGCGATCGTCTCAAGGCCATCATGGGCCGCCTGAAGATTCCAGAGGGCGAAGCCATCGAGGCGGGCATGGTATCGCGCTCGATTGAGAACGCACAGCGTAAAGTTGAAGCGCGCAACTTTGATATTCGTAAGCAACTTCTCGAATACGACGACGTCGCCAACGATCAACGCAAAGTGATCTATCAGCAGCGTAATGAGCTGCTCGACGCAGATGATATCTCCGAGACCATCACGGCGATGCGTAATGACGTTCTCGCGCAAACAATCCATACACACATTCCGCCCGAGACAGTGGAGGAACAGTGGGATGTGCCAGCGGCAACGGCTGCCCTGAAGAACGAGTTCGGTATTGATGCACCTCTGGCGCAGTGGTTGGCGTCAGATGAAGAAATTGATACCGAAACGGTGGTGCAGAGAGTACAGACCAACGCGACTGACGAATACAACACCAAGTTTGCCAATGTCGATAAGGCGCTTTTGCACCAATACGAGCGTTCAGTGATGTTGCAATCCATCGACAACCACTGGCGCGAACATCTTGCGTCGCTGGACTACCTGCGCCAGGGTATCCACTTGCGTGGCTACGCGCAGAAGCAGCCAAAGCAAGAGTACAAACGTGAGGCGTTCGAGCTGTTCGGCAACATGCTTGACGTGGTGAAACGGCAAACCACGCAGATTCTGGTGAACGTGCAAGTCCAGTCACAGGAGCAGGTTGAAGCGGCCGAGCGTGCGGCCGAAGAAGCGGCGGCGAAGGCTGTGCACAACGTCCAGTACCACCATGCCGATACCGAAGAGGCCTTGGCTGAGGCAGCTGCAACGGCAGACCATTCGCGGCTACCGTTCGTGAGGGAAGGTGAGAAGCTGGGCCGAAACGACCCTTGCTACTGTGGGTCGGGCAAGAAATACAAACACTGCCACGGAAAGTTGTCGTAAAGCTGCTGCGCTTGGTAGGGCGTTGTTCTCGATGGCTCGGACGTCCTCATTGCGCAATTCGGCAACTCAGGTGTCCTCGTTCACTGCGGCCTAGCCCTACCTGCGCTAGCGGCGCTTTCCAACAGCTTCCGGGCAGCTAAAGTTAGCGAACGGTAATCCTTCTGGTACCAATAAAACTGTCGCCCCGACGGACAACCACAAGGGTTGCGCCGGGCCGGGGCCCAATTTTCTTGGCGAGCGACAGCAGCTCAGTATCCTCATGCGAATACGCCGGTGAGCACGCGCAGAGAATGTGTAGCGGCTCATCGCCCGTATTCTCAATGCAGTGCACTGTGCCGGGCGCAATCACAATACTGTGGCCGGCATTCACCTCAAATCGCGATTCGCCCAACGTCATCGAGCCGCGACCACGGGTGATGTGATAAATCTCCTCCGTCCGATGGTGCCGATGCAGCGCGGTGGTTTGCCCGGGGTGTACCACCGCCTCTGCCAGACTCTGCTGGACGACGGTGTGGCTGGAGGGATGCAGCAGCTCGCGGATGATTGAACCATCTTTGGTGACATAGTCAGGGACGTCGTCAAGGCGGCTTGTTTGACGCGGATCAGGCAGCGCGGAATTGAGTTGATGATCTTCCATGCCATAATTTTTGTACACGTCCAATCCGGACACCATCCATTACCTTCCGAGGTTCGCCGCATGGCTGTCAATTACACGCTCCCGACTCGGGAATCACTACTGCAGGTGCCAGGACTCCGGCTAGGTTACGCCGAGGCCTATGTGCGCAAGCCCAACCGCAAGGATATGTTGATGGCGGTGCTCGATGAAGGGAGTGTTGCCGCCGGTGTATTCACGCAGAACCGGTTCTGCGCGGCACCGGTCACAGTTTGCAGAGAGCACCTGGCCAAGACCAACAATCAGCGCGCAATCATCGTCAACACTGGTTGCGCAAACGCGGGCACGGGTGAGCGCGGCCTCACCGACGCGAAGGCGACCTGTGCGGCGGTAGCACTGGCGCTGGGATGCAAGGTCGAAGAGGTGTTGCCGTTTTCGACCGGTGTCATCATGGAACACCTGCCGATGGACAAGATTCTCGGTGGTATACCAAAGTGTGTTGCGAACCTTACCCCAGACGGATGGTACGACGCCGCACACGCGATTATGACAACCGACACGGTGCCGAAGGCGGTCTCGAAGCAGATTACGCTTTACGGAAAAACCGTCACCATTACCGGCATTTCCAAAGGGGCGGGCATGATCCAGCCCAATATGGCGACCATGCTGGGCTTTATCGCCACCGACGCTTGTATCGCCGCAGATACGCTGCAGGACATGGTGCGCAACGCCGTTGAGGTTTCGTTTAACTCGATCACCATTGATGGGGATACCTCGACCAACGATTCATTTGTCTTGATCGCGACTAACAAAGCCGATCATCCACCGGTCTGGGGCGAAGGCACCGCCGAGTACGCACAGCTACAGCACGCCATTAACGACGTCGCCATTGCGCTGTCACAAGCTATCGTGCGTGATGGCGAGGGCGCGACAAAATTTATCAGCATCAACGTGAGCGGCGGTAAGACCCGCGCCGAATGTATGAAAGTAGCAAAAGCGATCGGCCATTCGCCGCTCGTGAAGACGGCATTTTTTGCCTCGGACCCAAACTTGGGGCGGATTCTTGCGGCGGTGGGTTACGCCGGAATCGATGATTTGGATCAGAACAAACTCACCCTGCATCTTGGTGACGTACTTGTTGCGGAACACGGCGGCCGTGCGGCGAGTTATCGCGAAGAGGATGGTTCACGTGTTATGAAAGTGGCTGAAATTGATGTCAACGTAAATCTTGGACGTGGCGCTGAGAAGGTTACGCTGTGGACCTGTGATTTCTCCTATGATTACGTCAAGATCAACGCGGACTATCGAAGCTGATGTTTCCAAAACTCGACAAAGTCGCGTCAAAAGCCGAAGCGCTCATCAGCAAGATCGACGCGCTGTTGCCGTCGATACCCGAAAATGATTGGTCTGCCATCGCGTATCGCTGGCAACGCATTGACGTGGGTGCGTTTGGTGGGGCGCGTGGTGTGTTGCGTCCAGTGGCGCATCCACACGTGATCCGGCTGGATGACTTACACGATATCGACGAGCAGAAAGAGCGGCTGTTGGCCAACACCAAACAATACGTTGAGGGCAGAACCGCAAACAATGTATTGCTGACGGGTGCCCGCGGAACCGGGAAGTCTTCGTTGGTGAAAGCAATGTTGCATCGCTTCTCACGTCTGGGGCTGCGCCTCATTGAAGTAGATCGCGCCGATCTGATCGACTTGCCAGCCATCGCGGAAATGGTGGCAACACGTCCGGAGAAATTCATTGTTTTCGCCGACGATCTGTCGTTTGAAGCGGGGGACGCTGCCTACAAGGCATTGAAGTCGGTGCTCGATGGTGGCGTGAGCGCGCCGACCGAGAATATGTTGGTTTATGCCACGTCGAACCGACGTCACTTGATGCCCGAGCGATTGAGCGAAAACGCAGAAGCCGTACACACTGACGATGGTGAGATTCATCCCGGCGAAACCACGGAAGAAAAGATTTCGCTTTCTGAGCGGTTTGGTCTGTGGCTGAGCTTTTATCCGTTTGATCAGGAGCAGTATCTCGATATCGCGCATTACTGGGTGGTCGTTTTGGCAGGCCGGGCGAAGTTTGACGAGGTCGCGTTTCGCAAGGCGGCATTGTTATGGGCCTTGGAGCGTGGTGGGCGCAGCGGACGTATCGCCTATCAATTTGCGCGAGACTTCGCCGGTGGATTGGCGGTCGCACAAAAGCCGCCAAAACGCGCGGCACCGGTAACACAAGCGCCCCGCGCTCGCACGAACGCACGCGCCAAAAGATAGTCGTTTGATGGTCAAGATCACCGACGTTGCGGTTGCCGTCTTCATCCAGCCCGACGGCAGTTTTTTGTTGTCATCGCGCCCCGACGGCAAGCCCTACGCGGGTTATTGGGAGTGCCCTGGTGGCAAGATCGAGCCGGGCGAGTCGGTACGCGATGCCCTTCGTCGTGAATTGATCGAAGAGCTCAACGTCGTCATCGACGAATGCGCACCGTGGTTCACTTTTATGATGCATTACCAACACGCGACGGTTCGGTTGCACACATGGCGCGTTACCGCTTGGCACGATGCGGACGCTGACTTGCCAAACGCGCGAGGAATGTATGGTCTGGAAGGCCAGCAGTTCGCATGGCAGGCGAGTGTCGCCACGCTAAATGTATCGCCGACTTTGCCCGGCTGCCTGCCGATTTTTCGGGCGCTGTCTTTGCCCACGCGTTACTTCGTCACCAATGCAACCGAAGTTGGGGTAGATGTATACCTCAACTATTTACGGGCGTTTTCAGCCAAAAATGCTCGAAACAGCCCGTCAAATGGGCAGTTTGCCATCCAGGTCCGCGAGAAGGCGATGCCACCTGCTGGGCTCGCCGCCTTCGCCCGCGACGTCATCACCATCGCCCGTGAAAGGGGTGCAATGGTGTTGATCAACTCTGATGTAGCCCTTGCACAATCCCTCGGTGCCGACGGTGTGCACCTGACTTCGGCGCAACTCAATGTGTTGTCAAGTCGGCCAGACATTTCTTGGGTTGGCGCGTCAGTGCACACGCCGGAGGAACTACTGCGCGCCGCAGAACTAAAATGTGACTTCGCTGTGTTGGGTAGCATCAAAGCCACCCAGTCACATCCTAATCAACCTTCTCTCGGCTGGCCCGCGTTTGCAGCGCTCGCGCGAAATTCATCCATCCCCGTTTTTGCCATCGGCGGCATGGTGCCGAGCGATATCACCGAAGCGCAGCAACATGGCGCGCATGGCATCGCGATGCAGCGACAAGCGTTTGCCGATTTATCAAACACCCCGCGTTGTGGAAGACGCACATTAGTGGCGACACAATTACTCACCTAACAACGCGTAGCCATGCACACCACCATCTTTGATACACCCATCGTCAAGACATTGTTGCGATGGTTCTCCATTGTGTTTCTAAAGATCACCGGTTGGAAAGTTGAGGGCGCTTTGCCGACCGGCGTCGACAAATGTGTACTCATCGCCGCGCCGCATACCAGCAATTGGGATTTACCTTATATGCTGATGGTGGCGTATCACCGCGGCTTACATGCCTATTGGATGGGCAAAGCGAGTATCTTTAGTTTCCCGTTTCGCGGCGTCATGATGTGGCTGGGCGGTATCCCGGTGAATCGCGAGCAGTCCAACAATCTGGTGGCGGCATCCGTAGACGCGATTACCAATGCCAATAGGCCGCTGCAACTGGTGGTGCCGCCAGAAGGAACGCGCAGCAAAGTGCGGCAGTGGAAGACCGGCTTTTATTACATCGCGCTGGGTGCTAAGGTGCCCATCGTCATGGCGTACATGGATTACGAGCGCAAACTGACCGGCCTCGGCCCGACGTTGGTACCAACGGGAGACATCGAGGCCGACATGAAGGTGGTCAAAGCTTTCTACGCGCCGTTCAAGGGGAAAAACGCGCGACAGTTTGACGCGGAATCCTAGGCCAATCGGCAAAGTTTAGTGATGGGCGTGGCCACCGGCTTTCTCCTGCCCCTTTGCGGCAACATCTACACTGAAGAGCTTTTTGTCCGGCGTCTCAAACGTGAGTTTGAGGGGCACCGTATCGCCCTTGTTGATGGGTTTATTCACCTTGATCAACATGATGTGAAATCCGCCCGGCTTGAGTGCAACTGATTTACCGGCGGGCACATCGAAGGCCTCAACGGCGCGCATTTCCATCACACCGTCTTTCATCGACATATTGTGTATCTCGACGTTAGGGGTGAGTGGCGATTCGGCCTTGACCAACTTCAGCGGCTTCGCAGAACTGATTTGCATATAAGCAGCAGAGACACTGCCGCCGGGTACGGTCGTTTTTGCCCAAGCGTCGGTGACTTTTAGTGATGGCTCGACAGATGATGATTGTGCCGATCCCAGAATAGGCAGTAAGGCAACGAGTGTGCCGAGAAGTATTTTCGAGGTATGCATGTTGGTTTCCGAAGTAGGTAAAAAATGATGAAGATAGGAGCCATCAGTCGAGCAGTGGTTCAACATTTAGGAACGTCGCCGCCACTTTAGCTGAAGCTGTCGGCTCGGAGGGCGGCAGACGCGGGACGATGCCCAGACAAGGCGCGGGCAATGCGGCCGTAAGTGTGGCAACGTTTTCAGCAAAGCAGGACATGTTGGTATCGACGGTGTTCGCCACCCATCCGGCCAGACGCAGCCCGCGCGCGGCAATCGCTTCAGCGGTGAGTAGTGCATGGTTTAGGCATCCGAGACGCATGCCAACTACAAGGATAACGTCGAGTTCAAGCGTTACTGGCAGGATCGACGTCGATTCAGTGGCTGATAGTGGTACCAAAAATCCACCGGCACCCTCGACGAGCACCGTGTCGTGGGACGAACTTAACGTGTCGTATGCGGTGCGAATGGAGGCAAGATCAACCACGCGATTCTCATGCACAGCGGCGATGTGAGGGGCAATCGGCTCCCGGAAACAGTAGGGATTCACCAGAGACGTGCGGAGCGGTTTACCGTAGGTTGCCAACAACGCATGAACGTCTTCGTTTGCGCTCCCACCGTCTTGCTCAATAGTGCCTGCCGCGATCGGTTTCATCGGTGCGGCGTTGATGCCGCGGTCACGCAGCGCCACGAGCAAACCGCAAGTGACAAATGTTTTGCCGATTTCGGTATCAGTGCCGGTGACAAAGAAGCGCTTCATGTTTGTTTGACCATCCGCTTGAACTCACCCAGCGAAATCGCCTGCTGACCGTCAACGGTTTTGCGCTTAGAAAACTCGGGCTTCCAAGCATGGCCGTATACAACTTCATAGGTGGCGGGCAGTTTGCCGTCCTGACGAAAGTGTTCATAAGCATTAACAAGCGCGTGCCAGCGCCCCTTTCCCATCAGTCCGTTATCTCGCTGTGGGAGAACGTTGTGTGCGCCAATGCCCTTCAGTTCACGAAGCAAGGTCTTGAGCTCGCTATAGGTGATGGTAATTGTCTCCTGATCCATCACTGGGTCAGAGAAACCTGCGGCGAGCAGCATGTCGCCAACATCGTGCATATCCACAAACGTGTTTACGTGGGGCTTGTCATCAACGCGACGAAACGCCGCGCGCAACTCTCCCAGAGTATCGGGCCCAAAGCTGGTGAACATGAAGAGGCCATTGGGCTTGAGTACGCGCATCGCCTCGCCGGACACCTTTTCCACGTCGCACCACTGAAGTGTGAGGTTGGAGATCACAAAATCCATACTCTCGTCGGCGAGCGGGATCTGTTCGGCGTTCGCGCAAACAAAACTTGTCGGGGCACGTTTTCCGAACATCCGCGCCATCAGTGTTGGTTGCGGAATTTGGCGTTGTGCATAACGGCACATGCCGTCTGCAAGATCGAGTGCCACCACAGACGATTCAGGATAATGTGCCAGCAGCTTCTGAGTGACATAGCCGGTACCACAGCCAAGTTCGAGGATGCGCTGGGGCTGTACCTTGATGTAGTCCAGCCGTTCAAACAATCGATCTGCAATCTCGCGCTGTAAGTAAGCGTGCTCGTCATACGATGCGACCGCCTCATCAAAAGAGCGGCGAACCTCGCGTGCGATTGGCAAGGTGGGTCGACGGGCGTTTTCCATTACACGTCAATCATCCGCTAGAAACGAAATGACATGACCGAGAAACGCCTCTCGGTGAGACAGAAATGGCGCATGGGCGGCGTGTTGGATGAGGCAGTAGGTGCTGTTTGGCAGATTGTCGGCGAGCCACCGTGCTGACGCGGTGGACGTCAGTGCGTCGTGGTCACCTTGAATCACCAACGCCGGCTGTTGAATTGTTGGTACCAGCCCGCGAATATCACTTACTTTGAGTATTTCGAGCGCCGCTGCGAGGCTAGCAACATCCGGCGCGCCGTGCGCTTCGACGGCTTCATATAGTGTGCGAATGACGTCACGCATTTCAGGTTGATTCAGTGCCTGTAGGGCGAGGAAGTTGCGAATGGTTGCCGAGTAATTAGTGCTGAGACGTGTTGCAAACGCCGCCAGTACTTCGGCCTTCTTGCCCTGCGGCCAGTCGTCCGACTGGATAAAGCGTGGCGTGCAGCAAATTGTCGCCAGGCGATTTACGCGATCAGGATACTTGGCGGCCAGTGCGAGCGCGGTGTGGCCGCCTAACGACCAACCCATCAGATGTCCGTAATCGGGCATGGCGCGGGCGACGGCATCCACAAATGCTTCCATGGTCGTCACCGGTGCGCCGTGGGAGCGTCCATGGCCGGGCAGATCTACGATATGCAGCGTGTAATGGGCGGAAAGGGCATCACGTACACCGTTCCAGACGGCGCCGTTGAGTCCCCAGCCGTGGAGCAATGTAAGGTTCGGCGCGGACGGTGTCGGGCCCGCAACGACTTCAACAAAAACGCTCATGGCTTGTTGGGTTGCCCCATCAGCGTGACTTCGATGTCGGTGATGGCGGTAATCAAATCAAATACGTCGTCGGCGACGTGGTTCGACGACAACGAAACACGTAGTCGCGAAGTGCCCTGTGGCACCGTCGGTGGACGTATCGCCGGAACGAGAAAATGCCGCTCGCGGAGCAACTCCGCAAACTGCAGCGTGGTTGCGTTGTTGCCGATGATGATTGGCTGTATGGCGGTTTGGGAAAACGGCATTTTGGCAAACTGCAGTTTCAGCGAGTCACTGAAGAAGTCGATCAGCGTACGTAAATGGCGTCTGCGCTCGTGGTCCTCTGCCATGATGTCGAGCGCGGCAATGCAGCCGGCGGCAATGGCAGGCGGAGTGGCGGTGCTGAACAGATACGTCCGCGCGGATTGCATGATCCAGTCGATGACGTCTTCGTTGCCGGCGACAAATGCGCCGTACCCACCCATTGCTTTGCCGAGTGTTGCCATGTAGACGATCCGATCGTTAGCCGGTTTTTTCTCGGTGCCGATCAAGTTGAAGTGCTCAAGCACACCGCGACCGCGATAACCGAGAACGCCGAAGCCGTGTGCGTCGTCCAGCACCAACAACGCATCGTATTCTTCAGCCAGTTCAAGCAGTTCGGGCACGGGTGCAACGTCGCCATCCATGCTGAACACCGCATCGGTGGCGATGACGACCCGGGCACTGTTCGAGCCACTACTCCTCCAATCGGCAAGCAGGGTGCGGAGTTTCGCCATATCGTTATGCGGATATCGCTTTACCGTTGCGCGCGAGAGCTGTGCGCCATCATTCAGGCAGGCGTGGTTGAGTTTGTCGGCAAAGATGACATCACCACGACCGGCCAGTGAGGACAGGATGCCGAGATTGGCGGCGTATCCCGAGCCAAACAGTAGCGCTTTTGGCATGCCCGACTGCTTCGCGAGGCGCTCTTCGAGCTCCTCATGAGGTGCCATATGCCCCGTCACCATATGTGAGGCACCTGCGCCAAGGCCATACTTTTTCAGCGCGCGCATAGTGGCTTCTACCACTCGCGGATGGTTGGCCAATCCGAGGTAGTCGTTGCTGGCAAAGGACAGCACCCGCTGGCCGTCGATGACCATCGAAGCGTCCTGTGCGCTCGACACCAGCCGACGCGCGCGCAGCTGGTCTGCTTGCGCAAGCTCGGAGAGGTGGGCGGAGAAATCGGAGACGGGCATGGAGTAGTGGGCTACGGATGGTATGGGGGTGGAGCCGCAGATGGGCGTAGATGAACGCAGTCTCATTGACCGAAGTGGTGAAAGTCGCTGGAAGCGATCATTACGGGGTAGCTACTGCGGATGCATTATCCATAGGCGAGCCTTAGCTGGTGTGATGGTGATGATTATCAGCGTTCATCTACTCCATCTGCGGTTTCAAAACACCATGGCGTTCTGCCCAACTACATCGGTTCAATGCCCAAGTTTGAGAATAGTGCGCGGTCGCGTTCAACATCGGGATTGCCGGTTGTGAGCAATTTCTCTCCGTAGAAGATCGAATTCGCGCCGACCAGAAAACACAGCGCTTGGGTAGATTCATTCATCTCCTGCCGTCCGGCTGACAAGCGCACAAAACTTTTTGGCATGGTGATACGCGCTGCGGCGACGGTTCGCACAAACTCGGCCCAATCAATCGCACGCTCTCCCGCCAACTTTTGGTGTAGCGGAGTTCCTTCTACCTGCACAAGGTAATTGATGGGCACGGATTCTGGCGGTGGATCTAGACTCGCCAACTGTGCAATCAGGCCGGCACGTTCGGTGCGCGATTCCCCCATCCCTACAATGCCGCCGCAACACACGTTGATGCCCGCTTCGCGTACACGCCCGAGTGTGTCGAGACGATCTTGGTACTCACGTGTGGTGACGATGTCGCCGTATTTTTCCGGTGCAGTGTCGAGATTGTGGTTGTAGTAATCGAGGCCCGCCGTCTTGAGCTGTTCCGCCTGGCCGTCTTTCAGCATGCCGAGCGTGCAGCAGGCTTCGAGCCCAAGCGCTTTGACTTCGCGTACCATCGCCAAGATTGGGTCGAGATCGCGTTGTTTAGGGCCGCGCCAAGCGGCACCCATGCAAAATCTGGAAGCGCCATTTTGTTTGGCGCGTTTTGCGGTTGCGACAACGGTGGCGATATCGAGCATCTCTTCGTTCTCAACATCGGTTTGATAACGTGCTGCCTGTGGACAGTAGCCGCAATCCTCGGCGCATCCGCCTGTCTTGATCGAGAGCAGTGTAGAAAGTTGCACTTTGTTCGCCGCGTGATGCTCACGATGCACCGACTGCGCGCGAAATACGAGGTCATTAAACGGTAGCGCAAACAAGGCCTCAACATCCGCCACCGACCAGTTTTGAGTTTTCCAGCGGCGTGTGACATGAACCGCCTGCATCTGCAACGATTCGATTTTTGTGGTCGGTGATTTTGAAGAGACGTCGGCCATCACACTAATCATGCTTTTCCAGTTGGTTTGGGCGGCCGCGCAGTTTTTGCGCATGCTGACCAACCCCGTTACGGTCGTAAGTCGGCAAGACCACGTCCGTAAGGCTAAACTGCGACTATGAATAACCAAGCGAGATATGTCAATTGTTTGCATGAGAAAAAACGACAATTGCCCGCCGCTTGCGCACAAAACCAGACAGCTAACGAGCCGTATCTTGCGCGGGCATTAATGCGATAACGAATGTTCCAACACTTATCAGGATTGTTCGGCCAACCTAGCCTATCGGATATCGAACAGGCGTGTGCGTTGTGTGAAGCTACCTGCAGGGCCGCAGTTTGTGCTGCTTGCGACAGTAGTTTTGAACGATCACAATGCCGTCTTGCCTGTGGCCGCTGTGCCATTCGCAGCACGTCGAGTGCAACCTGCGGCCAATGCCTGCGGGTGCCACCGCATTTTGAAGCGACCACTGCGGCTTTCTACTACCGATATCCACTCGATAAACTCGTTCAATCGTTGAAGTTCAGCGCGGATTTTAAGTTAGTCAAGTTCTTCACCTATGCACTAACCGAGGCTTTGGCCGCGCGTGGCGGTGACAGCTGGGGCCGTCCAGAAATAGTGGTAGCGATGCCTTTAGGGAATCAACGCCTCAAGGAGCGCGGCTTCAACCAAGCGGCATTATTGGCAGCTGGGGTGGCGACGCAACTTAACTTGCCGGTCGCGCATGGCGCGATGCTGCGCATCCGTGAAACACCGCCACAGTCTGGGCTTAATCGTGCAGCCCGCATAAAGAATATTCGCGGTGCCTTTGCATGTGACGCCAGCCTCGCGGGCAAAACCGTGGCAATCGTTGACGACGTGATGACCACCGGCGCGACGATGTCCGAGGCAGCCCGTGTGCTCAAGAGCGCCGGCGCGGTACGTGTTGAAGCATGGGTGCTAGCTCGGGCAATTTCGGAGAGAAACTGATGGTTGAAGTTGTACTGGTTTCTCCGGAGATTCCTCCAAATACCGGCAACGTGATTCGCCTCTGTGCGAACACCGGTGCGAAGCTGCACTTGGTACATCCGTTAGGCTTTATCTGGGACGATAAGCGGGTGCGGCGTGCGGGGTTGGACTATCACGAACTGACGAACGTCACCCACCACTCGGATTGGGCCGCGTGTTTGGCGGCCCTCGACGGCCGCCGCCTTATCGCCATTGAGACCGGCGGAGCCGCACAACTCGACCAATTTGCCTTTCAGGAGAATGATGTCCTCGTGTTCGGGCAGGAGACGGCGGGACTGTCAACGGCGATTTTTTCCAGCATTCCACCCTGCCACCGAGTCACCCTGCCCATGATGCCGGGCAACCGTAGTTTGAATCTTTCGAATTCAGTTGCCGTGACCGTGTACGAGGCGTGGCGCCAACTAGGCTACCAAGGCAGCGTAATGCGGTAGATGGGGGCTGTGGGACGTTGTTGGTGGCCCCGCACTGGTACCGCATCGCGCTAGCTAGTTGATGGCAATACGTTTTGCCACCGACGCTTGTTTTTTTGGCAAGACCAACGTCAGCAAGCCATCCGCGTACTTCGCCTCAATGTTCGTGTCGTCGATTTCTTGCGCGACCACAAAGCTGCGTGACGATTTGCCAAATACGCGCTCAGAACGCACCACACGCTCGCCCCCGTTAGTTGATGGATCGCGTTTGACCTCGGCTTCGATGGAGACCTGATTTTTCTCCACATTGACACGGATGTCGTCCTTTTGTGCTCCGGCCAACACGGCGGTCACGCGATAGGTTTTTTCATCTTCGGAAACATCAATTGTGATGCGCCGCTCATTGGCTGTTGCTGGGCCGAAGAGACTGGCGAACAAGTCGTCTGTTGATGGATGATGGCGGGTGTTCCAATTGTGCAAACGAACTAAGGTGTTCATGGTTTTCTCCTTGGGTTAAGAATCAAATTTGTGCCACCAACCGTGTTAGCGGAGCAGCAAGTGATGCGATGCCCAATAGATAGTTGCGACAACTAAAACTACAAGCGTCCTGCACGTGTCCATGTTGAAATTTTGCTTCGGTTCAGATGCCCATTTCTACTTGTATTTTCCGCCGATGCCCCCATATCGCGCCGACTGCGGCTCAGAGCACGAAGTTGACCTGAGAGCAGAGCCTCCTACAGACAGAGGGGCGCGCGCGCATATATTTGCTGCGCTTCGCCATGGCAAAGCGAGGCGACGCTCAAGCTTCCGTCGGCGAGTCGATTACTCGACCGAGAAGTGGAGCGGGAACTCTGCAACGGAGGCCGGTGTGCCTAGGCTGATTTTTCCGGTACCACGCAGCAGTAGTTGCTCTCGACGCAGCAGGACATCATCAGCGTCAGCGCTGCAAATGTAGGTGCCGTTCATCGAGTCGTCGACTAAGAAGTACTGCCCATCGCGTCGGTCGATTCGAGCGTGGCGTCTGGACGCGGTTTTTTCTGCAATCATCAGCTCACAGGTGTTCTCCCGACCCAGCCAGAGACAAGTTTTCTCAAGCGGGAAATTGAGCGCCTTGCCGGCCAGCGTCAGGGTCAAGTTTGTCGCAGCGTTGCGTCTAGGTACCGCTGGAGCCGCGTGGGTCTTTTCAACATCGTCTCGCCATACTATCTCGAATACATCCACAGCGTCCTGTTTGCCCTTGACGTTGAGGGCCTCGAGGCGGTGCGCGGCGGACAGGTGGTGTGGCAACAGCCAGTCGACGGTCGATGCCGTTGTCAAGATTTGCCCACGCCTGGCAAGCCCTGCGAGCCGTGCCGCTGTGTTTACCGCGTCACCCCAGAAATCTTGCTCGCGCTCCAACACGTGGCCAAACTGAAACCCAATCTTGATGGCAAGCTTTGGTCCATCTTTGCTTGGGAAGGCGTCGACCGCGAACTGCATGCCACGAGCTGCCGCGCACGCTACGTCCGCCGTTGGGAACACTGCCATGACTTCATCGCCAATTTTCTTGACTACCTCACCCTGCCACTTGGTAACTTCTACAGATAGTAGGCTCAGGCAAGCATCGATCACGCTCGCGGCGACTTTGTCGCCAAACAACTCGTAGAGCGACGTGCTATCGGCGACGTCGGCGAACAGGATCGCCCGCTCTTGGGAAACAAGGCTCGTCAACTCTCGCTCCAATACCCTAGCGTAACACGGCATGCAAGCCCGAAGCACGAGTACGGAAATACAAAACTGCACGGTTGACGAGAATTTCCAAAGGAAATTGCTTCAAACCGCCCGTGAAATAACGCCTTTCGCATTCGTGACGCTCTATTGATCCGGCAGGTAAACATGAATAATTCAGAAAACCCGCTCCCGCGAACGCGAGAGCCTAATCTCGGAATCTGCCGCGTTAAACAAAATTGGGTACCCGCCCGGCGCAACCCTTGTGGTTGTACGCTGCAATGACGGCCATTTTCGAGGTCTTCATTAGTTCCCATTCTAGAGAACGTAACGAGCGAGATCCTCGCTCTCTGCGAGCGCACCGAGTTTCTCGTCAACATAGGCCGGCGTAATCGTGAAGGTCGGCCGTTTGGCATCCGTGTCATAGCTGACATCTTCCAGCAGTTTTTCCATCACAGTGTAGAGTCGGCGGGCACCGATGTTCTCCGTCTTTTCGTTTACAGCAAAAGCAATTTCGGCAAGCCGGCGAACGGTGTCCGGTGGGAAGGTCAATGCGACGTTTTCCGTGCCGAGTAGCGCTTGGTATTGTTTGGTCAGGCACGCGTCGGTATTGGTCAGGATCGCCTCAAAGTCCTCCACTGAAAGTGATTGTAATTCAACCCGAATTGGCAGCCGTCCTTGCAGCTCGGGGATCAAATCCGACGGCTTGGCGAGATGAAATGCGCCAGAGGCGATAAACAGAATGTGGTCGGTCTTCACCATGCCGTACTTGGTAGAGATGGTTGTGCCTTCTACTAGCGGCAGCAGATCACGCTGCACACCTTGGCGCGAAACGTCCGCACCCTGTAGCTCAGAACGTGTCGCAATCTTGTCGATCTCGTCGAGGAATACGATACCGTTTTGTTCGACGTTTCTTAGCGCCTCCAGTTTGGTTTCGTCATCATTGACCAGCTTGATGGCTTCCTCGTCGGTGAGAAGACGCAGTGCCTCTTTCACCGTCACCCTACGCGGTTTTTTGCGACCGGAGCCCATGTCCTTAAACATACCCTGCAGCTGCTGCGTGAAATCCTCCATACCGGGTGGGCCGAAGATTTCCATGGATCCAGGTGTGACCGACAACTCGATTTCAATCTCACGATCATCGAGCTTGCCCTCGCGCAACATCTTACGAAACTTCTGCCGAGTTTGGTTATCACTTGCCGCGGGGTCTTTATTGGGCGGTTTGCCGTAAAAATCGAAGTTTCTCGCCTGCGGCAGCAACACATCAAGCACCTGTTCTTCGGCGTTATCGCCAGCCAAATGGCGCATCTTTTGTGATGCTGTTTCACGCGTCTCTTTGATGGCGGTCTCAACTAGGTCGCGAATGATGGTGTCGACATCGCGACCGACATATCCGACCTCGGTGAATTTTGTCGCTTCGACCTTGATGAAGGGTGCATTCGCGAGTTTAGCCAGCCGACGGGCGATTTCGGTTTTGCCGACACCGGTTGGACCGATCATCAAAATATTCTTTGGTGTGATCTCGGTGCGTAGCGGCTCATCGACCTGGCTGCGGCGCCAGCGGTTGCGCAGTGCAATTGCCACTGCGCGTTTGGCGGCAGCTTGTCCGACGATGTACTTGTCAAGTTCGGTGACTATTTCTTTCGGCGACATCATCCCAGTGTCTCGATGGTGTGGGATTGATTGGTGTAAATGCACAGGTCGCCGGCGATAGTCAGTGACTTCTTGACGATGTCAGCCGGAGCCAGTTCAGTGTTGTGCAAAAGGGCCAGCGCTGCCGCGTGGGCGTAAGGGCCGCCTGAGCCGACCGCTAATAAGCCATGCTCTGGCTCAAGGACGTCGCCGTTGCCTGTGATGATTAGAGACGACGCTGCGTCAGCAACCGTCAACATCGCTTCCAGCCGACGCAGCACACGATCAGTACGCCATTCTTTGGTCAGCTCGATTGCGGAGCGCATCAAGTTGCCCTGATGCTTTTCCAGTTTGGCCTCGAAGCGTTCAAACAAGGTGAACGCATCAGCCGTCGCGCCAGCGAAGCCGGCGAGGATCTGGTCTTTGTAAATCCGGCGCACTTTACGTGCGCTCGCCTTCACCACGATATTGCCAAGCGTGACTTGCCCGTCGCTGCCCATTGCAACCTGTTTGCCGCGACGGACCGAAACGATGGTGGTGCCATGGTACTGCTCAGGCTGTTGGGACATGTTGATCAATATGGTAACTGACGACTAAATGTGGGCGACGGACAGATGACAATTAAACCGATTTCCTGCGCATGAGAATCGCGTGTTTTGCGAGGCCAAAAATTTCAAGCAGCGCAGCAACAAGCTCGTTGATGTTTGACAATACGACCCGTTTTTGGGAGACATGGATCGCGCGGATCGCCTCAAAGAAAAGTCCAGCGGCGGCAAAATCGATCCTCAACAAACCGCTCATATCGACGTCGACTTCCGCTGTTGACGTCGCGTAGAGCGACATTTTTTGCAACGCTTCCAAACTGTTATGACTGATGACACCCTTGAGTTGAAAGCCCGCAGGTGCGGCAGGTTCTTCTTTCAAAATCGAGGGCAGCGGGGCCGTTGACTCGGCGCCGCTGGTTGGTCGCTCGACATCCTCCCAAGCCGGTGGTGACATCTCAAAGGCAACCGCGTATTCAAGACCCAGCTCCTCGTACTCGCGGAGCCTCCCATCGATTACATACATTTCGAACAATAGCAACCAGTAGCCCCGACTGTCCGCGAGCGGTCGACCAACCGTTTCATTGATGCCTTGTTTGAGTCGCTGGGCGAATTCCTCGATGCCGTTAAACCATATCGGAACCGCCGCTTTGCGAGTGCGCTGTAGGACGATGGCCAACAGTTCAGCCTCCACCGAAAGAATGTGTTTGACCTTGTTGAACTCAAGGCGTGCGCTGCCCATTTTTTTTGCAAAGGCTTCAAACCGATCGACTTCGTCCAAAATCGCGCCATCTGCGGCGGGCGTGAAAGTGAATAGATCTTTGCGTTCGCGTTTTTCTTTGCGACGGGGGTCGTAGTTGTCGGCAGCGTCGAGCCAAAGTGGCGCAGAGCGCTCAAACTTAACTGAGAACATCATCGACAACGCATCAAACTCCTGCCGGTTGTTGGTGAGCTGGTAAAGGTCGAACATCATTAACCACGCGCGAATACTGTTTTTGCCGTCGTTGGTACTCAGGTAGTTCTTCAGGATGCTTTCGGCCGCCGCAGAATAGTCTGCGGCATACAGTATCGCGGCTTCATAGACGGGAGGGAAGCTCGTCGAGTCTGGTTGCAGTACATCGACGGAGAACGCGCCAGATGCAGACATGACCTTCGGGTTCGGGCCTGTTGTGGCGGCTTTGTTAGGCGGGGTGGTAGCCATAGCAGTCGACTTTATTGATCAGCCGAAGCGTTATTGTTTGACAGCCTCTGCATTGGTCAACCGGTAGAACAGTTGGGTGTCGTTCACCAACTCAAAACGCCCGGTGACAATAATCGGCTCCCACTGATTGTATTCAACTGGAATTTTGGCGATGACTTCGACGAGTGAATCCGGACCTTGATAAACGCAGTAAGGGCAATGTGATGGTAGTGGCGACAGCAGAAAATGCTTCTGGCGGGCGGAGGTCGACAGAGGCATGACAAAGCCGTAAAGCTTGACCTCTTTTTTGTCGAGCTCCTGAATGCGCGGCCCGAACTCCGGCAGCATTTGGGGCGCGCCAGGCTTCGCACCTTTGCCTTTGACCTCTACGAGCTTTACTTGGCGAAGCAACTGCCATGGAACGGTGCCAGGGGGCAGCGGATCTTTGCCAATGAAGCCAAACAGTTGCTCGTCTGGAATTTTGCCCGGCAGGTTGCCAACCGGCGGAATGGCCTGAGCTTGCGCGGCGAGCATCATAAATCCTACGCCGAACGCCGCAAGCAACGAAAAAAATTGGGTAGACATTCGTTTCGAGTCCGCTGGATGGGTGTGTGGAAAATCAGTTCTGGACTCATTCATTTCAATTCATCTCCTGTGCAATCGATCGCGAAAACATCATGCGACAACAAAAAGTTGAGACCTACTTTGCCGCGAGCAACTCAGGTGTGGCATCGCGATATGCGCGCCATGCCGGCATCAGCGACGCCACCAACGCCAACAACAGCGCGCCACTGATAATCCACCACTCTTGCGATATCCATACGCGCCCGCCGATTGCCACGCGCTGGGAAGCCGCATAGGTCTGTCCGATCCACTCTGCGGCGGCATGTCCCATCATTACGCCAAGTATAACGCCCAGTACTCCGTGGATTGCGCCTTGGAGTAGGGTCGAAAGCACGACAACGGTCGGCGAAGCGCCGAGGACCCGTAGCAGCGCTAGGTCTGCACGGCGTTCATCGAGCGCGTTCATGAGCCCGATAAAGATGCCGAGCCCGGCACATACCATCATGACGACGGCAAACCCTTTCAGTGCGGTGACGCCCACGCCGACCAATTGGAATAGACGCGCGCTCTCAAGTGCAGGCGAGGCCGCCTGCATGGCTGAACTGGCGTTGACGGTGCGTGGAAAACTTACCGCGGCCAGTGGTGTGGCGTATTGAATTAGATACGCAGTGATCTCGCGCTTTTCGTCTTCCTCGTGAGTATGTTCATCAACCTTCCCGATCAGCGCAGGTTTGGCGTCGTGCGAATGGTCGTGTCTTTTGCCGGGTTTGTCAGCATGTTGATGCTTTGCTGCCTTGTCGATGCCTTGTTTGGCGACCATCGATGGCGGCTGCACTGCTGCCGTAGGGGCAGCGTGTTCGTGCAGCTCCCATACACTGGCGAGATCGGTGAGTATCAGTCGATCCATGACGGTACCCGAACTCGCCAACACACCAACTACGATGTAGGGATGATCGCCGTGTTCGCTGCTGCCGCTCTCCGCCAAGCCGTGCGTGCCGACAAACTTCGCCCCGACGCCAAGCCCTGTCGCCCGCGCAGCATCTGCGCCAAGCACCGCCTCGAGCGGTTTCTCCCACAAGCGGCCGCCCGCGATTTTTCCCTGGTAGAGGTCCAAATAGTCCTTCGAGGTGCCAACAATTCGGAAACCCTTGTGACTATCACCAAGCGCCAGCGGAACGGCCCGCTTCACCATCCGTGAGGAAATAATGGGCGCGGCG
>JBIIYQ010000047.1:0-21360 GCA_044346745.1 Usitatibacteraceae bacterium | reverse complement strand
ACGATGACTTCAATGTCTTCGTCGGCACATGTTGCCGCAATGCTTTGCAGGCAAGTGAAGGTCATCAAATGCTGTCCGTAGACAGGAATCACGATTGAAACTTTAGGGCGAGAAGAGTGTGGAACACTAAGCGTTTGAAACTGTGTAGCTTGTTCGTACGCACGTTGCTGGGTTGCGCTAGGCTCAAACTCCCTTCTGTTCAGGGTTTCTTGAACTCTTCGCCCAAGAGCAACCGGCCCCTCTTCGCGAAGAATTTGAGTCGCGATAGACACTTGGCGGGGTAGCCCCTTCGATTGTTTCGCCACATTATTGGTGCGCACTAGAAGTGATTTGACTGCATGCGCGGCGATTCTTAATGGCGATGCAATTCGCCAAAATGTGGACTCAGAGATCTCCACAAAAGCCGCTCTGGCGGCGTCTCGTTCGCTTTCGAGGGTATCTCTTGTAAGTTGTAATACGTGATTAAATTTCTGTCGCTGCTCTAGGAGCTCAGAATCCAGTCGCTGGATGTGGGTGTTGAGCTTTTCAACCTCGTGGTGGAGTTCAACTTTTCGATTCGTTTCAACATTCAATTCAGTGCGCAGCTGAAAGATGCCCTTTTCAAGGACGTCAATTTCGACACTCTTTGTGTTGTTCACGCTAGTCAACTCGGCATTTGCCGCATCTAATGCAACCCTTAGTTTCTCCGTTTCATCAAGCCTATGCTGGATGGCGGAGATCGCTAGCGCCAATTCTCTATTGGAGATAGAAAGATCCTTAATGCTGCCCTCCGCCTCGCCAAGTAGTGTCTTCAATTCGCGATTGTCCTCATCCAGATTATTGTTGGCGACTTGCAATTCATCGGCGACGGATTGCAGTCGATTAAGTTTGGTTTCTAACTCATTGTATTCATCGCGAGCGTTCTGCAGCGCTGTCTCTGCGCGGCCCTCAAGCTCCACGAACTGCCTGCTCCGAACTTCGACTTCTTGTACCGTTGCGGCAAACGCTTCTCGGGCTGCAACCAGTGATGTCTCAACCTCCACCAACTGCCTGTTCCGAACTTCGACTTCTTCTACCTTCGCGGCGAACGCTTCTCTTGCTGCAACAAGCGATGTCTCAACCTCCACCAACTGCTTGTTCCGAACTTCGACTTCTTCTGCCTTCGCGGCGAACGCTTCCCGGGCCGCAGCCAGGGAAAACTCAAACTCTGTGACCTGCTGGTTTCTGACCTCCAACTGATGGATTTTGGAGTTCAGCTCCTGGCTGGCGGCGTAATGATCAGCGCGTGCCGATACTAACTGACGATTTAGCTCTCGCAGTTCAATGTCAAGGGTTTCTCGCTTGGTCGCAAGCTCATGAATAAGCGCCCTGTCTCGTTCAGCTAGCGAAAGATTCTCCGCGAGTGAGGCCTCAATCTGACGCCGCTGATCTTCGCTTGCCTGCAGTGCAGACTTGAGCATCGACCATCTTTGATCTAGCTCAGTTAGGCGTCTAACCAGCTCTTGTTTTGCCTCTGCGTGGCCGGCCGTAACCCCAAACCGATAGAGATCAGTTAGCGAAAGCTCGTCAGCAGTTGAAGCGCGCTTTGGAGGGAAATACCGGGCAAGCAATGGAGCAGAGGCGGCAAA
This sequence comes from Usitatibacteraceae bacterium, assembly GCA_044346745.1. Taxonomy (GTDB): domain Bacteria; phylum Pseudomonadota; class Gammaproteobacteria; order Burkholderiales; family Usitatibacteraceae; genus UKL13-2. The sequence goes on along the minus strand of JBIIYQ010000047.1, from coordinate 19,753 downwards.
ACTAGGGGCGTCTTGCACAACCGGTGCCTCAGCACGAAACACTTCCAAGTAATCTTCTAGTAGCGTGTCTTGAACCGAGGCAATCGGTTGTTTTGGCTTCCCAAGCTTGGCTGGAAAGAACCTTAAGCAAGCACGGCACCAGTCTGCAGGTTCCGAGTCAAAACTCAGCAGCGTAGCCTTGGGATAGCCCTTAAGCCGCTCACTCAGTGCACCTAAATCAGAGGCAACGATTGGTAGGCCGCACAACATTGCAGTCGTTAACGTATACGAAAAACTCTCGGGCACTTGTGATGGAAAAAATATAACGTCGGGACGCTCAATTGCAATCAGCTGGGCAAGATTGGTGTCGTCATAGGAGCCGGTTGCGTCTAGCGGCAACGTTGGAAAGGTTGGGATGGGTTGCGCGGGCGGTCCGATGATTCTGAAGTGAATTGCCAAGTTTTCGCGCTTTGCATGTTCTGCGCAGCGCAGCAAAACGTTCAACCCTTTTTCTTCAGAAATCCGACCCAGAAGCGCAACTTTTAGCCGTGTCGGCGCAATACCGACGGTCGCTGCCTCAGGGATGCTGTGCGGCCAAATCGTGATCTTCACATCCGGATGTACGGCGTGAACTGCTTCCTCCAAGTATTTTGAGGGTGCAAAAATACGCGCAGCGCTCCTGAGCAACGCTCGCGTCCTCTTCTGCCAGTCAGGTTCCGAACGACCGAACTGTTCCAGCGCCTGCGGATGAAGGTGATACTTCGCGGTGATGGGCCAGTGGTCATGCAGCGTGATATCAAGCGGCACTTTTAACGTACTCGCGAGAGTCCATATGTGCTCTGGCAGCGCGTCAATATGGTGTAGGTGGATGCGGCGGAGACGAAGTCGTTTGAGGCAGTCGTGCAGCTGCTGCCAGTCATCGCCGCTGTCGAACCAACACCGCCAATCTTCACCTGTACGCGACCACCCGAGCGAGACCACGTCACCGCCAGCAGGGCGCAATATGATTGTCTCTGTAAACTCTTCCAGAGTTGACGAGAGGTCATTGACGTGTCGCTCGACTCCGCCGCCTTGGAGATGGGTGATGAGGAGCACTCTGGGCTTTAGCGAACGACAAAGCCTTTCCCAATCGACTAGCCGCCTAACGTGACGAACAGGGTCGTCATGCTGAATCGCTGGGGCAGGCTCAGCGCTGGGGATCGTATCTAGGGAAGCGCTAGAAACATCACCAGTGGCCTTAATGAAGTGGCCCGCACACAGAAAGTGCCTGAACCCCTGCTGGGAGGCCCTTTCAGCCCATTCTGTGAGTATCACTGGCCATTCTTGGCGAATGCTTTCGCTGAATCCGCCTACAATACGAATGACCTCACTTGGCAGAAAAACGCAGGTTGCGTGCGGCTCGCTGAGCTCCAAAACCGTTTCGCCGTTTGCGTTCGAAAAAAAAGTTGGCAAGTCATCGAGGTCACTTATCGATAGGTGCGGGTTTGGCACCCATGGTCGCGGATACCCTGCGATACCAACGGAGTTTGAAGAGGAACTGATCGTTGCCATTCGCGGGAACCGATCTTGGCAAGAGCTAATTGCATCAATCCATCCGTCAAGTACTATCGCCCCAGTGGCGAGAAAAATGACGCCCCCTTCAGGCCGTGGGAGGAGCACTCTGTTCACGGCAGCCGCAAACCCTCGGTCCGGGCCATATTCGATAACACTCAAACGGCCCTTGCTTTCAAGAACACTTAAATGAGCAGCGAGCTGTTCAGTTACGTTCTCACTTCGCATGACGGCGACATGTGAGGCAGTTTTGTTTTTTGCGTGCAACACGCTGTCAAGCGAGCGGCGAGCGGATTCCCAGTTTTCGGGGAGCGCGACAATAATCTCGACGATCGATGACATGCGGAGGAGTATGGACTCAGGGGGCGCAACTTTTACGCGTCTTCCCGTCATCAGCAAATAGCCTTGGTAAATTAGGTTGAGGTAGCTCAACTCAGAGCAGACGAATTATACGCAGTAGGTTGTATTGATGGGCGCTTGCCCAATCTCGCCACTTACTTGTCGGATCCCGATTTCGCTGCCAGAAAAATCCCCGTCAAGATCAGTAAAAACCCTACTACGTGTAGCCAGCCGAACTGTTCGCCCAGCCACCACCAAGCCAGCAAGGCCGAACATATTGGTTCTCCGAGAATTACGATCGCGACCATTGTCGGAGCTAGATGTCGGAGCGACCAACTGATGCCGCTATGGCCAATTAGCTGTGGGCCGAACGCTAACGTCAGCAGACAAAGCCACGCCGTCGCACTAAATCCGAGTAGGGGGGTGCCAGACGAGACCGCAATCAGAAAAAGGGTCCCAGCGGCTAAAGAGAAAACGACTGTAACGTACAGCAAGATCGGCACCGAATGGGCGAGCGACCGTCCGATCAGCAGATAGCCACAAACTGTGACCGATCCCGCCAGAGCCAAGCCGTTACCGAGGTTCGCATGGGCCGTCGGCAGCGTCATCGCCCCAGAATCCGCCAAGAAGATGAGCGCACTACCCAGCAAAGACGCCGCCACGCCGAGCCAAATCCAGCGGTCGGGCCGGTCCTTGAGTACCAGCCACGAAAACAGTGCCAGCCAGACCGGATTGGTGGACACGAGAGCGGTGCTGCTTGCAATTGAAGTGAAGGCGAGTGAGCCGATCCAAGTCGCGAAATGGATCGCCAAAAATACACCCGACAAGACCATAAACCCGAATACCCTGCGATCTACCCTAGCAAGTGCCGTTCGGTGTTTGGGGATGCTGCCAACATATAAAGCCAGGACAAAACTTGCAATGGCGAGTCGCCAGAATGCGATCGAGATTGACTCGACCTGTTCGGCCTGCGCGACACGAACCAGTAGTGCAGCCGTAGACACCACCAAAACGGAGACGCCTAGAACCACAAAACTCATCACGCGGTTATTTACATTAAACATTAATAAACAATCGTAAAATATTGTTTTTAATGAATAAAATAAACAAAATTTCGATGGCTTGCGCCGATAGAATAACAACAACAGCTACACAAACTCGCCTTCTAGGTCGTGCTCTTGTGCACCCGTGATCTTCACGCGTACCATCTGCCCGGGCGCAAAACGATGTATGCCGTTGATGTGCACCTGACCATCAATCTCGGGCGCGTCGCGTTTGGTGCGGCCGACAGAGCCACCTGGGTACGCCCTGTCAAGCAAGACATCTTCAACCGCCCCGACTCGCCCTGCCAGTTTTGCCGCGCTGATGCGCGCTTGTGTTTGCATAAAACGGTGGACCCGGTCCTGTTGGACTTCCGTCGGGACGTGGTCAGCCAAGCTATTGGCCGCAGCGCCTTCAACCGGTGAGTATGCAAAGCACCCTGCCCGATCTAGCTGCGCCTCTTCCAAGAAGGCGAGAAGCTCCTCGAACTCCGCTTCTGTTTCCCCCGGGAAGCCGGCGATGAATGTTGACCGGATCGTGATGTCGGGGCAGATTTGTCGCCACGCCTTGATTCGTTCGAGGGTTTTCTCAGTCGCGGCTGGACGCTTCATCGCCTTCAGGATTCGCGTGTTCGCATGCTGAAACGGGATGTCCAGGTACGGCAATATCTTCCCTTCTGCCATCAAGGGAATCACCTCATCAACATGGGGATAAGGGTATACGTAATGCAGACGCACCCAGACACCCATCGTGCCAAGCGCCTCGCAAAGCTCGGTCAAACGGGTCTTCACCGGACGGCCGTTCCAAAATCCTATACGGTACTTCACGTCCACGCCATACGCGCTGGTGTCCTGGGAAACGACCAAGAGCTCCTGGACCCCTGATTTCACTAAATTCTCTGCTTCTTGCAGCACGCTACCAATCGGGCGCGACAACAAGTCCCCTCGCATCGACGGGATGATGCAGAACGTGCAACGATGGTTGCAGCCTTCCGAAATTTTTATATAGGCGTAATGCTTCGGCGTCAGTTTTATTCCCGCCGGCGGAACTAAGTCGACAAACGGATCATGTGGCTGCGGAAGGTGGGCATGGACATGCCCCATGACTTCGTCCTTGGCATGTGGCCCGGTTACAGCCAATACTTTGGGGTGCACCTGCTGAACGAGATTTTGCCCGTCCGACCCAGACTTAGCCCCCAGACAACCGGTGACGATCACTTTGCCATTCTCATGCAGTGCTTCGCCTATCGCGTCGAGGGATTCTTGGACGGCGGAATCAATGAAGCCGCAAGTGTTAACCACCACCAAGTCGGCGCCTTGGTAATTTGGTGCGATGTCATAACCTTCCGCTCGGAGTTGCGTGAGGATTTGTTCGCTATCTACTAGCGCCTTGGGACATCCGAGCGAAACGAACCCCACTCGCGGCGGGCGAATTTTTTCCTTCGCAATAGAGCGAATTTTGATCGGGCGAAGAATTGACATTACTTGGTGCGCCGAGTCTTTGCACGAGGTGACGGCGGTGCGTCGGATTCGGGCTCGGCATCCTTCGAGGTTTGCGGGGGCGGCGGGGCGTTATAAGGGAATGAGGAGAACATTTGCATGGCTTGTTTACGAAGCTCCTCTTGCATTCCGATGACGCTCGATGCGCTTTTTTCCAAGAAATCGCCCATCGGATTGGCTGTAGACGCTCCGGGTATGAGTTGCGCCCAAGCGTCTGGCCGGAAATTGGGCACCGCGCCATAGATGGTGGATGATTGTTCTTGAAACTTCTTTTGTGCCTCGTGGAATGCACCAATGGATCTTTCCAAATAGCTCCCCATGAGGCCTTGCATCGAATGCCCGTAGTAACGAATGATGTTCGACAACATGTCTGTCGAGAACATCGGGATGCCACCCGACTCTTCTTCGAGAATGATCTGCAAAAGGATGCTGCGCGTGATGTCTTCTCCACTCCTCGCATCCTGTACTTGAAAATTTTCATGCGCCAGAACGAATTGCTTAACTTCGGCGAGCGTGATGTAGGCACTGGTTTCAGTGTCATAAAGACGCCGATTTGGATACTTTTTTACGACGCGGGCCATATGCCTCTCCTAAGGTAGCTCTTCGTGCGGGCTGGTTTGTCATGTTGCGGTACACCATAAAACATCTGCTTTGCGGCTTCTGAACGGCTTGGCCCGATTATTGCAGAGCACAATAGCACATTGATTAGTTTAGCATTTTTGGCGTTTTACCGGCTTGTCCACAAAAAATGATGCAGCGCAATATAAATGCTTGACTTTGAAAGAATCAGCCCCTAGTATTGGACTTGTGCAGCGCAGCATATTGGGTTGTATTTTGATTCGGTGATTTATTTTGACTGCCTGCCTTGCCGGCCAATTTTCGGCGAGATCCTTTAGACACTTCACAGGAGAATTTATATGACTACCCTCAATACCGTTGCTGAACAATTTGGCGATCTTTCCAACACAAATGTTGACGCGGCAATGAAGTTTGCGACCGTAGGTGTTGAAAGCGCGGAGCGTTTTTTTGGCTTGAATTTTGAAGCAACGAAAGTCGGCTTCGATGCCACCAGCAAAAATGCCAAAGCCGTCACGACCGTCAAGGACGCGCAAGAGTTAAACAGTCTGTCTACCATGGCTGCTGAAACCGGCATGGAGTTTATGACGGGCTACTCGAAGAATTTCTACGAAATCGCTTCCAGCGCCCAAGCGCAATATACGTCTCTTGTTGAAGAACGTGTGAGCCTATTTCAAAAGTCAATGGTAGATACTTTGGACAAGGCGTCTAAAGCCGCACCGGCAGGTTCGGATGTATTTGTTACCGCGATGAAAACTGGATTGGCCGCAACCACAGCCGCCACAGACAGCTTTACCAAAGCAGCCAAACAAGCCTCCGCTTTTGCAGACGCCGCATTCAAAACTGCAACTGAAACAGCCGAAAAAACGGTTAAGCCTGCGACAGCCAAGCGCAAGTAATTTTGACCGTCGAACGCCCCACAGAACTTGCGTTCGACCGACTTCTCCTCCTCCTTAACCTACGTTAAGGACTTACCCCAAGGGCCAAAACCCTTGGGGTTTTTTACGTTAAGGCCCCTTGGTTCCCTAGGCAATCAGCTTGCGCGCGGCGTAACCGTCAAGGTTGTGGTTTTTACTATTGGGCTCGCTAGAATCATCGCTTCAACTCATCGGACAGAATATGAAACGTAAGATCGCGTTAGTTACCGGCGGCGTCGGTGGGATTGGCACCGGTATCTCGAAACGTCTTGTCAAAGAGAACGTCTTTGTCATCGCGAACTACGTCATTCCTGGCTCAGAGGTTCCGTTTCTTGAAGCGATGAAAAAAGCGGGCTTTAGCGATGAGCAGTTTGCGGTGGTCGCTGGCGACGTAAGTGATTTCAAAGGTGCCGAGGCGATGGTGGCAGGTCTGGTTTCCAAATACGGTTCGATCGATATCCTGATTAACTGTGCAGGTATCACGCGCGACGCCAGTTTTCGCAAAATGTCCTTGGAGCAATGGCGCGCCGTGATTTCGACCAATCTCGATAGTGCGTTTAACGTGACCAAACAGGTGATCGAAGGTATGGTGGCGCAGGAATGGGGCCGCATCATCAACATTTCCAGCGTCAATGGGGTTAAGGGGGCATTTGGCCAGACCAACTACGCGGCTGCAAAGGCCGGCATCCTGGGCTTTACCAAATCATTGGCGCTCGAAGTCGCTAAGAAGGGGGTCACCGTCAACGCGATTTCGCCTGGCTTTATCGATACACCGATGACCCAAGCCATGCTTGACGCAGCTCGAGCTGCGGTCGTTGCTGCGATCCCCACTGAACGTATGGGCGTGCCGGACGACATTGCCAACGCCGTTGCCTACCTCGCCAGCGATGAGGCAAGTTATGTGACAGGCACAAATCTGTCCGTGAACGGCGGCGTCCACCTTTATCAATAACAGTATGTGGCAAATTCATGCCACCAACCGTATCTACTACTGCATATGCTGCCCGCCATTGATTGCAATATTGGCGCCGGTTATAAACGCCGCTTCGTCTGACGCAAGGTAGGCACAAAGACCCGCTACCTCCTCGGGTTTGCCAAGGCGCCCGACGGGAATTTGCGGAACGATCTTCGAGTTCAGGACGTCTTCCGGGATCGCCATGACCATTTTGGTGCCGATATAGCCGGGAGAAATTGTGTTGACGGTGACGCCCTTCTTGGCAACTTCAAGGGCTAACGCCTTGGTGAATCCGTGCATCCCGGCCTTTGCCGCAGAATAGTTGGTCTGGCCAAACGCGCCTTTCTGGCCGTTCACAGAAGAAACATTTATCACCCTGCCCCAGCCACGCTCCACCATGCCGTCGACGATGGGTTTGGTCATGTTAAACACGCTGTCGAGGTTTGTGCCGATGACGGCGTCCCAATCGACCTTCGTCATTTTTTTGAAGGTCATGTCCCTCGTGATGCCGGCGTTGTTGATCAGTATGTCTATCGGCCCAACATCGCCTTGAATCTTTTCAATTGCTGCGGCGCAAGAGTCAAAATTTGCCACGTCCACCGGGTAAGCGTGGAAATGATAGTCGCGATCCGCCATCTCCTTCAGCCAGTCGACCGCCTTGGTATTGCTCGGCGAATACGTAACAATGACCTTGATCCCCATCCGTGCCAACTTCATACAAATCGCCTCGCCGAGGCCGCCCATGCCACCGGTCACAATCGCGTTACGTTGTGTTGCTGCCATTGCGTTCTCTCCTCACTGTTGTTGTGTAGGCCGCAGCGCCATGAGCCGGGCCAGTTAGTCCGCGGTGAGTTTACGTTTTTTTGCAGCGCGATAGCACCGCACCGCAGCAATGGCCTCGCTTAATGTTGTTCATCCATTTTCGCGCGTACATAACGGCCGGGCGCATTTTCCATTGGCGGGAAATTGGCATTGCCGAGTGTGTTTCGCGCAGAAATCTTTCGTCCTCCGTGGGGGACGAGCCAGGCGACCCACTTCACCCACCAACTTCCCGGTACTTCTTCGGCGGATGCAAGCCATTGATCACCGCTTCCCTCGATTGCGGCCGAGGAAGACTTTTGCTGCCAATAACTTCGCTTGTTTTTCGACGCCGGGTTTACAACGCCGGCAATATGTCCCGACGCGCCAAGCGTAAACTCCACATCGCCACCAAAACTTACTGCGCTTGCGTAGGCTGAACGCCAGGGCACAATATGATCCTCTTTGGCGGCGAAAACGAATGCGGGCATATCGATATAAGACATATCGATCGGCACATCGCAGACCCTGACCCGATCGGGCTTGACGAGGTTGTTCTCTAGGTAGGTGTTGCGCACGTACCAGCAATACCAAGGGCCGGGCAAGTTGGTGCTGTCAGCGTTCCAATACAAAAGATCGAATGCGGGCGGCTTGCTGCCCTTCAAATAGTTGCTGATCACATAGCTCCAAATCAGGTCGTTTGCCCTCAGCGAGGAAAACGCAAAGGCGAGATCTGATCCCTTGACGACGCCGCCCTGGCCGACTTCCCGTTCACGCGTCGCGACAAAGGCTTCATCAATGTACGCGTCGATATCACCAACATCGGTGAAATCCACAAACGTGGTCAAGAACGTCACACTCTCAACTACGTCATGCCCCATCCGGCGCAGTACGGCGAGGGCACAGGCCAACAACGTTCCGCCGACACAGAATCCAAGCGTGTTGATTTTTTCAACGTTTGTTACCAAACGGACAACATCAATGGCCTTTACGACGCCTGTGGCGATGTAATCGTCCCACGTGAGACTTCCGAGTGAGGCGTCGACATTGCGCCACGACATTACAAACACCGTGTGCCCTTCGCTGACAAGGTAGCGGATCAGTGAGTTCTCCGGCGTAAGATCGAGGATATAGAACTTATTGATACACGGTGGTACGAACAGCATCGGACGAAGGTATACCTGACTCGTGCTCGGCTGGTACTGGATGAGCTGAAACAAGTCATTTTCGAAGATAACTTTGCCGGGTGAAACCGCGATGTCTTTACCCACTTCGAACGCGGTTTCATCGGTAATCGATACATGCCCCTTGGCCAGATCGCCGGTAAAGTTTTCCGCTCCTAAGCGAAGTGACTCACCCTTGGTGTCTAGCGCTAACTTTAGGGCTTCGGGATTTGTCGCGAGAAAATTTGACGGCGCAATCGCATCCAAGTATTGCTTAAGAAAAAACCGGGCCCGTTTTTTTTGTCCCGGTTCCATGTCGATGGCATCGAGGCTCTGCAGCAAGGACAGTGAAGTGGCTAAGTAGGCATCCGCCAACAGCCTGAATTGCGCTGCCGTCTGCCAATCCGCACTTTGGAAACGTTTGTCGTGTGCACTCTGGCCGGCGCCGTGAGAAAACTGTGCCATCAGCTTTTGTTGCTCTGCCTTCCAATTCGCTTGCATGGCCGCTAATCCGTCGGCCTCACCCGTTGCAGGAGTCATTGCGCTGATTGCCCCAATTGCCTTAAGCCACGCGGCTTGTAGTTCGGCCGCATTTGCCGGTATGGGCGCGCCGCCAAGCGAGTGGACCCACTTCTGGCCCGCGTTTTGCATATCGCTGATAAATTTCTGAAAATCTGCAGAGTGGGTCTTGGACATGGGTTAGTCTTCGATTGGCGAGATAACAAATGTCATTCTGACATTTTGTGGCTTCTTGGACATGACAACGGCAGCAAAATGCACATCGTCGTAATTGCGTGGCTGTGGGTGATCCTGATGATGTCAATCACGGCGAGCAGCGTGACGGGCGGCGTGCTGACATTTGTCTTTCTCGGTCTCGGGCCATGCGCGCTGCTACTGTGGCTGTTTGGCGGGTTGGGCAGACGCGGCCGAAGACGGCGGCTGGCGCAGCATCCTACGGCGCAACCGTCAGTGGCTGTGACCAACGAGTACGTGGACAGCCCAGATCGACAGAACGCCCAATCCGATCAAGGAAAACTGCGCGATTGAATCACGCAGTGACGTCCGGCGGTGTAGTCCCGGAATAAGGTCGGCGATTGCGACGTAGATCATGCTCGAAGCGGCCAGACACAAGAAAATGTATGAGTAGCTTTCCAGTGCCTGAAGCAGAAAGAATGCAAGTACTGCGCCAACCAGAGTGGCCAGACTCGAGATTAAGTTCCACACCAGCGCACGTCGCTTGCTGAATCCGGAATGGACCAGCACCAAAAAATTTCCCAATTCTTGCGGAAGTTCGTGGGCGATTATTGCAATCGATGTGAGGATGCCGAGCCTGATATCCGCCACAAAAGCGGCCGCAATTGCAAGGCCGTCCGTGAAGTTGTGAAAGCCGTCGCCGATGATGACCATCCATGCGGACGCGTGCCCTCCTTGCTCGTTCTTGTCATGGCGATGCCCGTGGCTATCTTGTCTCTCGTGACCATGGCCGGCCGAGCCTGCATGGTGCTGCTCTGGTGGTGTTGAAAGATCGAGCGCCGCGCCATGATCGTGGCTGTGTCGCCACAGAACCAGTTTTTCCATCACAAAGAATCCCAGAATGCCTGCGAGGATCCATCCTGCTGATGCCTCGCTGCTCTTTGACGACTCGAAGATGTGCGGGATTAGATCAAGGAAAACCACCCCCAACAATGCGCCCACAGCAAAGCTGACAAACACGGGGATTAACTTTGGTTGAAGCCGCCAGGCTAGCAGGGCTGCCATCGATACGGATAACAAGCCGCCGAGAATGGCTGCTGCGATGATGTAGGTCAGTATCATGAGGAACTCGGTTCAGCAATCTGACGCGTACTCGAGGCGTCGGATGTGGCGGTGGGAAGTCGTTATTGCAACTTAATTGCAAAATTTTATCACGCCCGCGTGCTTTGCCAATCTGACTGCTTGAGCCACACAAATGTGTGGCGTGTGATGTGGCGAATCGCCTTAGTCGAGCCAGATCATGGCCGCCATTCGACCAGAAGACTCGCCAAGGTGGGTACCACGTCGGTGCGAGAAGAACCGGTCACTGTCGCTAAACGTGCAGAGCCCGCCGCCGTAAATCGCCGACGCTGCCAAGCCTGCTCGAGACATACGTGTTTTCGCAAGCGCATAAAGGTTGGCAAACCACTTGTTGGCTGCACCGACCCCGTGCGGCTCTTGGCCCTCCCCTGTTCTTGAAACAAATGCGGCGGCCACTTCCAACTGCTCGTCGGGCCTAGCAGCGGACAGGAATCGATCACGCACTTCGGTACCGACTTCAAACGCGTTGGGTCCTATCGCCGGTCCCATGTACGCCATTAGGTTTTCTGGCGGTACTTGCATCGATGCAATCGTCGCTTCAAGAACGCCCTCAGCAAGTCCGCGCCAGCCGGCGTGCGCCGCAGCCACGGTTGTCCCCCCTCGATCGGTGAAGAGCACCGTTAGGCAATCAGCCATCATGACGGTACAAACCGATCGACGACGTCTGCTTATGGAGGCGTCAGCGGATATCGGTACATCCAGCCGGATATCGTCCAAGTGGGCGACATCAATCCCGTGTACTTGGCTCATCCAGCGTGGCGCGGTGCCTACTAAACTCATCACGCGTCGGCGGTTTTCTTCCACCGCAGCAGGATCGTCACCAACACTTTTGCCGAGATTTAAGCTTGCGAGATTCCCTCGACTGATGCCACCTGCGCGTGTGGTAATCAAGCTGTGGACCCCGGGCGGCGCAGGCCAATCTGGAACAATACAGTCACGCTTGTTGAGCGTCATACTTCCGCAACGGCCTCAATCAGAATTTCCATGTCTTCGGGAATCTCGGCTTCGAAGGAAACCATTTTGTGCGTTGATGGATGTTCAAAGGCGAGCGCACGGGCGTGAAGAGCTTGCCTGCCAAATGCAGCTGCCGCCTCGTGGAGTGACGGCGCCAGCCCCTTCGCGCCCTTTCCGTAGACGGTATCGCCTTCCAACGGAAAACCAAGCGACGCCATGTGGACACGTATCTGGTGAGTACGACCGGTTTCGAGTCGACATTCCACTAATGTGTGGTATCGGAACTGCTCAAGCACCGTGTAGTGGGTGATCGCCGGTTTGCCAAAATCCGCGTTGTTGACCACTGCCATCTTGATGCGGTCGCGGGGATGCCTGCCGATCGCCGCGTCGACCGTGCCGTCTTCGTCCAACACGCCGCGAAGCAGCGCGATGTAACGCCGCGAAACGGAGCGCGCTTGAAGCTGCCTGACCAGTGCTAGTTGCGAGGCTTCGTTGCGTGCGATTACCATCAGTCCACTGGTGTCTTTGTCGAGGCGGTGGACAATACCCGCCCGTGGAACGTGCGCGGTTTCCGGATAGCGAAATAACATGCCATTTAAGATCGTTCCCGACCAGTTGCCGACAGCCGGATGAACCACAATTCCCGGCACTTTGTTGATGACAATCACGTCAGCGTCTTCGTGAATCACATCCAACGGGATCGGCTCAGCAAGAAAGGCCGTATCTTCGGGACGCGACTTCAGATTAATGGAGATCGTCTCGCCGCCGGTTAGTTTAGTTTTCGGTTGGGCGGGCTGGCCATCAAGGGTTACGTCGCCACTTTTGACGAGACTGCTGAGGCGGCTTCTAGAGAATGTCGGAAACAATACCGCCAGCGCCTGGTCGAGACGGGAACCTGCCAGCTGTAACGGCGTCCTAAGCGTTTGGGTGGTGTTGACGATTGCATCCGTCCCGGTGTCTGGTATGGGCGCTGGGCTATAATCGTCGTCTTCTAAATCGTTCGTATGCATCGGCCAAAGTATGACACGTACTCTCTTTCGCTCCCTCGTCGCCTGCCTCCTCTTGCCCGTGTTTCTGTCGGGCTGCGGCTGGTTTGGCGACAAGCTAGACCTCCAGAAGAATTGGACGGTCGAGCAGTTCTACAAAAATGCGAGAGATGAACTTGAGTCAGGGAATTTCGCTGGCGCCATCAAGTTGTATGAAGCGCTTGAAGCCCGTTATCCGTTTGGTCGCTACACACAACAGGCCCAGCTCGATATCGCGTACGCAAACTACAAGGACAATGAGACGGCAGCGGCGGTTTCGGCTGCGGATCGTTTCATGAAGCTGCATCCTAACCATCCAAATCTCGACTACGCCCTGTATATCAAAGGGCTTGCCTACTTCAAGCCTGATTTGGGCCTGTTTGGGCAAGTGTTAAACCTTGACCCGGCAGAACGCGACCCCAAGGCGTTGCGCGATTCCTTCGATGTGTTCAAAGAATTACTCACCCGTTTTCCCGACAGCATCTATGCCGACGACACACGCGGCCGTATGGTCTATCTGGTCAATACGTTGGCCAAGCATGATCTTGCGGTTGCTCGTTACTATTTCAGTCGCGGCGGTTATTTGGCGGCAGTGAACCGTGCGCAATTTGTCATCACTCGCTACCCACAAGCACCGTTGGCTGAGGAAGCATTGACCATTAGTGTTGAATCCTATGAAAAGTTGGGGATGAAGGATCTTGCCGACGCTTCTCGCCGCGTTTTACAGACAAACTTCCCGAACAACGCGATGGTTTCTACCGGCCCGCGCGCAACCAAGCCGTGGTGGAAGCTCTGGTAGACTAAGGCTTCAAACTCTAATACAGGCGCGGTTATCCGCGCCTTTTTGTTTGGAGAAGCCCGTCTTTTCTAGAGTTTTGTAATTGGTGCTCGTTTTGGTAATTAAACCAAATAATTGGTATTATTACCAAAATGAAATCCAAACTTCCATCAGCCACAAAACCGAGTCGGCCAGCTGCCAAGCCGATCGCCAGTAAGCAAAGTCCGACGAGGCCACTGACAAAATTGCCGGCGATGCCGAGCAGTTTTGAGAATGCAGTCCGCGCCGTCCCAGTCCCAACCAAGACTCGCGATCGCATCCTTCATTCCGCGTTCCTCATCTTGAACGAGGATGGTTTCGCCGCCCTCACCCAGCAACATGTTTGTGAACGTGCGGGGATTCGACAAAGCCACCTTACGTACTATTTCCCGACGCGGAACGATTTACTTCGCGAAACAGCCGTGTTCGGTTGTGAAACGATGCTCTCCGCGATGGCGGAAGTCACCGAAGCCCACCAGCTCAGCCTTGCCCAAGTCCGCGAGTACTTGTTTTCAGTTGAGGAGGCGGACCGCGGATTTGGACGGTTGATGGCGGCACTGGTCGCCGCGTCCGATGAGGATCCACGCATCAAACCTTGGTTCGGCGCATTCGAAGACGAGAATCGCGCCAAATTGGCGGCGCTACTCAGAGGAATTGGCATAGAGATTCCAGACGCCGATATTGAACTTCTGCACGCCGCATACGTTGGTGCCATGTTGCTGGACGTTGGCGAATCCAGCGAAAAGTCACTCGCCCGCGCACGCAAGATCGTGCACTACGCCTTTGACATTGTCACAAAAGGACTCGCGAGCTCCCCGCCAAAGCGCGCGAGCGCGTCAACGCCCCGCAGGAAACAAAAATGAAACTTCCCCGCCCTTTGATGCTGACCGCACTTCTTGCGGTCCTTGGCATAAGCGGCTGCGCTATTGGGCCAGACTACAGCAGGCCAGCACCGGTCGGATCGGTCGCTATGGCGACCTGGGTCGCGCCGCTTCCTCACGAAGGCAGCCCGGCCGAGCTCATCAATTGGTGGCAGCGCTGGAGTGACCCAACGCTGGTCGAATTGGTGGCCCAAGCCCAACTGCAAAATCGCTCGATCGCGCAATCAAGCGCACGTATTTCCCAGGCAAGGGCAACTTACCGTTCCGCAACCTCTGCATTGCTGCCAAGTTTTACCGCCAACGCCTCAGACAATCGCAGCAAAGGCGGTCAAGCCGGGCAAGGCGCACCCGGTGCCACGCCAAGCCAGGGCGCGCAGAGCGGCCAGTTTTCATCTGGCAGTACCGATGCCCAACGCAACCGCAGCTTGTCGTTGGATGCAGCGTGGGAGCTCGATGTCGTTGGCGGCGCCCGACGTGGCCGAGAGGCGGCATCCCAGCGAGCCCTCGCCCGCGAGTCCGATTGGCATGACGCAAGAGTATCAATTGCGGCCGAGGTTGCCGCGACTTACGTCAATCTGCGGGCTTGTGAAGTGCTGTTGGGCGGATATCGCATTGATGCCGCGTCTCGCGCTGAAACGGCAAGGCTAACTAAACTGAAAGCTGATGCCGGTTTCGAAGCGCCGGCAAATGCCGCCCTCACCGATGCCAGCGCAGCTGAAGCCCGTGGCCGCCTGACCCAGCAACAAGCCAACTGCGACTTGAACATCAAGGCGTTGGCGGAGCTGACTGCGATGGACGAAAAACAGCTTCGCACAAAGCTGACGGCACAGGCGGCGAAGATGCCTTCACCGGCTGGATTTGCCATCAATGCAATCCCTGCGGCGGCTATTTCACAGCGGCCTGATATCGCGGCGGCCGAGCGCGATTTGGTGGCCGCAAGCAACGACATCGGCCTGTTCATGGCAGATCGGTTTCCTCGCATCTCGCTTTTGGGCAGCATCGGCTTTAGTGAAAACAGCGGTAGCGGATACAACAGTCGCGGCAGGACCTGGAGCTATGGACCGGCGATTTCATTGCCTATTTTTGACATGGGACGACGGGCGGCGAATGTTGATGGTGCCCGCGCAAGATTCGAAGAGTCACGGGCGGCGTATGAAGGTAAAACGCTGCGCGCTGTGCGTGAAGTGGAAGAGGCATTGGTGCGGCTCGATAGCGCCTCGCGTCGCGAGAAGGATGCAAACACAGCTCTCGCTGGTTATCAGCAATTCCTCGCCGCTTCGGAAGCGCGGGTCCGGGAAGGCGCTGGCAGCCTTACCGAGCTCGAGGAAGCACGGAGAGCCGTAGTGCAGGCACAAGGCGCAGCCGTTGGCGTCTCGCTGGACCGACTCGTCGGCTGGATTAGTTTGTACAAAGCAGTGGGTGGCGGCTGGTCCGAAGCCCTCCCAGATAACGAAGTTAAGGCGACAAGATGAAACTGAATATGAATTTGCGGCATAAACCCACCCTTATTGCGTTGTTTGTCGGATGTGCAGTCGCGGTGGTCTTGCTAACGACCTTGGTAGGTCGTGCGTCTGCCGAGAACAAAACACCGGCTGCTGGTAAACCGTCGTTGACCGTCACCACGATCACACCAATGCAGTCGAACATTGCCGCCACGCTTGCGGCAAGCGGCAATATTGTGGCGTGGCAGGAAGCCATTGTCGGCGCCGAAAGCAACGGCCTTCGTCTCAACGATGTGAAGGTCAACGTCGGCGACAAAGTTGCAAAGGGACAGGTGCTGGCAACGTTTGCAGCCGAAACACCTGAAGCCGAACTCGCGCAGGCACGTGCCAGCGTTGCCGAGGCTGAAGCAGCACTTGTCGACGCACAAGCCAACGCCAGCCGCGCGAGGACCCTCGCCTCTACCGGCGCACTTTCCACACAACAGATCAGCCAATACACCACGGCAGAAAAGACAGCCGAAGCCCGCTTGGCGGCGGCCCGCGCAAACGCAAAACTAAACCAAGTGCGCCTGGCAAATACACAGGTATTGGCACCCGACGATGGCACCATCTCGGCGCGTGCGGCGACGGTAGGTGCCGTGGTGCAAGGTGGTCAGGAGCTGTTCCGCTTGGTCAGGCAGAACCGACTTGAGTGGCGTGCGGAAGTCACGGCGGCTGAACTGCCAAAAGTGTCAGCCGGACAAAAAGTGAAAGTGATTACCCCGGCAGGTGACGCGGTAGCCGGCACGGTTCGTATCGTTGCGCCGACGGTGGACCCGGTTACGCGCAACGTACAAGTCTATGTAGACCTCGTGCGGACGCCGCTCGCCAAAGCTGGCATGTTTGCCCGCGGCGAATTTCAGCTGGCTGAATCGCCGGGTCTCACAGTTCCGCAGCAAGCGGTCGTTTCCCGAGATGGCTTCTCTTTTGCCTTCACCGTTGGCAATGACAATCGCGTCAAGCAAATAAAGATAGAAACAGGACGTCGAGTCGCTGATCGTATTGAGATAAAGAGCGGATTGACCGCGCAAAGCGCGATTGTGTCGAGTGGTGCGGGCTTTCTGAAGGACGGCGATATCGTGCGGGTGGCAACAACCGCGCCTACCCCGGCCGCAAAGAAGTAGCGGAGCCAGCGCATGAATTTTTCTACATGGGCCATCAAAAATCCGATCCCCTCGATCGTGTTCTTCATCCTCCTCACCTTCGCCGGCTTGGTGAGCTTCTTCAAAACCGGAGTCCAGGATTTCCCCGACATCGAGCTGCCGATGGTGACGGTATCCGCGACCCTCCCCGGTGCCGCACCGGCGCAGATGGAAACCGAAGTCGCTCGCAAGATCGAAAACTCCATCGCCACCCTACAGGGCATCAAGAATATTTACACTAATATTCTTGACGGCACGGCAACCATAAACGTTGAGTTCATCCTGGAAAAGAGTCTGAACGAAGCGACCAATGAAGTGCGCGATGCGGTTAGCCAGATTCGTGCTGATTTACCGCAGGAGCTTCGGGACCCGGTGATTCAGAAGGCCTCAACCGCAGGTAAGCCCATCCTGACCTACGTCGTTTCGTCTGCAACGCAAGATGAAGAAGCGTTGTCATGGTTCGTCGACAACGCCGCCACCAAGCGCGTGCTTTCCGTGCAAGGAGTCGGCAAGATCGCTAGGCTGGGTGGTGTCACGCGCGAAGTGTTGGTCGAGCTTAACCAATCCAAAATGTCGGCCATCGGTGTCACCGCGGCGGACGTGTCTCACGCGTTACGAAGGGTGCAACAGGAGGCGCCGGGTGGCCGTGGCGATATCAGCGGCGCGGAGCAATCGGTCCGCACCATTGCGACCGTGGCAACCGTGGCTGAATTGCAAGATTTGGACGTGCCGCTGGCGGACGGGCGGCGAATTCGGCTCGACCAAGTTGCTACCGTGAAAGACACGATCGCCGAACGCCGTGCAATTGCACTGCGAGATGGCGAACGCGTTGTCGCGTTCGAAGTTAGCCGCAGCAAAGGGGCATCTGAACTAGATGTTGCAGTGGGTGTTCGGGACGCAGTGGAAGAATTACGCGCGGCGCATCCGACCATCAAGATCGTCGAGGCGATCGACAACGTCTGGCCGGTGAAGGAGAACTTTGACGGCTCCATGTACCTTTTGCTTGAAGGTGCCATCTTAGCCGTGATCGTTGTGTGGTTCTTCCTGCGCGACTGGCGCGCGACGGTAGTAGCGGCGGCCGCGCTGCCTTTGTCCATCATCCCAACGTTTTTGGGCATGTACTTTTTTGGCTTTACGCTGAACACCGTTACATTGCTGTCGCTGGCACTGGTCGTCGGTATTCTGGTCGACGACGCCATAGTTGAGATCGAGAACATCGCCCGTCACTTGCGGATGGGCAAATCGCCGCTTGACGCGGCGCGTGAGGCCGCCGACGAGATAGGCCTTGCTGTGATTGCCACCACGTTCGCCTTGATTGCAGTATTCCTTCCAACCGCATTCATGGCGGGTATTGCCGGCAAGTTCTTTAAGCAGTTTGGCTGGACTGCTGTGCTTGCCATCTTCGCCTCGCTTGTTGTAGCGCGTTTGCTGACGCCAATGATGGCGGCATATCTGCTGAAACCGCCGAAAGAAATGGTAAAGAAAGACAGCGCGCTGATGACGCGTTACCTTGGTTGGGCGCGTTGGTGTATCGAGCATCGAGGGGTGACCGCCCTCGCGGCAGCATTGTTCTTTGTCGGTTCCATTTCGTTGGTGCCGCTGCTACCGACGGGTTTTGTACCAGTCGCCGACCGCTCGCAGACCATCGTGAACGTTGAGCTGCCGCCAGGCAGCACCCTAGCCGAAACGCTGGCTGCAGCGGAACGCGCACGCTTGGCGGTGATGACGGTCAAGGACGTAAAGCACGTGTTTAGTTCAGTGGGTGGAGGCGTCTCCGGTGACGCATTCGCGATGGGCATTGCAGCCGAGGCGCGGAAAGCGGCTCTCACGGTTGAGATGGTTCACCGAAGTGAACGCTCGAGAACTCAGACGGGGGTTGAGATGGAAATCCGTGAAAAACTCGCCGATCAACCCGGCGTACGCATCACGGTTGGCCCACAAGACACCGGTTCAAAAAAGCTACTGGTATTGCAATCCGAGGACCCTGTGGCCCTGGTGAACGCAGCCCAAGCAGTGGAACGAGACGCGCGAACGATCAATGGGATCGGCAACGTCACCTCGTCGGCAAGTTTGGTGCGCCCCGAAATCATCGTGCGGCCGGATTTTTCCCGTGCGGCCGATTTGGGTGTGTCGGCGTCTGCCATCGGTGAGACCATCCGCGTTGCCACCGCAGGCGATTACAGTCAAAACCTACCGAAATTCAACGTCAGCGAGCGGCAAATTCCAATCAATGTTCGTTTGCCGTTATCCACCCGCGCCGACTTGGAGGCGATTAAGCGCCTGCAAGTCATGGGCAAAAACGGCCCGGTCATGCTCACACAAGTCGCAAGTGTCGAGGTTGGCAGTGGTCCGTCGCAGATCGATCGATTGAACCGCAACCGTCAGATCACCATTGAGATTGAGCTTGGCAGTCGCGAACTTGGCGCGGTGACCGATGAGGTAAACGGCCTTCCAGCCATGAAAGCGCTGCCGCCCAGTGTGACCGAGGCGAATCTAGGCGACGCGCAGATGATGGCCGAGTTGTTTGCCAGTTTTGGTTTGGCGATGATCATCGGAATTCTCTGTATCTACGCGGTTTTAGTACTGTTATTTAAGGATTTTTTACAGCCAATCACCATTCTGGCCGCACTCCCACTGTCCATTGGTGGCGCCTTTATCCTCCTGCTGCTGACCGGAAAGAGTTTTTCGATGCCGTCCCTCATCGGCTTGTTGATGTTGATGGGCGTGGTGACCAAGAATTCGATCTTGCTGGTCGAATACGCGATCATGGCGCAGCGCGACTTGGGGCTTTCCAGAGTTGAC
>JBIIYQ010000146.1:0-7030 GCA_044346745.1 Usitatibacteraceae bacterium | reverse complement strand
GAACTGGCTGCACACTTGGCGAATCGCCGGCCCATTGTCTTTGCGGAAGTTCGCAATCGTCTTGAAGTCCGGCCGCAATCGGCCGGTGAGCCAGATCAGTTCGAGGTTACGCTCGGTCTCGCGCTCCAAGCGTCGGCTCGATTGCAGGCGATTGAGATAGCCGTAGATATAAATCTTGAGCAGCGTCGCGGGGTGATAGGCGGGGCGGCCAGTGACACTTGCCTTAGCACTTTCGAATCCAAGCTTTACCAAATCCAGCTCTTCGACGAATACATCAACGACGCGTACTGGATTATCGTCGCTAATATAGTCGTCAAGAGACTCGGGCAGTAGTGTCGTTTGCGTTCGACTTTCCGCTGGAATGAAGCGCTTCATCGGGACACCTCGCGACAATGTATTGGTCAGCAAATAAGATGCTGACGCTGCAAAAATGTTCCGCTATGCTTAAGGCGTTTTTACACAGCCTCGGCCGTTCTCTGCAAAGGTGAACGGCACGTGCAACTCTTTGCGCACGTCCCGATCACCGCGGCCTAGGTGACCTTCTAATGTCCAAATCTTTGCGGACTGCACCGAATATCGCGGCGAGGTTGTCCATGCTCGGATTACCTTGCACCGAGAGCATCCGATGAAGACTTTTACTTGGTTTAGCTGTTATCTGCGCTAATTCCTCGAACCCAATCGTCGCATTCACGAGGTCACGCAAAACTAACCTTGCCAACTGAGGTTCGCCGTTTGTCATAAGCGCAACAGCCTCATCTAGCAAGGCTTTACCGAAGGCCGGGTCACGCTCAGCACGTTCGACGACTGTTCTCTTAAAGTCTCTGGTTAGTGCCATGTTCTTTACCCAATTCCTCTTGTCAGTTTCAGCTTGGATTTGACGTCGGACAACCCCAGCTTTTTGCGCAACTTATATTCAGCATGGAGGGCCTTTGCCTGTGCAACATCTCTCTTCTGGGTGCGCTTGGTTCCGCCACCGAAAAGAACTACGAGAGTCGCCCCGTCCTTCGCCAGATAAATTCGATAACCGGGGCCCCAATCAATACGATATTCACCAATGCCGTCAAACCATTTGACGTTCGATGTATTTCCCATCTCGAGCCGAAGAAGTGCAGTTGCAACCTTTGCGGCGGCGTTAGCCTCCAGACCGTCGAATCATTTTCTGTAGGGGCCAGACTCGTCTTCGCGTATGTACTCTGCAACTTGCATAAGCATTTCAAATAGTACCGTTTATGTTACTTTCATGCAAGTTAGCCAGTCAACAAGCCGTGCCAGCGCTTCCGCGAATTGAAAGTAGCTCTACGTTTTGCGGTCTCGCATTTCGTGGACGAGCATTGCCGAACACCCAGTAGCTCGGAGTTCGAGCCAATTCATCGCACGCAAACATCGAATTAGACCGCGCCCGTGTACCGCTGGTTGTTGCCGAAAACATCATCGCTAATCAACAATTGCAAAGGATCGCCAATGCCGCGATCCAATGATATCCACACCGGCACGCCGTCAATGTTGTAGCGAACGCTTTTCGCCCCCAAACAATTCGACGTATGCACCACCCCACCCGTCGTGGTTTGTACGTACTCGGTGATGGGCACGATTGCGATACAACCCGCGAGCATTGCAAGGCAGGAGAAAAGCACGAGACGGAGGGTTAACAACATGTGAGCGCTTTTTTGGCCAAAGACGCCGGACAGACTTTTTTTCAAAAAAAGACGCAACTGGAGGACTGGAGGGAACGACGGCTCGTATGGCCACATTGTACGGTGCTTCAATTGCATCAACGAGTGGAAAGCTGTCGTTATACGACCGGGTCATACCGTCGTATTTGTTAGCAGCCCGAGGCGAGAGGCTGGCTTCACTGAGTTCGTTGTAACCGCTTTAGGAATACCGACATTTCCTTGGCCGCTTGTTTATCGCCCTTGGCTTCGGCTGCGGATATGCCCTTTGCATAAGCGTTTGCCGCAGCAATTGTTTCCCCGGTCGCAGCCAACGCCTTACCAAGGAGTTTCCAAGCTGCGGAGTATTTGGGGTCATGCACAACCGCTGCCTGTAGATGTGCGACGGCGGATGCGGGCTCGCCAGCCATCATGTACGAATTGCCCAAGGAAAAGCGGAGCAGCGGGGTATCTTTTCCCTGCGCCAGCATGGCTTCGAAGTTGTCAATCATCGACATTCAGTTGTCTGCCTTGGTAGTCTAGTAAAACCAGCTTAAGGGTCAATTCAGCTATCATTTCCGATCCTGAGAATTCGCATTCGACCGTCAATAAAACAGGATACCTATCATGACATCCGTAGTCCATCGTTCGGCAAAAGAAACACTATGCGCTGTGGTCAGCAGTTTGCTTCTACTAGCCCTGCCAATCACCTCTGGCCTCGCCCAAACCAAAACCCGCGAGGTTTCGATTGGCCTGCAAGCTGCCATTACCTCGATGGATCCGCACTATCACAACGTAGGCCCTAACAATAGTCTGGTGCGCCACGTGTTTGAATCGTTGGTACACATCGACGAAAATCAGAAGCTGGTACCTGGTCTGGCAACCTCTTGGAAAGCGCTCGACGACCTAACGTGGGAGTTCAAACTCAGAAAAAATGTGCGTTTTCATGACGGCTCGCCGTTTACCGCTGAAGATGTGGCCTTCACCATCAAGCGTGCGCCCAATGTGCCGAATAGTCCCTCATCGTTCGCCACCTTCACGCGCTCCATTGCAGACATAAAAATTGTGGATTCACACACAGTTCTCGTCAAAACGACTTCCGCTAATGTTCTGCTGCCGTCTGATCTCGCGGTGGTCCGTATCATCTCCAAAAAAGTGGGAGAGAAGGCGACGACGGAAGATTACAACTCGGGCAAGGCAGCGATTGGCACCGGTCCTTACAAGTTTCAGGAGTACGTCCCCAACCAGCGGGTGGTGCTAAAGGCCAACTACGGCTACTGGGGCGGCGAAGAGCCGTGGGATGTGGTGACCTTCAAGATGCTCACCAATCCGGCTGCACGAGTTGCAGCGCTGCTGTCTGGCGACGTCCAAATGATTGAGACAGTCCCCACCGCCGATATCACCAAGCTCGCGAAGGACACGAAGTACAACCTGGTCGACAAGATTTCCAATCGCGTCATCTACGTACACCTCAACCAGAGCACCGAGAAGTCGCCGCCGTTTGTCACCGCCAAAGATGGCAAGCCGCTCGAGAAAAATCCGTTCCGCGATGTGCGGGTCCGCAAGGCGTTGTCGATGGCGGTGAATCGTGATGCGATTGTGTCGCGTGTGATGGAAGGCAAGGCCCAAGCGGCTGGGCAATTGCTGCCAGAGATTTTTTTCGGCACCAGCAAAAAACTCAAACCGGCAAAATTTGATCCGGAGGGTGCTAAAAAACTACTTGCTGAAGCCGGGTACCCAAACGGTTTTGCGATGACCATTCACGGCCCGAACAACCGCTATATCAACGACGCCAACATTGCGCAGGCGCTCGCGCAGATGTATACCCGCATCGGTTTAGATATCAAAGTTGAGACGATGCCGTCGTCGGTTTATTTCACGCGCGCGACCAAGCTGGAGTTTGGGTTTATGTTGTTGGGCTGGGGAACGGAATCGGGTGAGCAGGGCTCCGCGATGCGCTCGCTGCTTGCCACGCATGACACCGCAAAGGGCATGGGTGTGACCAACCGGGGTCGTTACTCAAACGCGGAGTTCGATAAAGTCTTGTCGGATGCGTTGGTGACGATGGATGAGAAGAAGCGCGAAGCGATGATCATCAAAGCGGCTGAGATGGTGATGGGAGATGTTGGGCTGATTCCGTTGCACTACGAGTTCTCGACATGGGCCACAACCAAGGGGCTCAAGTATGCTGCGCGAACCGACCAGTACACACTGGCGATGGGATTAAAGCCTGCCAAATAGCCAAACAAACTGCGCGCCCCATCCCAACGGCATGACGCCTGATCGGGTAGTGCACTAATCCATGTTCAATTACTTCCTCCGCCGCTTTGGTCAGTCCTTTCTGGTGCTGATCGCCATGTCGTGTATCGTCTTCTTGGGTGTGTTTGCGATCGGCAATCCGATTGATCTGCTGGTCAACCCGCAGGCGGACGAAGTCGAGCGAGTGCGGGCAACT
Source organism: Usitatibacteraceae bacterium (assembly GCA_044346745.1). Taxonomy (GTDB): domain Bacteria; phylum Pseudomonadota; class Gammaproteobacteria; order Burkholderiales; family Usitatibacteraceae; genus UKL13-2. The sequence goes on along the minus strand of JBIIYQ010000146.1, from coordinate 2,926 downwards.
GCGGCGCTGGGATTAGATCGTCCGCTGTACGAACAATATTGGACGTTCCTTAAAGGCGCGGCGAGTGGGGATTTGGGGCGTTCGTTTGTGTTCGGCGTGCCGGCACTCGAATTGATTTTGTCTAAGATGCCCGCCACGATTGAACTGGCGTTATTTGCCATGTTGATCGCGGTTGCAATCGGCATCCCACTCGGGCTGGTGGCCGGTCTTCGGCCCGATAGCTTGGTCGGCCGCAGCATCATGGCGTTCTCCATCGTCGGCTTCTCGCTACCGACCTTCTGGGTGGGGCTGGTGCTGATTATGTTTTTTGCCGTGCAGTTGGGGTGGCTGCCGTCAAATGGTCGCGGCGAGACGACTTTGTTGTTCGGCGTGCCGGTGAGTTTTTTGACTTGGGATGGACTGTCGCATTTGTTTTTGCCCGCGTTTAATCTCGCCCTGTTCAAGCTTTCGCTGTTGATCCGGCTCACTCGTGCGCAGGTGCGAGAGGCGGTGCTGCAAGATTACGTCAAGTTCGCAAGGGCGAAAGGATTGTCCCAGAGCCGCGTGATTGGCGTGCATATTCTGAAGAACATCATGATTCCGATTGTGACCGTGATCGGTCTGGAGTTCGGTTCGGTAATTGCGTTTGCCATCGTGACGGAATCAATCTTCGCCTGGCCGGGTACCGGGAAGCTGCTGATCGACTCGATCAACCAGCTCGACCGGCCCGTGATCGTCGCTTACCTGATGGTGATCGTGACGTTGTTCATCGCGATCAACTTCATTGTCGACCTTGTGTATTCAATGCTCGATCCGCGTGTGCGGCTGGGCCAATCCAGCGGCGGAGGACACTGATGGCTGAGCCACAGACATCGATACAACCCCCGCCGCCGGTGCAGACCCCTTTCGGACGCTTCTGGCGGGAGTTTGCCGAGTCCCGCCTTGCTCTACTTGGGCTGGCGGTGCTAATTATTGTTATGGTGATTGCCGTTGCGGCACCACTGTTGGCGCCGCAAAACCCATATGATCTGGCGCAGCTCGATGTGCTCGACGGCAAACTTGCACCGGGTGAACAATCAATGGGCGGCAAGACCTATTTGCTCGGCACTGATGATCAAGGCCGCGACATGTTGTCGGGCATTTTCTACGGGTTACGTATCTCGTTAAGTGTTGGTGTGATGTCCACCTTGTTCGCGCTCGGACTCGGTCTGGTGTTCGGCATGTTGGCCGCCTACTTCGGTGGCTGGGTCGACACGCTCATCATGCGTATTGTTGATATCCAACTTTCGTTTCCATCGATCTTGATTGCGCTGATTTTGCTCGCGGTGTTTGGTCAGGGGGTGGACAAGGTCATCATTGCCTTGGTGGCGGTGCAGTGGGCGTATTACGCGCGAACCGTCCGAGCGTCGGCGTTGATTGAACGGCAAAAGGAATACGTGGAAGCGGCCACGGTGTTGGCGTTGTCCAAACCGCGCATTGTGTTCCGTCATATGCTGCCGAACTGCCTGCCGCCGCTGATCGTGGTGGCAACGGTACAGGTGGCGCACGCAATTTCTCTCGAAGCGACCCTGTCGTTTTTGGGGCTTGGCATGCCGATCACCGAGCCTTCACTCGGCCTGCTGATCTCCAATGGCTTCACGTATTTGATGAGCGGCAAATACTGGATTTCGTTTTATCCGGGGCTGGCGCTGCTCATCACCATCATGGCGATCAATCTGGTTGCCGATCAGTTGCGCGATGTGCTGAATCCGAGGCTCAAAAAATGAGCGCCATTCTCGAAGTCGAAAACTTGCATACGCATTTTTTTACCAAGGCGGGTGTGGTCAAAGCGGTCGACGGCGTCTCGTTTTCGATTTCGCGCGGCAAGGTATTGGGCCTGGTGGGCGAGTCTGGTTCAGGCAAGTCGATGACGGGTTATTCAATGATGGGTTTGATTGACGCACCTGGTCGGGTGGTCGACGGCCGGATTCGTCTGAACGGTGTGGATGTCACCGGTTACGATGACGTTGCATGGCGCTCGCTACGCGGCAATCGTATCGCCATGATTTTTCAAGACCCGATGATGACGCTCAATCCGGTGTTGCGAATCGATACGCAGATGCTTGAGGCCATTGATGCACATCAGAAAGTTAGCCGCCAATCCGCGCTGGAACGCTGTCGTGAGGCGCTGGCGCGTGTTGGCATCCCCTCGCCGGACGAACGACTGCAAGCCTATCCACATCAATTTTCCGGGGGGATGCGCCAGCGTGTGGCGATCGCCATTGCGTTACTGAACAAGCCTGACGTGATCATCGCCGATGAGCCAACCACGGCGCTCGACGTCACCATCCAAGGGCAGATACTTTTTGAGATGCAGAAGCTGTGTCGCGAATCGGGTACCGCACTCATTTGGATTACGCACGACCTTTCGGTTGTTGCCGGACTCGCCGACGATATTGCCGTGATGTACGCAGGCAAGATTGTCGAGACGGGTAGTGTCGCGCAAGTGCTGGATCGCCCCATGCATCCCTACACAAACGGTCTGCTGAGTTCGGTGCCGTCGTCGAACGTGCGCGGACAACCGCTGAAACAAATCCGCGGCATGACACCATCTTTGCTTGCTATTGGTAGCGGATGTGCGTTTCGTGATCGCTGCGACTATCGCGCCGCGGTTTGTGAAGATATGCCGGCGCTGGCGTCGCCGGTCCCGGCGCATGCGGTGCGTTGCCACTTTCCGAGGTCGGCATGAAGCGGTGTTCTTCAGAAACACAAACCCCATTAAGGACGGGTGTTTTCGGGCAAAAAGGCTTGAAAAAGCCCGTCCTTGCTAGGGTTTCAACAAATCTACGGCGGTTTCAAATAATTAGTGCAACACAATATTGTGAAGTCTACAAAGGAGTGTTGCGATGGAAAGCAAGTCGGGTTGTTACAAGACGATGAACCTATCGGTTCGAGAAGAGATCAGTCG
>JBIIYQ010000002.1:0-70821 GCA_044346745.1 Usitatibacteraceae bacterium | reverse complement strand
TTCGGTTGACACCGCGCGGGCCAACAAAAATGATGTTTCCGTCGCGCCGCGCGGCCGCACGCGTACCCAGCGTTTTCCCGGTTGGGTGGCGGAAAGATCGGTATCTTCGAGCAGTTCAAAGCCCAGCTTTGACGTGTAGCAAGCAATCGCTTCGTCGTAATCGCTTACCAGAAGGGCCACTGCCGCCAGGTGCTGGCGCACTCCTAGCGTCCCTTGGCCAACAACCTTGCAGCATCCAGGGCAAAGTAAGTCAGGATGCCTTCTGCCCCGGCGCGCTTGAACGACAGCAGCGACTCCATCATGACGCTGTCGTGGTCGAGCCATCCGTTTTGGCAAGCCGCTTTCAGCATGGCGTATTCACCCGACACTTGGTAGACAAATGTCGGTGCCGCGAAGGTATCCTTCGCCCGCCGCACGATGTCCAGATATGGCATCCCCGGTTTTACCATCACCATGTCGGCGCCTTCTTGCAGATCGAGTGCAATTTCGCGTATCGCCTCATCCGAGTTTGCCGGGTCCATCTGGTAATTCTTTTTATCGGATTTGCCGAGGTTGGTGGATGAGCCCACGGCATCACGAAACGGCCCGTAGTAGGCGCTCGCATACTTGGCAGAGTACGCCATGATTGATGTGTGGATATGCCCTGCGGCGTCCAGCGCTTGGCGGATTTGGCCGATGCGCCCATCCATCATGTCCGACGGCGCAACAATATCGACCCCTGCTTCGGCATGTGACACTGCCTGCTTTTGCAAGATGGCGTTGGTTTGGTCATTGAGGATGTAGCCGGTCTCGTCGATAACGCCATCTTGGCCGTGGATGGTGTACGGGTCCAAGGCAATGTCAGTGATCACGCCCAAGTCAGGAAAGCGCTTTTTCAACGCGCGCACGACCGTTGGTACGAGGCCATTTGGGTTGAACGCTTCCTCGCCTCCAGCAGTCTTCAGCGATGTTTCGATTACGGGAAACAATGCGATGGCAGGAATGCCTAATGCTTGGGCGTCCTCGCAAACGGGCAGCAGCTGGTCTAAAGACAGCCGTTCAACACCGGGCATCGAGGTAACCTTTTCCCGTCGCCCTTCTCCCGCCAACACAAAAACTGGGTAGATGAAATCTGCGGGGGTGAGTACCGACTCGCGCACCATGTCACGCAGGAAGCCGGTGCGGCGAAGGCGCCGCATACGCCGTTGAGGAAATTGTCCAATATTCATAACGTGGGTTGGTCGAAAAATAGACAGGTTTGACGATTATGCGCTGAACTTTACTGGACCAATGCGGCGGGCATTGTTTGTCTGCGGCTGAAACCAAGACGCGCGCGGGGCTTGAACTTTTGCCGATCTAACGCATCTATTTCAATGAAGCGTTCGCGCTTCCCCGCTTTCCCTCCCTGAGCGGGGCCTTTTCAAGAAGGCTTCGGGGCATAGGTTCTCCCCTTTACCTATGCCCCCTTTTATTTGCAGTTGCGAGAGCCAAGTACGTGGGTTGCTTTCGCAAAGCGCCCTCCTAGTGCGGGGCTTTAGTCCCGTACAGCATGTCAGAAATGCGTCCCTCAGCCTCGTCAACCCCGGACTTCTTCAAAGCCGAGAACAGCTGCGCAGTTGCATTGCGTTGCTGGAGACGGAGCGCATCTCTCACCTGACGTAGTGTATTGGCTTGCTCGTTGCGGGTGAGCTTATCGGCCTTGGTCAGTAAACAATGAACCGGTTTGCCGGTTGGGGCGTACCAATCCAACAGGCGCTCGTCAGCCGGTCGCAACGGGTGGCGCGCGTCCATGATCAGTACAAGACCGCGTAGTGCTTCGCGACCTGAGACATAGTCTGCCAGCGTTTGCTCCCAATGCGCCTTTACCGCAGGAGGCACCTTGGCATAGCCATAACCGGGCAAATCCACCAGTGAATTTCCGTTACCAAGTGAGAAAAAATTGATCAACTGCGTGCGCCCGGGCGTCTTGGATACAAACGCCAAGCGGTTATGGTTGGCGAGAGTATTAATTGCTGAAGACTTGCCAGCATTTGAGCGCCCGACGAACGCGATTTCTGCACCCACGTCTGGTGGCAGTTGGGCAAGATCGTGGGCAGAAGCGGTATAGACAACGTTGGCAAACAGTTTCAAAGCGGGCCTGATATGGTTTTCTCTTTAACTGCGATCAGCTAAAATAAGTGAATATTGGAATGTCTTGAGTGATGCCGGTTGGGCTGGGCGGCTCTGGATATACCGCAACGGCAGCAAAACAAGGATGAACGATGAAGAAGATGTGGATTGCCGCACTGATTGTGTGCGGAGCAAGCCTGAACGTTGCCGCTGCGGCGACATCTACGACTGGGCCGACCAGCGCTGCCGCAAAACCAGCCGCCCCGACTTACGCAGAGCGACTAGAGCGCGGCAAACAAATCGCGGGTTCAGTCTGTCTTGCCTGTCATGGCGTAGACGGCAACAGTCCAATCCCAGCAAATCCTAATCTTGCAGGCATGCCAGCAGAGTATATCGCCAAGCAGTTAGAGTACTACAAGTCTGGAAAGCGTGTGAATGCAATTATGCAGGGCATGTCCGCTGGACTTACGCCGGAAGACATGAAAGCAGTTGGCGACTACTACTTCGCACAGCGCGGTAACAGCCAGGCGGTCGCCATTGACATGAAAAAAGCGGAACGCGGCCAGCACATCTACCGCGTCGGTATTGTCGAGGCAAAAGTTCCGGCGTGTGCGAGTTGTCACGGCGGGTCGGGTGCCGGGATTCCTGCTATCTACCCGCGCGTTAGCGGTCAATGGCAAGAGTACACACTGGCGCAGCTAAAGGCCTACGCAAACGGCGAGCGCAAGAATGCGCAGATGAACGCGATCGCGGCGCGCCTAAAAGAAAGCGATTTGATTGCGCTAGCTGAATACATGGCAGGAATGCGCACCCGTTGATGGCACCTGCGGAGAAGTTCTAAAAAATGCCGCTGTTCACGAAGCAGCATTTTCAAATCTGCCCATGGCGACACGTTCGCCTACTGCCTACATTGCCTCCTCTGCACACGCAATCAGGGATTGCTGTGTCGTGCCGTCAGACGGATAGAGGCTAACGGTAATTTTTGGTGACAAAACAAGTCCCTGACCGTTATCGGCGGAACCGACCGGAAGTGCAAACGCCGCCGCCAGCTTTTTAACGATTTTCTCGGCGTTCGCGCGATCCGAGACTTGTGGAATCACAACGGCAAATGTTCTGTCGTCAAGTTGTGCGAGGAAGTCACCGTCGCGGAGTGTTTTTCTGATGCGGGCGCAAATGGCCGCGAGCAGGCTGGTTGTATCCGCAGCCTCAAGCGAGAGGAAATGGTCATCGTGATCGCGAAATCTGATCAACAGCAGCGCAAAGCCCCCCAGCGCACGTTCGACTTCACTGTTGGCCAGACGTGCCTCAAGATGATTAACGAGCGATTGCTCACTTGTCTGTGACGCCAACATATTTCTCGTCCTCAGTTTTTGGCGAGATCGCGGAACGTTTCGTCGGCGCGGGAAATTGTGTCGGCAATATCTCTGGCCGTGTGCGCCTTCGACACAAATCCTGCCTCGAAAGCCGATGGTGCGAGGTAAACACCACGCGCCAACATGCCGTGAAAGAAACGGTTGAATTGCTCGCGATCCGAGCTCATGACTTCAGCGTATGAAGCCGGCGGGAAGGAGGAAAAAAACATGCCAAACATTCCTCCCACGCTTGCTGCACAGAAGGTCTGGCCTGCAGCTCGCGCGACCGCAGTGAGCCCCTCGCACAATTGTGTGGTGGTTGCCGACAATTCTTCAAAAAAACCGGGTCGTGCGATGAGCTCTAGGGTTTTCAGGCCCGCCGCAACCGAAACCGGGTTGCCCGAAAGCGTCCCGGCCTGGTAAACGCCACCAAGTGGTGCCATCTGCGCCATCAAATCTCGACGACCGCCAAATGCGCCCATCGGCATACCGCCGCCAATGACCTTCCCTAACGTGGTCAGATCCGGTTTGATCCCGAAGTGCCCCTGCACACCGCGCAGCCCCACGCGAAACCCCGTCATGACTTCATCAAAAATCAATATTGCGCCGTGTTTGGTGCAAAGCGAACGAAGTGTTTGCAAATACGCGACATCGGGCACAACAAAATTCATATTGCCAGCAATCGGCTCGATGATGACACAGGCGATTTCACTGCCAAGCTCGGCGAAAGTGAATTCCAGCTCCGGGAGATTGTTATACCCGAGTACGATGGTGTCCGCCGCCACCTCAGGCGGGACGCCAGCCGAGCTCGGATTCCCAAAGGTCAGCGCGCCGGAACCCGCCTTGACCAACAGCGCATCGGCATGTCCATGGTAACAGCCCTCAAATTTGATCAGTTTTTTTCGACCGGTGGCACCCCGGGCGAGGCGGATTGCACTCATCGTCGCTTCAGTACCAGAACTGACGAGTCTCACCTGTTCAAGTGAAGGTACGAGATCACATAGTCTTTCGGCCATGAGAAACTCTGCCTCAGTCGGCGCGCCAAAACTCAGCCCGTCAACCGCCTTTGCTTGAACTGCGGCCACCACATCCGGGTGCGCGTGGCCAAGAATTGCCGGCCCCCAAGATCCAACATAGTCAATGTAATGATTTCCGTCAACATCCCACAAGTAGGCTCCATTGGCCTTGCGGAAAAAAACTGGCGTACCACCGACGGAGCGGAAAGCGCGAACAGGCGAATTAACGCCGCCCGGAATAACCCGCTGGGATTTTTCGAAGAGCACCTTGCTTTGCTCGAACATGTCACTCATTCTCTTTATTAGTCGTATTACGCGCTTGGAACAAGGCCTCGAACAACTTAACCCGCTCGGCAATCTGACTGTTGTCCGGTACCGAGTATAGATCTGAGACGACCGCCACCGCATCAACCCCGGCTTCAATGACGATGTTGACATTATCTCCTGTGATTCCGCCAATCGCGACAACGGGTATGCCGATCTTCTGTTTGGTGCGGGTGATCACCGACACCGGGGCTGCGGGCGCCAACGGTTTGGTCGATGACGGAAACATGCAGCCAAACGCAACATAGCTTGCCCCCGCACGCGTGGCTATCTCGGCTCGAGCGTCGTCGCCGTAACAAGAAATGCCAACGATCAAGGGGGCGGTAAGGCCAGCCTTGGCGGCCTCGGCCCGCGCGACATTGATTTCGTGGGCAAGTGATTCCACGCTACAAGCGTCAATGTCGTCTAGTCCCCAATGAACACCTGCCGCGCGGACTTGCAGCGCAAGTGTCAAATTGTCGTTGACGATCAAGCGCGCACCATAACTGGAACTGAGCGCTTGTAACGCCTGAGCCTCAATCAGCTGTGCAATCGGGGGCGTGATTTTCCGACGATACTGAATCGTGCGCACACCCGCTTCCAACATTGCCCTTGACCGGCTAAGCAATGTTTCAGAATCCAAGTTGTCAGGTGTAATCGCGTAGACACCCTCGATGCAATGCGCGATGGTCAACTTCGGCCCGGCCAAGCTAGTGTCGCGCCCCAGAGCCATCTGCTCCGGCTGGTCTAGACGTCGATTCGGTCGTTTCTGTTTCTATATCCACCCGGCCCATCGCTTTGCCGTGGTCGGCTGCTTCATTGCTTTCCGCATCACTCTCGTCATCCCGTGCCCAGAACATTCTGTCAGGGATGAATTGCCCCATCCCGGGGCGAAAGCCAAACTTGAGGGCATGCCAAGTGTAGTCCTGTGCTTCGCGCACTGCCTCTTCAATATCCAGACCCCGCGAAATCGTAGCCGCAATCGCTGATGCTAACGTGCAACCTGAGCCGTGGTAGCTGCCCGGCAGTCGCTGCCAGCGGTCAGTACGCCTGGTGCCGCCTTCGCCATAAAGTATGTTGATAACTTCCAAGGTAGACTCGTGCGTGCCCGTTACCAACACATACTCGGCACCGAGGTCTGTCAGCCGTCGCGCCAACCGTTCGGCAGGTAGCCCCTCTTCATCCTCCCCAAGGGTCAAGCGAAGCAGCTCAAGAGAATTCGGCGTGATCACCGTTGTTTGTGGAATGATCATTTCTCGAATAGCGTCAATGGCTTCCTCAGACGCGAACTCATCACCTCGCGCCGAGGCGAGCACGGGATCAAAAACCAATGGAATCTCAGGATAGTCAGACACAATTTCAGCAATCGCCGCGATGTTCTCGACGCTCCCCATGACGCCGATCTTGAAAGCCGCGATGGGTATGTCCTCGAGGATCGCACGAGCTTGATCCGACACCCAGCCCGAGTCAATCGATAACACCCCTTCAACGCCGGAAGTGTCTTGCACGGTGATCGCGGTGACCACGGAAAGTGGATGGCAACCCATACTGGCAAACGTGAGCAAATCGGCCTGCAACCCTGCGCCGCCGGACGGGTCTGTTGCCGCAAAGGTCAAAACCGCTGGTAGTGATCGCTGAACGTCTGACATGTCAGATCCAAATAAGGGCCATTACAAGAGTCAGTCGACAAGATTTGGTGTCGATTGGGTACAATTGTTGCCTCGGCGCGAACCCGTGAAGGGTAGCACCGATTTGCGCTGCTGGAGCCTCTGCTGCGTCATGTCGCTGCGTATTGTACTGTAGCGTCGGATGTATGGGGATCCCATGGCTACCACCGTGCGTGTTCAGGTGGCCCTGCCATCTAGCGCACATTCCCAGCTTCTTTGTTTCCATCTAACCCGCAAATTCCCGACAAAACATGACGACAACTACGATAACAAACAAAGCATGGATGTGCCTCGTGTGTGGCTGGATTTATAACGAGGCGGAAGGCTTGCCTGATGACGGTATTGCACCGGGAACTGCATGGGAGGACGTACCGGTAGGCTGGGCGTGCCCCGAGTGCGGCGCTCGAAAGGAAGACTTCGAGATGGTCGAAATCTAACTCAAGCAACCGGCCAAAATGGTTCGCCTAGCGCAAGGCCATCCGCAAAAAAACAAACTGTCGTCTTTAGGCCATAATGATTCAAAGACGTTGACCGTTGTTAAAATAAAATCGCGTAGTTTGCGTTTCTGACGCGAGATCAAAGTTCATTTTTCGACTGTACAACCTGAAAGCGCACGAGTGGTTGAGACAAGGTCAATATCGGGTACGCGCGTGATGGTGATTGATGATTCAAACACCATCCGCCGCAGCGCCGAAATTTTTCTGATGCAGGCTGGCTGCAAAGTCATCCTTGCGGAAAATGGTTTCGATGCGCTGTCGAAGATCGCCGACCACCAGCCGGATGTGATTTTTGTCGACATCATGATGCCGCGCCTCGATGGCTACCAAACCTGTGCACTGATTAAGAAAAACGGTAGACATAGATCAATCCCGGTCATTATGCTGTCCTCCAAAGACAGCCTGTTTGATAGGGCGCGAGGCCGCATGGTTGGGTCAGACGAATATCTGACAAAGCCATTCTCAAAGGACAGCCTGTTAAAAGCAGTGGAGACCCATCTCGCCGTAACCGGTGCCGCGCAGAGCATGACATGAGATTTTGCGTGCGCCAGACGCATCTGCGTACTAGCGCCGAAAACATTATTTGAAAAGCAAAAATGGAGCATTGATCATGGTCGTAAAGACAATATTGGTTGTAGACGATTCCCCAACTGAGCGCACTTTCCTTGAAGGGATTCTCACGAAGGCGGGTTTCTCCGTTATACAGGCGGCAAGCGGGGAGGAGGGGGTAGAAGCTGCCAAGCGCGACCAGCCAGATTTGGTGTTGATGGATGTGGTGATGCCGGGGCTAAACGGATTCCAAGCAACACGAGCCATCACAAGAGAAGAAACAACTAAGCACATCCCGGTGTTTATATGTACAACCAAAGATCAGGAAACCGACAAGATCTGGGGAATGCGACAGGGCGCGAAGGATTACCTTGTGAAGCCGGTGAGTGCGGCAGATTTGATTGCCAAGATTAAGGCCTTGGGCTAGACACCGTCGCAGATGGCCAGCAAATCCAACCTACGGGAATTTCAGCGCAGCGTGGCGGAGCGCTTGCGCGATACGTCCAAGTTGCGCACGTTCGCGTCAAAACTCGGCTTTCAGGTTGGCGAAGAAAATTGGTTGGTTTCGCTGGCCGACGTTGCAGAGGTAATCCCCGTGCCAGCTTTTGTTTCGGTGCCGCAAACGAAGCACTGGTTTCAAGGTGTTGCCAACGTCCGAGGTAAGCTGTTCGCAGTCGCGGACTTCTCAGCTTTTCAGGGGGGGGCGGCGACCGCACAGAGTGCGGAGCGGTGTGTGGTGCTGCTTAGTGACAGATTTTTGGAGGCATCGGGCATCATGGTCAATCGGATGTTGGGATTGCGTAATCCGGAGTCATTCGAGCGCGTAGATGCTAGCCATGCTATGCGACCATGGGTGAAGGCGCAGTACCGTGATCCCAATGGTGTGCAGTGGTTTGAATTGGATGTTGCAGTGCTGGCCAAGAGCGCGGCATTTCTTGAGGTTTCATCGCTGCAAGCGGTCGCGAGGGTGTGAGCATTTTGACAGTGCGCGCAATAGCTTCCAAGCGATACTGCGGCACGAGTTTGTCCAAACGTCTCTATTTGTAGTTGGTTGTAATTTCGGTTCGGAGAAATTCATATGGCATTCAAATTACCAACTCCTTCCATTTTGAAGGGTAATGACAAAACCCTCGCTCCCAAAAGCACCACCGCACCGGGAGGCGGCGCGCCATCTAAACCAGCGCCCGACGGCTTCTTTGCCAAGTTATTGGGTGGTAAGAATAAGTCGGCGGGTGTGCCATTGGACACCGCTAGTCAGATCGTCAAAGACGAGCCAGAGTCCACCTCCAGCCTCGCCGTCGGTAATCAGACACAAAAAATTGCCGCCACTGTAGCGGCAAACAAAGTGGCAAAACCCAGATCGGAGCGCATGGCGTCTGTTTTGCCGCTGATCGGCAAGTTCCCGATGCAGACCCAGTTCCAGGTTCTTGGAACGCTCGCAGGCTTGTTCTTTGCCTTGATGTTGGGTGCCATTGCGCTGGACGATTACCACAGTAGAAACATTTCGACCTACACAAACATTGCCTCGCAACTACAATTCCATACTCAACGATTGGCGAAGTCAGGAGGTCTTGGCGCACGGGGGGAGTTGGCGTCATTTGCGCAGCTACAGGATAGCCGGGACGAATTTCAGAAGTACTTGGACGTCCTGAACTCAGGCGGTTTCGCATTTAACAGCACTGTCCCCTCAGCGCGAATATCGGAGGAATTGACTTCCCGTTTAACGGAGCTGACCAAGCGGTATCAGGAAGCATCCAACTCCGCCACCTCAATCCTCGCCGCGCAGAAAGACTTAACCAACTTAGGCCGAAATGTCGAGCAGGTTCGATCCGTTGCTGAGGAATTGGCCGGTCTTTCCCAGCAACTAACTGCGGTCTTACAACAAAGTGGGATCAACCCGGCGCAGGTGTTGAAGGTAAATCGCCTGACGTACCTCGCGGAACGACTGGCGCGCGGAGCGGCCGAAATTTTGGGCGCAGATGTGATTAATCCCGAAGTGCCATTTCTGATGGGTAAAGATACCAACGACTTCCGTGAGTTAGTAAAGGCGCTGGAGACCGGTTCAGATGTCATCGGCGTCTCTGCGGTCACGGGAGAAAACCGTGCGCGTGTGGTTAGGCTGCGTGAGGCATTTTCCGCATTTGAAGAAAACATCAAGCCGATTTTGGAAAATATTCAGAAGCTCGTGTCTGCACGCCAGGCCGGACGCGCATTACAGCAAGGTTCTGAACAGCTTATGAGTAGTGTCGAACAACTTCAGGTCGGATTTGCCGCAGAAAATCGCATCCTGCCGCTCGTAATTGCGGGTGTGTCCGGCCTGCTAATGTTGGTGTCGCTGGGGTTGATGGGATATCTGTATCTGGTGACCGAACGCAAGCGCGCGATGGAGTCAGAGCTTGAGAACAAGCGAAACCAAGAGGCCATCCTGCGCCTGCTCAATGAAATGGGAGATCTCGCCGACGGGGACTTGACAATACGCGCAAAGGTGACCGAGGACATCACGGGCGCAATCGCCGACTCGATGAACTACACCATTGATGAGCTTCGCGCCTTGGTAACAGGCGTGAATAATGCGTCCACACAAGTATCGGCGAAATCGCAGCAGGCGCAATCCGTGTCGGTTCAGTTGCTCGATGCTGCGGAAAAACAGTCCCGGGAAATTCAATCAACGACCGAGCAAGTGCTCAGCGTCGCGAACACGCTTTCAACTGTGTCAACGAACGCCGAAGAGTCCTCCAAGGTTGCGCTGCGATCCTTGGCGGCGTCGGACAAGGGCCGATTCGCAGTACAAAACTCAATCGCAGGCATGAACGATATCCGCGAGCAAATTCAAGAAACATCCAAGAGAATCAAGCGACTTGGTGAATCGTCCCAAGAGATTGGCGAGATTGTGGAACTAATCTCAGACATTACCGAGCAAACCAACGTGTTGGCGCTAAATGCGGCGATCCAGGCCGCGTCGGCTGGCGAAGCGGGTCGTGGCTTCTCGGTGGTTGCGGAAGAAGTGCAGCGTTTGGCAGAGCGATCAGCCGAGGCGACCAAACAAATCGGCGCGATCGTCAAGACCATTCAGGCTGATACTCAGGATGCCGTGGTCGCGATGGAAAAATCCACTGCCGGTGTGGTGGAGGGTGCCAAGTTGTCAGACGCCGCGGGCCAGGCGCTTTCAGAGATTGACTCGGTGACAACCAACCTTGCCTCGCTGATTCAAAAGATTTCGTCAGATACACAATCTCAAGCCGCTTCCGCAAACAAGGTGGCGCGAAATATGCAGGACATTCTCGAAATCAATCGGCAAACGACAGCCGGCACTCAACAGACAGCGTCTTCGATTCAAGAACTTGCCGACGTTGCATCGGATCTAAAGTCCTCAGTGTCTGGCTTTAAGTTGTAATCAGGGCCAAGCGCAGAACATGTCGCGGAATCCTCATTTGTTTTCGATCGATCTTGGCCCGCTGTCTTGGGTCAAGGCTGAGATCGAACATTCGCTCGCAGTAGTGAGGATGAACCTTGACAGGTTGGTGATAGATGATACGGATACGAAGGCGCTGAAATACGTCTCGACGCATTTGCATCAGGTAACGGGTGCGCTCTCAATGGTCGGGCTAGGCGGCGCAACCCGATTCACCGAAGAAATAGAAGCCTTGGTTGACACGCTTGGTGATCCGTCAACGCGCGACGCCGTCAAAGAGCGGGCCATGCTCGCCAAACAAGCCACCGGATCGCTTTCCAGTTACTTGGACAGCCTGTTGGCTGGTGAGCCTGATCGACCGATGGTGCTTGCTTCCATGTACATGGCGCTTAATCGCGCTCGAGCCGCGAGCACGGCGACGCCAAGTGATTTGTTCTCGCCGGATCTTGATGTTGTTGTGCCCATGTCGGAGAACACAGTCACTTTACCTCGTGGTGATATGCTGGCTGAGAGCCTTAAGCAGAAGCGTAGCCTTTACCAAACTGGTCTGCTGAAGTTGTTGAGAGAGAAGAACCCAGTTGCGGGGGCACGAGATATGCGCAGCGCGACACTCGCTATAGAGGCGTTGCAAGTGACCTCGCCTGCGCGCGCATTCTGGTATACCGTCAGCGCATTTTTTGACGCAGTGGAGGCCGACCCGGCGCAGTCTGGCACCTTGGCCGTGCAGTTGTTTGGCAAAATTGATCAACAGATCAAGCTGCTTATTGATGGAATACAGAAGGTTCCGGAGCGGTTGTTCCGAGACTTGCTATTGGTGATTGGCCATTCTTCTGCGACGACCGAGCGAGTGCGATCCGTCCGCGTGTTGTATCGATTGGATGAATTGCTCGCAGCCGCGCCGGAGCTCGATGTGTCGTCCGACGAGTCGGCTAAAGTGTTGGTCCGTTCTCTTAGGGACCAACTGCAGGCGTTAAAGGACAGTTGGCTAAAGCTTACTAGCGGCAACCGCGCGGCGCTGGAGTCGCTTGTCCAGCAGGGCGAGGCGCTGGCAAAAGCTGCACAATCTCTCCCGAATCATGGGATGGCGGAACTACTGCGAGTGTTGGGTCTGATTGGCCCGCATCTGAAAAAAACTGGGCAGCCAGCCAATGAACTTCAAGCCCTCGAAGTCGCATCTGCCTTGCTGTTTGTGGAATCATCGTTGGAAAACTTCTTTCGCCTTTCCGGCGACTTCACAACCCAGAGCCAAGCGGTAATTTCTCGGATCAAGAGCGCAATGTCCGGGCGCGCATTGCCCGACATCGATCCTTCCGCTGGCGCGATGATGGATGACTTCAGCAAACGTGCGCAAGAACGTTTGTTGATATTCCAAGTGGGCCAGGAAGTTCAGGTAAACCTGTCCACCATAGAAAGCACACTGGACGCTTTTTTCCGCGACCCGTTGAAAACAGCCGACTTGGCAACCTTATCCCCTCTTTTCTCTCAGGTGCAAGGTGCGTTGGCCATCCTTGAGCTTGACGAGGCCGCAGCGCTGAATCTCATGTTACGGGAGCGAGTGGCCCAATTTGCCTCGGGCGCAGTTAAGGGTGCTGGTGATGAAGCGGAAACGGTTGCCGAAGGTGTGTCAGCACTGGGGCTCTTTGTGTCGGCGTTACAGCAAAATTCCGCCGACCCGCGCTCTCTGCTACTACCGGCGCTCATCCGTTTTGGACTTGCGGAGAAACCGCCGGAAGCCGAGCACGGCTTGTTGAAATCACCGCTGTCGTCACCTGTTTCGTCCAGCGACGTAGAGATCGACAAACAGAAGGTGTACGCGTTGCTTTCGGACTGGAAACAGCAACCGGAGGCCTTGGTGCCGACGGAACAATTGCGAGACGCGGTGTTGGAATTGAAAGAAAACGCCGAAGTTATCGGCGATGTAGACACAGCAAAATCTTCAGCATTAACTCTCGCTGCCATCGATGCAGATACGGCGTTACCGCAGAGCGAGAGAGCTCGTGCTCTTGATGATGCGTTTGTCAATGCGTTTGCCAACATTGCGCCAACAAAACCGGTCGAGGCACCAACGCAGCAGGTTGTGCAGCTGCTCGACGCGCCTGCTGCCGATGTGGATCAGGAGCTGCTCGAAGTATTCCTCGAGGAAGCTGCGGAAGTTGTTGCAACTGTACGTGCAAGCCTTGAGGTCGTGCGCCAATTCCCCCACGATCGTGAAGCACTCGCCACCATCCGCCGCGGCTTTCACACGCTGAAGGGCTCCGGACGCATGGTCGGATTATCGGATCTGGGTGAGGTCGCATGGAGCTGTGAACAGGTGATGAACAAGTGGTTAAAGGAAGAAAAACCTTTGACCGACGGTTTGATGAAGTTGCTCGGAGACGCTTCGAACTCTTTTTCAGCTTGGGTAGCCTCCCTACAGGCATCGGGAACCGCCGTCATTGACGGCACACAGATCACCGATTTATGTGAATTGCTAAAGAACAATCGGGAACCCGTTGAAGTGGCTGTCGTCGACGCCGGATCGGCGCCGGTGGCGCGCACCGACATGCCCGGCGCGATTGTTGAGCCGCAGGCCACACCGACAGATGTTTTCGGAGAGTGGTCGCTTGACCTGATATTGAGCGACGAATCCGAACGACCGGCTGATGGAAAATCGCCGCTATCCACCGAGTCGACCATTGAGGCGCTGCCTAGAGAATTGGCCGACGATCAGCTGTTTGCGGAACTGCCGTCGCTACCGGTACCTGAACAACCGTCCTCTGCAATCGATCTGTCGCCGGACGCACCAGCAACCGAGGACTCGCGTGAAGTTTTGATCGGTCACGTCGCCCTGCCCGCACCATTGTTTGAAGTTTATCTCGGTGAGGCAACTACCCATATTGACACCCTTGGACGAGAAATGTCGGCGGTTGAGGCCAACCCGCTGGGTCCGATTTCTTATGAGTTCATGCGCGCCGCGCATACGCTGACAAGCTCCTCGCGAACCACTGGATTTGTGTCGATTGCCGAGGTGGCGTTTGCCTTGGAAAAGTGGCTGGCAGATGTCATTGAGTTGACGCCACATTGGGACCAAGCGCGAATCGAGGCGACGCGCGAAGGCGTCGACGTGGTGAGCGCGATGGTGCTTTCGCTTCACGCGCACGAGCACGAGTATCCACCGCCTCGCCCGGACGTTGTCGCCTCGTTAATCGCGATGCGTGAATCGCTTCAGGCGGATGCGCGCGCCGGGGAGTCTACGTCGGTCAAACCGGTGGCTAGCTTCACCGAAGCTGCTGACGTTGCGTTGCCGAATGATGCATCAGTCGCCGAGGCGGCGTTATCGCCATTTGATTTTGTAGTTGACGCCGCCAACGAGACCTCACCGGCGAAGATTGATGAGGGCGTGCTGGCGTCGACCGAAACGCCACTGGCGATGGCGGTGCCCGAGCCGCCGGTAGCAGCGTCGCAAGAAATGTTATCGCCAGAATCGGTATTCGAGAGTGCGCCGACGAGTGCGCAGTTGGCCTCAGACTCTGCGATCCCGGATGGGGTCATTGACGAAAGTACGCAAACTGCCGACGCACCGTTCTCTGAAAACTATTCGACCGAGCCGCTCGATGCGGTGTTTGCTGACCTCGTTGCCGCGCCACACTTAGCTGCCAACGTTGCCAGCGAGCAGGCACCGGCGCGGGTGGTGGTGGAGACCAACAGTTTCCCGCCGATTAACCCGCCGACGGACGCCGCTCGTGCAGTTGCCGCGCCACCAAAAGCGTCCGAGAACACCGTCGAGGCCGAAGCGTTTGAGGCAGGCAAAGATCGTCGCGGGGTGAACGACGACGTCGACGCTGACCTGTTGCCAATCTTCCTTGAAGAAGCGCGGGAAATAATGCCCCTTGTTGGGCATGCGCTTCGCAGATGGCGCGGCACGCCATCCGATCGCGCTCCCGTTGCCGAGCTGGCTCGCCACCTACATACGCTGAAGGGTTCCGCGCGGATGGCAGGGCTGATGCGGCTTGGCGAGTTGTCACACGTCATGGAGACCCGGGTCATCGACATGGATCGTGTCGCCGAACCGAAGCCTCACGACTATGATGCGATAGACGACGGGCTGGATCGATTTAATGTCGCACTTGAGAGCCTAGCGGCAGGCGATCTCGCCCCGACGATTGAAGTTTCTCCAGAGGCGATGTTTGCGACAGCGGATGTTGGCGACTTACCATCTCCGCTCGCGATGATCGCAGCGGCGCGCGCCGAGATCGTTGGCGAGGGCGAGAAGCTAGAAGGACGTGATCGTCAAGCGCTGCTGCGCGTGAATGCGGACTTGATCGACCGTTTTGTTAACGAGGCAGGTGAATTGGCGATTACCCGTTCGCGCGTCGACCTAGAGCTGCAGGCCTTCAAGAAAGCGCTGCTCGATTTGAATGACAACGTGACGCGCATTAAGACTCAGCTGCGAGAAATCGAGATGGGTGCCGAAACGCAGATTCAATCGCGTCTCAGAGAAGCAGAAACGCAAGGCGAGCAGTTTGATCCCCTAGAGTTCGACCGGTTTTCGCGCATGCAGGAGCTGACGCGATTTATGGCCGAAAGCCTGAATGACGTGGTGACGCTCCAGCTGTCGTTGGCAAAGAATCTCGATGAAGCGGACGCGGCGCTGCTTCAGCAATCGCGCATGAACCGCGACCTTCAGCAGGGTCTGATGGGCGTCCGATTAGTGCCGCTCGGTAACCTTCAGGATCGCTTTTACCGCCTCGTGCGCCAGGCGGCAAAACAGCTAAACAAAAAAGCCAATCTTGAATTCCGTGGCGTCCGTGTTGAGATTGATCGTTCCGTACTGGAGAAAATCACTGCGCCGTTTGAACACTTGCTGCGAAATTCGGTGGCGCATGGCTTGGAGGCACCGGTCGCGCGCGTGGCCGCCGGTAAGTCTGAAATCGGCGAGATATCCATCGATGCCCGCCAACTCGGGAACGAAGTTATTCTGACCTTGGCTGACGACGGTGCAGGACTCGATTTTGGCCGGATCCGGGAGAAAGCGATTCAGAAAGGAATGCTCGCAGCGGATGTAGATGTCAACGACGTTCAACTCACCCAGTTCATCTTCGCCGCCGGCTTCAGTACGGTCGATGTGGTTTCGCAGTTGTCTGGCCGCGGGGTTGGCATGGACGTGGTGAGAAATGAGATTGTTTCGCTCGGTGGGCGTATCGATATTTCATCGGTTCGCGGTCGGGGCACAACCTTCACCATTTCCCTGCCGCTTACACTTGCCGTCACGCAAGCGGTGATGGTGACAGCTGGGGAAACGACGTATGCAATTCCATCGGTCATGATCGAGCAGGTGCAAGAGTTCAAAGGCAAACGATATGGACCGCTGCTGGACCTAAATGAGATTGACTGGAAGGGCAACAAGTACCCTCTGCGGTCAATGGAAGTCATGCTCGGCGGCAAGCCAAAGGTTTCCGCCCAGCGGCGCGCGTTTGTGATTCTCGCCAAAAGCGGTCAACAGCGGGCGGCCGTGCAGGTTGACGACGTTATTGGCAATCGTGAAATTGTGGTGAAGCCGATCGGACCGCAACTTGCGCGCATCCCCGGAATCACCGGCGCAACGGTGCTGGGTTCCGGGCAGGTGGTGCTAATCATGAACCCAGTTCAACTTGTCTTCCGCGAGGTGTCCTCCGCGACGGTCGAGCCGGGTTTGTTGAACACTTCGGCAGCGGGCGCGAACGCGGCCACAGACGTGTCGACGACAACTCGAGAAGCGGCCCAAGTTGCCGTTCCAGCCGGTCCGTCACTCGCGCAAGCGATCGCGGGTAGCGTTCGAGCAGGTGGCTTCATGGTCGATGAGGCACCGCCGCTGGTTCGCGCGAATCCGTTGGTCATGGTGGTCGATGATTCTCTTACCGTACGCAAAATTACTAGCAGGATGCTCACGCGCGAGAACTTTGAAGTGGTGACAGCCAAGGACGGCGTCGACGGATTACAGCAGCTGCAAGATGTCGCACCGGATGTGATCCTTCTCGATATTGAAATGCCGCGGATGGACGGTTTCGAGTTTGCGCGCAATGTTCGGGCGGACGCCAAAACCAACCACATACCGATCATCATGATCACCTCGCGCACGGCAGACAAACACCGCAATCACGCGCTGGAACTCGGTGTAAATGAGTACATGGGAAAGCCGTACCAAGAGGAGCAACTACTTCAATTGATACGACAGTTTACTGGGCAGACAACAGGCGCCTAAGCAGCGAACAACCACAAGGGTTGCGCCGGGCTGGAATCCAGTCCAATGCAAGATCAATGAAGTACGGAGGTCTGGGTCCCTGCCTACGCAGGGACGCTAGGGTTTTTACAAGCAGCCAATGGGAATTTCTCGAAACCCGCTGTTGCTCCGCTTACGCGTCGTGATGGCGATTTTTTGCGTAGCCGTGACTGTCAGTCAGTTCGTCGCGTTCATTTCTTCGCTTTTTCTTGGTTTGGTTTGGTCTTTGTTTCCTACCTGTTTAGCCGCTAAAGAAGCGGCTAAACAGGGTGTTACACAAAAACAAGTCGCCAGCGCGGCTTCTCTTTGCTAGACCCTTAGTCGAAGTGGTCTGAACTCAGGGAGCGGGATTTTTAGAAGTTCCTTCTCCTCCGCGCCGCAGTATCGGGTCTGGCGGCTCGCGCTGCCGCTCCCTGCAAACCGCGCCACGTATTCTGCAATTCACGCCCAACTGCATCCCCCGCGCCGCCGCGAGTCGATATGCTCGTCTCCTCGATAGCAATAGATGTAGCAGGGGTGCACCATGAAAGTCACGTATTGGAGATCACAGCGGTCACTTTGGGTTTGGGTGGTCGGGGCGGACGGCTCTTGTATGGCAGCACTTCTGCGGGCTGCCGCCGAAGATCAACAACACACATTTTATGGAAAGGCGGACGACACCGTATCCGCCGTAAACTCACATCATGTTTAGAGCAATCAGCAACGCCATTTATCGCACGCCCTGGTGGGCAATGGCCCTCGGTGGACTGTTCGTCACGTTTTTGCTGGCGCTATTTACGGTTCCCTTCAACGTCCTGCGTCTGACAGACTCCGGCAAAAGCAGGGCCGAGAATCAGGCAATTCAACGTGAGATTGACTACACGTTTGGCGATAGCGCATTAGGCATCGCTGAACGGGTGATCGGTGCGATGGGGCAACGCACCAGTGATCCTGTGCGCAAGGCGGAATTAGAACAGGCCCTCAAGGATATCGCTGAAGCCCGAAAGGACATGTTTAACGCCGAGCGTGAAGCAGCGCGCGCGACCAGCGATGCGACACGTGATGTTGCGCGGGAAGCCCGTCGCGCAGCCAAAGAGGCGGCAAATGCGGCGCGCACCACTGCCCGGGATGCTGCAAAAAGCGCCCGCGATGCCGCTAAGGAGCGCATAGAAGAATTGCGCACCGCCCGGCAGGAAGCAGTCGATTTACAGTCGCGGGTCGGGCTGAAAGATGCGGCGGCACTGGAGTCGTTCGACAAAGCGATCAAGGCGGCGGAGGAGAGCGAACGCGCTGCCGACGAGGCGCTGAAGCAACTCAAGGACAAACAGAGCCAGATTTCTCTTGGTATGGGGTCGGACGGCATCAAGTTCATTGGTAAGTCGGCCAAAGAGTCGGGCGTTCCCGTTGCGCCTCCGCCGCCGTCCACGGCCAAAGCACCGCCGGTGCCTCCAAAAGCAGACAAAGCACCGCCTGCGCCAGATGCGCTGAACTTCGATGTTGGCACCAAAGACAAACGTGTCCGGGGAAGTATCTCTGTTGGTGCAGACGACAACCCTGTCATTACGATCGATGTTCCTAGTGAAGTCGGTGTCGAGAAACCGCCGCTACCGCCATTGCCTCCCGAGCTTCGCGAAGATATCCGTCGCAAGGTGACGAGCGACTTCCGGCGCGTCGGCATTGGCTCCGCGTTGATCGTGACGTTCATCCCGTTGTTTCTGATGTTGCTGATCGCGAAGTTTTACATCGGGCGTTCTCGGCGCGCACTTGAGGTCGCGAACCTCAAAACGCAAGAAGCAGAGTCTGCAAACGTCAATCGCCAAATCGTCGAAGCGAAACTGATGGCGCTACAGGCACAGGTCGAGCCCCACTTTCTCTACAACACGTTGGCAAACGTGCAAGCACTCACCGAAGTCGACCCGCAAAAAGCGAACGAAATGACCGGGCACTTGATTCAATACTTGCGTGCGTCATTGCCAAAAATGCGCGAGAACATTTCCACGGTTGGACAAGAAATCGAACTGGTTCGAGCCTATTTGAACATCCTGAAAATGCGTATGGGCTCACGCCTCGAGTTTGGTATCGACGCGTCTGAAGACCTATTGGCGCTGCCGTTTCCACCGTTGATGCTTCCGTCGCTGGTGGAGAACGCGATCAAGCATGGCCTGGAACCACAACGTGAGGGCGGGCGAATTGATGTCGTGGCAGAACGTGTCGGAACAGGCGAGGACGCCATGATTCGCCTCATGGTGAAAGACACCGGCCGTGGCTTTTCGGACGCTCCAGTTCAAGCCGGCGGAGGAGTAGGGCTCACCAATGTCCGCGAACGACTTTTGGCGTTGTTTAACGGACGGGCACATCTTACCCTGGAAGCAAACACCCCCAAAGGTTGTGTCGCCACTATCGAGACCCCTGCCAAAGGAGCGGCTCCATTTTCAGCTGCGGCGACAACCGCGCCCGCTGAAAAAGTGATGCCAAAAACTTGGCACGGCAAGACCCTTCACTTTGCCGCACGCACCCATAGTTTTTGGGCGAGTCTTCTCGTCAAGGCATTTGGGTTCATTGTCGCGCTGTTGGGCGTCATGTTTATCATTGGCATGATTGGCCTCGTGTCGGGGCTGCTGCCGATGACCATTGGTGAAACGCGTATTACCGGAATTGAGGGAATGGCGCTCGGTACAATCGCGTTGCTGTTGGCGTTTGGTGCCCTTTCGATTGTTGCGCTAGTTGTCTTGGCAGTTATCTATGGGCTGGGATTTCTGCTGCTGGCCGTGGCTATCGGGGTACCTGTTATCGTGCTTTTGAGCATCTTCCCGGCGTTGTTACCGTTTGCCGTTGTCGGCTTTATTGTCTATTGGTTTTGGTGGCGAAAGCGCGCCAAGGCTGCCGCTACCGCATTGCCAAAAGCGTGATGTAATCGAGCCGGTAGCAAGTGGCTCGCCTGCCGCGGGTGAAATTTTTTGAGTGGACCAATTTCTGAGTAGCCGATATGAAATTAACCGCAATCATCGCTGAAGATGAACCAATTCTTCGCGCCCAACTTAAGACCAAACTCACCAAGTTGTGGCCGGACCTAACAATTGTCGCGGATGTGGGTGATGGCGAGGCGGCCCTTGAGGCCATCGCAGAACATCAGCCGCAGCTGGCTTTCCTGGATATTCAAATGCCGGAAATGACGGGCATCGAAGTGGCGCGTAGCCTGGCCGCCAACAAGCAACTGAAGTGTCACATCGTATTTGTCACCGCGTTCGACCAGTATGCCGTCGACGCATTTAATACCGGTGCCATCGACTACGTGTTGAAGCCATACTCCGATGATCGTCTTCAAGCTGCTGTTGAACGCCTCAAGGAGCGTTTAAGTGCGGTTCCTGTGCAGCCGCAGAATCTCGATTCACTCATGCAGCAACTGGCTGCAAAGCTCAATCCGACGGCAGAGAAGTTGAAGTGGATAAAAGCCAACATCGGTTCAAATCTCCGGTTGATACCGATCGATGAAGTGTTGTTTTTTCAGTCCGATGAAAAATACACACTTGTCGCGACCAAAGAGTTCGACGCGCTGATCAAGACCCCTATCAAAGAAATTCTGGAGGGTGTGGATCCGGACAAGTTCTGGCAAATCCATCGCTCCACCATCGTGCAGGCCGCGGCGGTCGATGCTGTGACCCGCGATTTCCGTGGGCAAGCGACCGTGAAGGTAAGGGGCCGCAAAGAAAATCTGACGGTTTCACGGCCGTTTTCGCATCTCTTTAAGCAGATGTAGCCCTTGCGGGGTAGCTTCGGCTCCCTCCTTTCACCGGTTTCGTCGCCAGAAATTGGGCTTCGTCGGTGAACAACGCCAGGATGGGCAATGCTCAAGCAGAATTGAGGCATCTTTCATCGGAGCATGCGCATGCATTCCCTGCCTTGGCGGTTCTGGATCAATTTTTCGTTTGCAGCTGGGCTTGGACCCGCGCTGGGCATGGGGGCTGGCATGGGCAGCGCCACCAGATCGGTTTGGATCGGTCTCTTCTGCGGGCTGCTGTTTGGCGTATTGTTTGTGGCGGGCGCAGCACTACTTTACCGGCGCGCAATGCGCCGCAGAAATCCAAGCTTTACCCTTAGCGATGCGAATATGCGGCAAGAGGCAACTATCGAGTTGCCGGTGGGGGCGGCGGACGCATTTCATCTGTGCACGGACGCACTGAACGCGCTGCCTGGATTCTTCGCCACAAAATCCGATCCTGCAACTGGCTATATTGAGGGAATCACAGGCGGCGGCGGGGCGGCATATTGGTCGTTCGGCGCACCGGGTGAAAAACTGCGGGTCAAGATCGATGCGGCTGGCGAAATGTCGTCACGCGCCTTGGTTGTCAGTCAACCAGCCACGCTCTTTGTAGCGCTGGATTTCGGGAAAAACAGGAAGAATATTTCAAGTGTTTCTGCGCACATTAACGCAGCGTTGCGGCGTCGTCTGGATGAAGCGAAGGAGATGGCAGAACGCGCCGAAATGCAGCGCGCGCTGACGGTTGCGAAGTTGAACGCATTGCAGTCGCAGATCGAGCCACATTTTCTATACAACACGTTGTCTAATGCGCAGTCGTTGACACGTACAGATCCGAAACGCGCCGACGTTATGCTAGGTCACTTGATTGTGTTCCTGCGAGCATCGCTGCTGCAAGACGCGGAGGCTCAATCGACGTTGGGACATGAGGTCGATCGTGTTGTGTCATATCTTGAAATTATGAAGATTCGAATGGGCAGCCGTCTTCAGTATCGGATTGACGTCGACCAGGCGATTAGGGGATATCCATTTGCCCCGCTCATGTTGCAGACGCTGGTTGAAAATGCGATTAAACACGGGCTCGAACCGAAGCCTAGCGGTGGCATGATTGAGGTGGCAGCCGAAGTTATCGATAAGCAGCTGCTAGTTCGTGTGGTCGACGACGGCCATGGCTTCGTCGCCGATAGTGGTGGTACCGGTATCGGCCTGCGTAATGTGCAAGAACGACTGCGGATCAGTTACGGCGAACGTGCGACGTTTTCGCTGCAATCAAATTCAAGTGGCGGTGTCACCGCAATCATTTCAATGCCGCTCACGACTTAAACATCTGCCGATCTCAAGAGAAAGAACAAAAATGCCCATCACTGCAATTGTTGCCGAAGACGAACAACTCCTGCGTACGGATCTGGTGAATGCGCTCGCGCAAGTCTGGCCCGAACTTGTTTTAGTTGCTGAAGCGGAGGACGGGGCAACGGCGTTAGAGTCGATAGCAGCACATAAGCCAGATGTGGCGTTTCTCGATATTCGCATGCCTGGCCTCACCGGTTTGGATGTTGCCGCTGCGCTTGCAGATACATCGCCGAGTACCCAGATTGTGTTTGTCACTGCATATGATCAATACGCGATAGACGCCTTTAAACAAGGGGCCGTGGATTACCTGTTGAAGCCTATTGCAAACGAACGGCTTGCTGAAACGGTGGGGCGGCTGAAGAGTCGCGTCGGCGTCGGCAGTAACACGCTTCACGTGGCAGAGCTGATCAAGCAGCTCGCAAGTGGCTCACAGTTAGCGACCCCACGAACGCCATTGACTTGGATCACGGCGAGCGCTGGCCGTGAAAGTCGACTCATCATGGTCGACGATATTGCTTATTTTCAGGCGGACAACAAATACACCGTATTGATGACTGCTGAGGGTGAGGCCCTCATCAAGAAACCGATCAAGGAACTACTTGCCGAGTTAGACGATAGTCAGTTCAAACAAGTCCATCGCTCAACCATTGTGAATCTGCGGGCGATCAAATCCATTACCCGCGATGACGCAGGCAGAGGGCTTATCAAGTTTAAGTTTGGCGCAGGATCGGTGACGGTTAGCCAGCCATTCATGCACTTGTTTCGAAATATGTGACGCGGTCGCATAAAGCCTGGCTTTGCGAGAAAATGACACGTCTCCCTCCCTAAGCCCGCCTCTATGATCTATCGACTCGGTAAGACTTCGCCGCAACTCAAAGGCAATAACTACGTCGCTCCAACTGCGGCAGTCATTGGTGATGTGGTGATGGAGGCGAATGCCAATGTCTGGTGGGGTGTGACGATACGTGGCGACAACAACGCCATTACACTTGGCGAAAACGTCAATATTCAGGACGGCGCGGTGTTACACACCGACGATGGTGTCACGCTTCATCTGGAGAAAGATGTTTCGGTCGGGCACATGGCGATGTTGCATGGGTGCACCGTAAAAGAAGGCTCGTTAATCGGTATCCGCGCCGTTGTGCTTAACAATGCGGTGATCGGACGTGAATGTCTCATTGGTGCCGGCGCCCTCATCTCCGAAGGGAAGGTTATTCCCGACCGCAGCTTGGTTCTGGGCGCGCCCGGTAGAGTGGTCAGACAGCTAACTGACGAGGAAGTGAAAATGATTCGTTGGATCGCTCAGCACTATGTCGAAAATGCCGAACGATATCGCAGCGACCTGGCTGAGGTGGGTTGAGTTGCGCAGACTATGAGCGCTGATGCAAGGATGATGTCCGCTGATCTGGGTACCCATCACGTGCCGGAGTCAAAGGTTGTTCGTTGGGCGATTGCCGCCTATACGCTGATTCTGGTGTATGCCAGCTTGGCCCCCTTTGTTGGTTGGCAACAGCCACGCGGGATTACGCTCCTCGATTGGCCGCGTTATATCACCTACTTTGATGTATTCATCAATATCGTCGCTTACGCCCCGCTCGGCGCACTTGCCGCCGCACAGTTACAACATCCGCTGAAACCCGTTACTGGAAAAAGTCGTCGGTGGTTGCTCATCGTCGGTGTCGTTGTTGCTGCCGGATTCACCCTGTCGTTCTCGTTGGAATTCTTGCAAGCGTTCCTGCCGGGGCGTGTATCGTCGCCACTCGATTTTCTAGCGAATACAACGGGCGCGGCGTTGGGTGCGGTGTTTATGTTGTCACCGTTCGGCCGGCGAGTTGTCCGTGCGTTGTTGGCGCTGCGGCACCAACACTTCTCCGACGCGCCTTTGACCGACTGGGGAATACTGCTGCTGGTGCTTTGGTTAGTCGCACAGCTTAACCCGGCCATCCCCTTCTTTGAGGCGGGCATGCTTGCAGAGCAATCCGTTTCGGACCCCCTGACAGCGGGCGATCCTGCGACACCGTACGACCCGCTGATCTTGCTTCCCCAAGTGGTTGGAATCGCACTAAACGTCGCCGCATTTGCGATGCTTGTTTCTGTGTTGACACATCCCAATCGCCCGTCATTGCCGCGGGTCATGGTGATTCTCGCCATCGGTTTTGCCGCCAAGCTGACCATGGCGTCGTTGCTCCTCAAGACGCCGCAACTCGTATCTTCGCTATCGCCCGCAACGGTCATCGGGGTAACATCAGGTTTATTGATGCACCTTGCCTTCTCGAAGCTACGTTATCGATGGCGTGCATTTTGGGCGGCGATGTTTGTTTTTGCCGGTGGCGTGATGGCGAAACTGGCCAGTGTGTATGCTGCGCTTGATCAGGCGCTGCGACTCTTCAGCTGGTCGTACGGGCAGCTCGCAAATTTTGCGAGTCTCACGCGATGGATCAACGAAGTTTGGCCGCTGGCAGCGCTGTTGCTGCTTGCCGTCGCATTTGTCTCAACCAAGTCGGAGCCTTCATGAGTTTCTTTAAGCACCACGTGTTTTTTTGTGTCAACCAACGACAGGCCGAAGAAAACTGTTGTAACAACCATTGTGCCGAGGACGTACGTGGTTATGCAAAAAAACGTATCAAGGAGCTGGGTCTGAATGGCGAAGGAAAGGTACGTGTCAACACTGCCGGGTGTATGGATCGCTGTGATGAAGGACCGGTTTTGGTGGTCTATCCGGAAGGTGTTTGGTACGCCTACGTGGACAAGGCAGACATTGACGAAATCATCAGTGAACACATACAAAACGGGCGTGTCGTTGAGCGCCTGAAGATCTAGGTTGGCAATGGCGGCTCAGGTCCCTATTGATCGTTCTGTCATCCATGGCGCCGCCGGGGGAATCGAAGTTGCCGCCCATCTGCCGGCTGAGATCGCGCCTCGCGCCATTGCCGTGGTGGCACATCCGCACCCCCTTTTCGGCGGTACGATGGACAATAAGGTCGTCACAACGATAGCTCGGGCGATGTATGACGCAGGTGCCGCAGTGTTCCGCTTCAATTTTAGAGGTGTGGGTAAATCGGAAGGCGCGTACGACGAAGGCCGAGGGGAAACCGAGGATATGCGTGCAGTCATCGCGCATGCAAGAGCCGCAGTGGGAAGCGACACGAGGCCACTGTGGCTAGCGGGATTTTCGTTTGGCGGTGCAGTGGCATTAGCTGCCTCCGAGAAAGAAGCAGCGGACGAAATGGTACTCGTGGCACCGGCGTTACAGCGTATTGCACACTGGGCAAATGTAAAGGACGGCGGCAATCCTCCGGCTTCAACGTTGTTGATACACGGCGAAAAAGATGACACAGTGCCGCTGGCAGATTCAATGGACTGGGCGCGGAGCAGAGACCTGGCTGTAACGGTGGTGCCGGGTGCAGACCATTTCTTTCATATGCGATTGCAAATCATCAAGCGGTTGGTCGCCAGTCAGCTTCGGTGAGACCGGTCGATCAACGGATGATTGTGGCTAGTCGCATCGACGAAATATGCCATGTTTGTGCTCTCACTTTCGCTCCAATAACCGCCCGCCAATTGCCCTCCGCCCGCTGAACCTATGCTGAATGCCATACCGCTCTTTACTAATCTAAACCCGATGCAACTGGCTAGCATCGGTGAGCACCTAGCCCTGAGGGTGTATGAAAAAGGTGAATGTGTGCTCAAGGAAGGCGAAGTCGGCGATTCTCTGTATGTCATTCTGACGGGGCAGGTAAAGATTTTTTCGGTGGACCCAGTCGACCCGACCCGCGAAGTCATCCTCAAGACGCTTGGCCCCGGAGAATTTTTTGGCGAGTTGCCTTTGTTTGACCAAGAACCGCGCAGTGCGAGTGTGGCTACGATGGAGCGTTGCCATTTGCAGATCCTATCGTATTGTGCGTTTCGTAAAGCCATCGAGGCATCACCTGAAATCGCACAACGCGTCATGGAAACACTCGCGCGCCGACTTCGCGCAGCCACCCGCAAGATTGGTGACCTTGCATTGCATGATATTTCCAGCAGAGTGTCGAGGACTCTGCTTGAGCTAGCCATCGTATCCAATGGCCGACGGGTAGTGGGCGAGCCATTTACCCAGCAAGATCTCGCCAATATGATCGGCGCGTCGCGCGAAATGGTAAATCGCACACTCAAAGATCTTGAGGATGGTGGTTACATTTCCGTTGAGCGAAAATCCATCACCATCCTAAAAGACCGAATGCCGAGCTAGAAAGAAAACCCACCCCAAAGTTGGCTTTATCTTGGGGTAAATCGTCTTATTTGTACTTTACGCTGCAGCCATATGGTGTCGTTGAGGCAGTGCTTACGGGCTTGTTCAATTTGGATTCATCCAACGCCGCTACGACAAAGTTCTTCGCCGTCTTGATCTCCTCTTGTTTGGTGCCACGCTTGTCGTCGATTGCGCCTGCATAAACCAACATCCCGGCGGGATTGATGACGTACATATGTGGCGTGGTTTTCGCCCCATACAGTTGCCCCACTTTGCCATCGGTATCTACCATGTAGTTATCGGGCGCCGCTTTCTTTTCCGCGATATAGCCCTTCAGCTTGTCATTGCTCATGTAATCCTGATGCCTTGGATTGGTCGAGTTGACCGTCAGCCAAATGGTATCTTTTGCATCGTACTTGTTTTGTAGCGATTGCATATTGCTCGAGTCATAGTGTTTCACCACGAATGGGCAGGCCGGATTGTGCCATTCCAAAACGACGTGTCTCCCTTTGAAATCGGCGAGCTTTACGGTTTTGCCGTTGATGTCGCTAAGGCTGAAATCCGGCGCCGGCTGTCCGACCGACGCGGTGTTTGCGATAGCCGCAGTGGCAAAGAGTGTTGAGGCAATCAAGGATGCGAGAAGTGAGTGTTTCATGGCTTTCCTTACTGAAAGATTTGGTCAGAATTGGTGGGGGAACAGAGCCCGCGGCACCCAGAGCTACTAAGAGCGCAGAGTGCCAAAATAGTTGCAGTGCGCGCATGATACACGCCAATAAAAAAGGCTTCCCGAAGGAAGCCTTTTACTAAGATGTGGCCAATTACGCCATCTGCTTTTTGAGTTCCATATCGACCGCATGCATGTATTGCTCAGTGGTCAGGTACGGGTGGTCTGGCCTGATCAGAATCGCCAGATCCTTGGTCATCTCACCGCGTTCAACAACGTCAACACAAGCCTTCTCAAGCTTGAGGGCGAAATCGACGACATCTGGTGTGTCGTCCATACGGCCGCGCGCTTGCAGGCCACGCGTCCACGCGTAGATTGATGCGATAGGGTTGGTCGAAGTCGGTTTGCCCTGCTGGTGCATCCGGTAGTGGCGCGTCACAGTGCCGTGCGCAGCTTCTGACTCCACCGTTTTTCCATCCGGAGACATCAAGACCGAGGTCATCAAGCCAAGTGAGCCGTATCCCTGGGCAACGGTGTCGGACTGCACGTCACCGTCGTAGTTCTTACAAGCCCAAAGGTAGCCGCCGCTCCACTTAAGATTTGAGGCGACCATGTCATCGATCAGACGATGTTCGTACGTCAGCCCCTCTGCTTCAAACTTTGCCTTGAACTCGGCATTAAAAATCTCTTCGAAGAGATTTTTGAAACGGCCGTCGTAGACCTTGAGGATGGTGTTTTTGGTGGACAGGTAGACCGCGTATTTGCGCTGCAAGCCGTAGTTAAAACAAGCGCGCGCAAAACCGGCGATCGACTCGTCAAGGTTGTACATTGACAGTGAAATGCCAGGCCCCGGTGCTTTGAAGACTTCCTTTTCGATTGGCGCGGAGCCGTCGCTCGGTGTGAACTTCACCGTGAGGGTGCCGGCGCTTGGGAACTGAAAGTCTGTTGCGCGGTACTGGTCGCCGAAGCCATGACGCGCGACAACGACAGGTTTGTCCCAGTGCGAAACCAAACGCGGAACGTTCTTGCAAATGATCGGCTCGCGGAAAATTGTGCCGTCCAAAATATTGCGGATGGTGCCGTTTGGCGACTTCCACATTTGCTTAAGGTTGAATTCCTTAACGCGCGCTTCGTCTGGTGTGATCGTGGCGCACTTCACGGCGACGCCGTACTGCTTGGTTGCCATCGCCGATTCCACGGTGACCTTGTCGTCAGTAGCGTCGCGGTGTTCCATGCCCAAGTCATAGTACTTGAGGTCAATGTCCAAGTACGGGAGGATCATTTTTTCGCGAATCATCTGCCAGATGATTCGGGTCATTTCATCGCCGTCCATCTCAACGACGGGGTTTTTGACTTTAATTTTGGACATGAGTTTTCCTAGGCAGGTTAACGGATCATGGCGACCACGAACGTGATGCCAAGACGTGCAGCAAAGGCGGAAATTATAACAAACAGGTCAGACCCGCGTGTGATCACCGAATCTTCAAACTCTAGTAAAGACGGGCATTTTCAGCGCATTGTGCTTGGTAGACTGCGCTGTCATTAGAGTTTCTTTTGAATAAAACAGCACACTCGTAAGTCGATAACGAGCGCAGTGGTCGCATGAGTCCAAAAAAAACGCCCCACGAGGGGGCGTTTGTTGTTTGGTGGCCTGGGGCGGAATCGAACCACCGACACAAGGATTTTCAAACTCCGTGAGGATTTAGTTAAATCAACGAGTTACGTCACAATTTTTCTAGAACTCAGGCCGACGCGAGGACTGCTACGCCCTTGGGCTTGGACGAGTTTTAGAAAGAAAAAACGATAGGTTTTGTCGCGCGAACAACGGTTCGCGAATCGTGCTCGCTGCGACTCGGAAGGTGTCGCCTAGCAACGTCCCGCTGGCGCACCACCTTCCCTTCGATGGATCTCAGAGTTGCCATTTCACTCAGCACTCGAGGGCGCTTCACATTCCTACACTCCGCATTCGCAAACCAGCGCGCACGACTTTTTGAGTGCACTCAACACGCCGGGTGCGTCCGATCTTGTGGTCGAACGATGGAAGTTTGTTCTGCCGATTCCTATGGCCTGATTTCAGACCCGGACCGGCGAGACCGAATGGCTACTCGTCATATGAGCGCCCACGCCGAACTCGCAAAGGCGTGGAGACAGGCGCCTTATTCGATTGCGGGTCCCTTATCCCCACTAGGGCTTCTATCCGATGTCTTATCTGGCAGACGAGTCTCCACTTGACCACCACCAGCGAGTCGATTAACATCGTTTCAGTTATCGGTATTGCGTTGCAATTATTACAACGCAATAATGTCCATAACTGTGATGATGGAAGGTGCAAGTGAATCTAGCGGCAATTCCCCCACAACGCAGACTCGACCTTGTCGAGCGGATGCTACTAATTCGACGCGTCGAAGAGAGGCTCGGCGAAGACTTTCGCGCAGGCCGTTTGATCGCGGGGGTTCACCTTTACGTGGGACAGGAGGCGGTTGGGGTTGGCGTTTGCGACCATCTCAATGAACGTGACTGGATCGCGAGCACGCACCGTGGCCACGGGCACTTTCTGGCGAAGGGAGGCTCGGCGGAAGGGCTCATTGCAGAGATCTACGCGAAGCAAACAGGGACCTGCAAAGGAATGGGCGGAACCATGCACGTCGCCGACTTCTCCAAGGGCATCATGGGTGCGAACGGGATTGTCGGTGGTGGTATCAGCCTCATCGCCGGTGCTGCGCTAGCGGCATCTATGGATCAGTCAGGCGCGGTTGGGATCGCTTTCTTTGGCGATGGTGCGGCCGCACAAGGCGTCCTGAGTGAAGCGTTGAACTTGACGGCGCTTTGGAAGCTACCAATGGTGATGGTGTGCGAGAACAACGAATGGTCAGAGTTCTCGCCTGCACACACGGTAACAGCTGGACGAATCTCAGAACGCGCCACTCCCTATGGCGTTTCCTCAGTCGAAGTGGACGGCAACGACGTCGCTGCAGTGTGGACCGTCGCACAAGCCGCGATCGAGCGCGCACGATCCGGCTTTGGGCCGACGCTCATCGAGGCGATGACTTATCGTCTATGCGGTCACGTCGAAGCGGAATCCGGTTTCTTAGCGGGCGCGAAGTATCGCTCGGACGAGGAAGTTGACCTTCGCCGGAAGCAAGATCCGCTTGACCGGTATCGGAGTGCTCTATTTGCTTCCGGAGAGCTCGACGAAAAGCAGTGGGTCGACATGCAGCAACGCGTAGATGCCATCGTCTCCGCCGCAGTGCACGCAGCCGAGGCGGCACCTGATCCTCCGCTCTCGCAAATCGGCGAGTACATGTTTCATAACCAGATGCCCTGAGGCTCCTAGCGATGGCGAAAAAACGCTTGATACAGGCGATCCGAGAAGGGCTTGTCGAAGAAATGCGCCGCGACCCTAAAGTGATCGTCTTAGGGGAAGACGTCGAGATCAGCATCTCCGGGGACACGCGTGGGCTTGTTGAGGAATTCGGACGCACGCGCGTGCGTAACATGCCGATCTCCGAGACCCTGCTGACGGGCATGACTGTAGGTGCCGCCATCGCGGGCTATCGACCAGTCACCCACATGATGTTTGCAAACTTCATGTACACCGGTTTCGATTCGATCGCGAATCAGGCCGCCAAACTGCGGTTCATGACCGGCGGTCAAGTCACCATTCCCGCAACTTTCATCGCCACGTACGGCGGCGGGCGATCCATCGCCGCACATCATTCTGATACGCCTTACCCGCTATTCATGAACCTAGGGGGCATCAATGTGTGTGTGCCCTCGAACGCGGCTGACGCAAAGGGTCTCCTCAAGTCCTGCATCCGTGGAAGCAATCCAAGCGTGTTTCTTGAGCCCGGTGGACGTGGCGGCGAGATGGGTGAAGTTCCGGATGACGACTATGTGATCCCGCTAGGCCAAGCCGCCGTCAAGCGCGAAGGCAAAGACGTGACCATTGTTGCGATTGGAACGATGGTGAAGCCCGTGCTCAGCGCGGCCACCACTCTTTTCGACGATTACGGCATTTCGGCTGAAGTAATTGATCCACGAACGCTCGTACCACTCGACGAAGGAACGATTCTTTCTTCCGTTGCGAAAACTGGACGTCTCATTGTTGTCGATGAGTCTCGTGATCGATGTAGCGCTGCGAGCCACATTTCCGCCATCGTTGCCGACAAGGCGTTCAAGCATTTGAGGAGCCCAATCAAGCGAGTCACCGTGCCTGATGTGGCGATGCCGTACGCGCCAGTGCTTGAACGCGCAGTGTTGCCAGATGCGGACAAGGTTGTGAAATGCGTTCGCGAGCTCTTGCAGGGTGCGTGAAGTTTCCGGGAAAGGATGTTGAATGAAGTTGAATCTGAAGCTGAGTAGAGTTGGCATGAACATGGACGAGGCTACCGTCTCAGTGTGGAGAAAGCAGCCTGGCGAATCGTTCGTAAAGGGGGAGACGCTGTATGAAATTGAGACCGAAAAAGTCACGATGGAGGTTGAAGCACCGTGCAATGGAACCCTAGTCTCGATTGCGGTACCGGCGGGCACAGAAACGACCGTGGGGAGTGTCGTTTGTAGCATAGACCAGCATTAGGTGGGGACAAATCAGGATGACTAGGCAAAGGGAAAGATCGTGACGCTTCGGGATAGCGCGGGGAATGGAAGAGGGGCGCCTGCACACGATCGCACCGCGAACTTAGCGGAGCGTGCAAGACGTGTCATGCCGGGCCGGCAGAGCAATTTGCGAGCAGCCACCGAGCCCCCTGTGTTCATTGAACGGGCGAAGGGTCAGCGGATGTGGGATGTCGACGGGCGCGAGTTGGTCGACTTTGCCATTGGCATGGGGCCCGGAATCTGGGGACATGGCAACGAGCGCTACGAACGGGCAATCAAGGAGCAGCTGGAGCGCGTGTGCGTTGTCGCGTCCGGCATGCACCAAACTGAACAAGAAGTCCAACTTGCAGAAAAGGTGGTGCAGCACGTTCCTTGCGCTGACCGGGTTCGATTCGTCACCACGGGATCAGAGGCAGTTCAGATGGCGATTCGTGTGGCGCGGGCCTATACGGGACGCAAGTATTTTGTGCGTTTCGATGGGCATTACCACGGTTGGATCGACAACGTACTTGGGGGGATCAGCGACTCGTCCGCCACAGGACTTCCCTTTGCCGTCGAGAACGAGCGCGACCCGATGTATACGGAGGGGAAGTCACATCTGACCTTGCAGGAATCAGTCAAGATCCCTTGGAATGATGTTGATGCACTCGATCGGCTACTAAAGGCGCATGGACGCGACATCGCGCTCGTGTTGATGGAAGGCGTCATGACTAATGGAGGCTGCATTCTCCCTAGACCTGGATATCTTGAAGCAGTCCGGGAACTCTGCACAAAGCACGGTGTGTTGCTCTGCATCGACGAGGTCATCACAGGCTTCAGGATGGGGCTCTCTGGCGCTCAAGGGCACTACGGCGTTACCCCTGACATCGCTACTTTTGGTAAGGCCATTGCGGGTGGAATGCCACTGGCAGCGCTAGCCGGTCGCGAACATATCTTCGAGCTGATCAAATCGAATCGAGTCGTCGGTGCCGGAACGTTCAATGCGGCCCCCATGAGCATGGCCGGTGGTGTGGTCACGATGCAGATGCTTGAAGAAGACGATGGTGCGGCCTATCGGCGAATCGACAGCAAGCAAGAGCAGTTCATGCGTGAATTCCGATCATCCGC
Source organism: Usitatibacteraceae bacterium (assembly GCA_044346745.1). Taxonomy (GTDB): domain Bacteria; phylum Pseudomonadota; class Gammaproteobacteria; order Burkholderiales; family Usitatibacteraceae; genus UKL13-2. The sequence continues at coordinate 38,015 of JBIIYQ010000002.1, read as the reverse complement.
TGAGCGGCGTGGACATCCAGTTCTCGTTCAAGGTGTACGTGGTGTTTTTTGCGTCCATTTCACAGATATGCCAGTTGCCTATTCCCATGCGGAGCTACGTGCCACAGCAGACGCGGAGAAGGCGCGTCGCTTGCGGAGCGCTCTACTTGAGCGCGGGGTCTATGCTGGGCGGGGCGATCGCTATTTCGTATCTGCGGGTATGACTGAACAAGACCTGCAAGTCGGGCTGGACCGCATCGACGACGCGCTTTCATCCCTCTAAACTGATCGACGACAGCCGTTAGGGGTCAGACCATGCTCAATCCAAACGCGCAAGATGTCGCAAAACTAATGAGCGACGCACCGATGACCACGCGCCATTGGCAGATCATTTTCATCGGCGCGTTGATGATGATGCTGGATGGCTATGATCTCTCTGTGATGGGCCTCGTACTGCCAGCGATGGCGGAGGCGTGGAAACAAGAGCCTTCCGCATTCAAGTGGGCGCTCTCTGCATCGCTAATCGGGGTTGGTGTTGGCTCTGTATTAGCGGGCTTCATGGGCGACCGATGGGGACGCAAGAGCACGCTGCTGCTGATGAACGTGTTCGGTTCTATCGCTTGCCTCGGCACAGTCACCGCGAACGATATGCCGCATTTGATTCTGTGGCGTTTTTTGGTTGGCGTCGGTATGGGTGGGGCGATTCCAAACGTGATCTCCCTGATCAGTGAGTTAATGCCAGCAAAGCGAAGGGCATTTCTGATTGTGTTGGTGTATAGCGGTGCCGCACTTGGAGGGGCACTGGGTAGTCTATTGGGGGCTTACCTTATCCCACACTTTGGATGGACATCCGCGTTCTACCTCGGCGGCATCACTCCGCTCTTGATCGCGGCCATCGTCTGGTTCGCGGTTCCCGAGTCTCCCACCTTTCTGGTGGCACGGGGTCGGAATGCTGAGGCGAGCGTCACCATTCGTCGCCTTCTGCCTAACTTTCCTGAAGGTTGCCAGTTGACCTTGGCGACGCAATCCGGCGCGGACGCCGGGCGTACGGGCTTGAGCGCATTGTTTTCGCATGGCCGTGCGAGTTCCACACTTCTCATTTGGGTTCTGTTTATCTGTACCCAGGCGATGGTGTTCTTCATTCAGAGTTGGTACGTCACACTGCTCTCGCGTGCAGGCAATCCGCTCGATACCGTGCTGCGAACCTTCTCCCTCTGGGATTTCGGCGCTCTGATTGGCGGTGTGTTGGTGGCGTGGCTCGCAGCGAAGATCTCATTGGAGAAGCTACTTTGTGTGGCGTACCTTATGGCCGCGGTCTGCCTGTTTATGCTTTCCCAAGTTAGTAGTATCTCAACTGCCACTGCGATCGTAACCTTCGCAACCGGATTTTCGATTGTCGGTGCTTCGTTTTGCATGGGGGCGCTCGCTGCAACCTACTACCCTACGCAGATACGCACTACCGGTATCGGCATGGGACTCGGCGTAGGTCGAGTGGGTTCGATATCAAGTCCTTTGATTGCAGGCTCGCTCATCTCAGCCGGTTGGACGAATGCACAGATCTTCACGGCAGCGATCGCGCTGGCGATAGTTGCGAGTGCCGCTGTGCTCTTGCTGTCCAGGGTTGGCCGGCGAGCTGAGTCGGCTGAGCCACATTGATCTTTATTGCAAAAGATGATGCACGAGGGACAGCGCCTCGCTTTCAGTACGCGCGCTGTGGACGTGCGGCCGACCGAGTAGTCCAGCCGAGCGCAGCAGATCTTCGGGTTGCGCCTTGAGTGCGCACAGTACGATTTCGATTCCGGCACTGTTGGCGCGTTGACAAATCGCATCGAGCGTCTCGTACCCAGTCGCGTCGATAGAATTCAACCCAGATGCGAAAAGACAAATACACTTTGTCGATGGTGCGCGTTGCCACCGATCGATGATGAATGCTTCGACGCGTGCCGAACTCACAAAGTCCAAAGCGGCATCGACGCGAATCGATAGACAATTCTCAACAAGCACCGGCAGATTGAATCGCTCTCTATCGCGCAAGCTACCATCTGCGTGTCGGCCGATCTCGATAATGCGGGGGTGCAAATTGCCCCACATGAATTTAAGCAACGTCAGGACGACACCGAACGCAACGCCCCAGTGGATGGCTGGAGCAAGCGCGAAGGTAACCAGTAGCGTCACGATCCCGATAACGCAGTCAACTTTGGACACTATCCAGAACCGACGCCACGCCACTAGCGTCAACATCGATAGCAATGGCGTGACGATGATCGCTGCGAGTACCGCCATCGGAATGGTCCGCACTGCGCCGATCGAGAACTCGACAAATATGGCAACCAGCGCAACCGCAAATAGCGTGGACCAGGCCGAGCGCGCACCCGCGTAGCGATTGAGGGCTGACCGAGAAAAGGATGTACTCACGGGGAACGCCCCCGAAAATCCAGATGCGATTTTTGCGAGACCCTGTCCGATCGCTTCCTGTGCCGCGTCCCACGGTTTGTCCATGTTGACCGCCTCGCTCCTAGCGCTCGACATGGTCTCGACGAAACTAATGCATGCGATCGCCACCGCTGCCGGCATCAACGCTAGCAATTCTTGTCTACTGATTGCGACTGGGGGTGCGAGTGTAGGGAGCCCTCCTGGTAGTGAGCCCACAATTGCACCACCGAGCGACTCAAAGTCCACGTACCAAGACACAAGGCCGCCCAGCGCAGCCGCTAGCGCAATCGCTGGGAATCTTGGAAGCCTGTGCCTGCAGATGAGTAGAACGGCGAGCGCAGCAATACCAAACACTGCGGAAGACGGATGCGTGCTGGTTAAGCTTATCTGATAGAGAGCATCACTAGGTGCCTTTGCCGCCAAACCGAGCAAGTGCGGCAACTGAGAAACTATGATTAGCAGGGTCGCGGCCTGCGTAAAGCCGTGGAGCACGGGAAGCGAAACCAAATTGAACAGCCAAGTTCCACGGCACCATCCCAGCGCAACTTGGATCAGACCCGACAATACCGCGAGCCAAAGCGCGTACTGCAGCCAACTCTCGGATCCTGGCACGGCAAGAGCGGATAGACTGCTCATCGTTAGGATACTCGTCAGCGCGACTGGGCCAGTCGCTAGTCGAGGCGCTGAACCCCACAGAGCGCCTACCAGTGTGGGCAGCAGGCAAGCATAAAGGCCGGTCACGAGCGGCATTCCGGCGAGCGATGCGTAGGCAACCGACTGTGGAACTACAACACTTGCCACCGTTATGGCGGCGATCATGTCTGATCGAATCGCTTGGGCGGAGGGACGTGGCCAGTGAAGAAAAGGAAATAGTCTCATGGCCCAGCAACGACTCAACTAAATGCCGATTACTTCGAGAACAAGCGCGTCTGGGCTACGCAAATAGATCGCTCGCTTGCCAACGTCAAGGCCGCCGAGCATGCGCATCGCATCACCGATCGGAACGAACTCAAACTGACGGGCTTTAGCAAGGAAGGCATCGAAATCCGTCACAGAGATCGCCAAATGAGCAAAGCTTGGCGTGTTTGGCGTTACCGGCGCCACCGCTAGTGTCGGGTTGAACTGTAGCAACTCGATCCGTTGTGACCCCAATTGCAGGAACGCGATTTCTAGCGATTCAACATCGAGCGAAGTCATCCCTCGGATGCCGTGAAGATTTGCCGCGGCGTTGCAACTCAGCAGCTCTGCACCGAGCAGCTGCGTAAAGGCGTTGATGGCTCGTTGGACACTCGCCACGGTATAGCTGACATGGTTCGGCGTAACAGAAAGGGATTCGCTGGCCATTGAGGTCTCCTTGATTGAGCAGCGCGGGCAGGTTTGTGGATCTGACGTGAGAATGCATCAACGCGGCGTTGCTCACTTCGCTCTATTGTTTACAATGCGACAACTGCTCATCCACTTAGCGTCACCACCAGCACGTCGTACCTATCGATTGCCTCGCAGAGTCCATGAAAACAGTCGCTAAAGCAATCCGTCTTCTCAAGATGTTTTCGGCCGAACACGAAGAGTGGGGCGCTAGTGAACTCGGACGAGCGGTCGAAATGGACAAGGTGATTGTCCATCGCCTCCTGCGCGCCCTTGCCGAAGGGGGTCTGCTCGTGCAGGACGGCGAGACTCGTCGATACCGTCTGGGCCCAGGGTTGATCGCGCTCGTCCACGGCAATCTAGGGTCCATGGACTTGCCCTCACTCGCGCGCCCCCATCTTGAACGCTTACGCGACGAGACAGGAGAAACCATCCTGCTTTCGGTGCGGCGTGGAGACGTCGTGGTGGTGGCACTTCCATGTGAGAGTCGCCAAGCCGTCCGGGTTTCTGCAGAGGTCGGTGATTCAGTTCCGATGTATTGCTCAGCTAGCGGTCGGGTTTTCTTAGCATTCGGACCCCCGGCGTTGGTCGAAGAACTTAACGCAACACGAATGCTATCGGTTACGGAAAACACTGTTACCAACCGAACCGAAATTGCCAAACTTTTGGTCGAGATTAAGCGCCGAGGTTGGTCGATAGACGACGAGGAAATCGCGGTAGGAGTGCGAGCCATTGCAGCCCCGGTTTTTGGCCCGACCGGTGACGTTGTGTGTTGCGTCGCATTGCGAGCGCCCTCGGCCCGGCTACCGCGAAACGAGATGCCAAAACTAGCGAGAAAAGTCGCTGCGACAGCAAAGGACATCAGCGAAGAATTGCAGCGATCACGACATTGAGAAGCGCTCACCATGTGCCGTAGTAGATCCCCAACTCTTTTGCGCGGTCTGTACGTTGGTCAACAGCGGTGTCGGAGAGCGTTTTTCTTGTACGCCGCGCGCTCTGCCACGACAGCAATCTTTCACTGAAGACTTGTCGAATCGCCTGATGGTTGGCTGAGGTGCCGAGATCAACGTATTCACACGGATCCTCTTGAAGATCGAACAACTGCGGTCGGAAGCCTTGCCAGTGGACGTATTTCCACCGCCCATCTCGGAGCATCGTGCCGCGGCACTCGTTTGGCGCTTTACCTAGGGTTCGACGAACCCGTCGAAAGCTGTAATCGATTTCAGCGACGACAAACTCTTTATGCTCTCTGGCTTGCCCATGTAAGAGAGGAAGCAAAGACTGCCCTTCTAGCGGCGAGCCAGCGTAGTCGCTACCAATGGCATCGAGAAGGGTGGGCAACACGTCAATCGCCTCTACGAAGCTATCGATCCGGGTGCCTCTGCTCCCGTTGGCGGGCTCGCGTGGGTCGCAGACAATCAGGGGAATGCGTGTGACCGGGTCATGAAAGAGGTCCTTCTCGCCTAACCAATGGTCGCCGCCGTAGTCCCCATGATCTGACGTCAGTACGATCAACGTCTCATCAAGCATGTTGAGGCGCTTCAGTGTTTCGATGACACGACCAATATGCATATCGACTTGCGAAATGAGTCCCATGTAAGCCGGGCGCACGTGTCGCGCGATATGGTCTTGCGCAAAGCTCTGCGACTCTTCTTGCGCGAGATAGGCCGCGTAGACCGGATGTGGATCGTCCAACTCTGAAGGAGCCTTGGCGATCGGCAAGCAAGCCTGTTCGTCATACATGCGGTGAAACGGGGCCGGCGCAATATAAGGCCAGTGTGGCTTGACATACGACAGATGCAAAGCCCACGGCTTATCGCCTTGCGAGGTGATGTAGTTGATTGCTGTGTCCGTCACGTACGCGGTTTCTGAGTGCTCCTCAGCCACCCGTGCGGCTAGCCGCACGTTTCGCAGAAACCACCCACTCTGAGTCTGTCCGTGAACATCCGTGCCTGAAACGACGTAGTCTGCCCAAGGATCCGCGCTCGCATAGCCGTGATCGAGAAGATAGGCGGTGTATCCGCTGTCCCCATCGGGCGCCCCATGACCGTCAATACGATCGATAACGTCAAAACCGCCTTGGCTGACGCGGCGATGTATCGGATCGCCCGCAGCGATCCCCAGTCTGGCAAGCCCATCAAGGTCGGCGATGACGTGGGACTTTCCGACCAAGGCGATCTCTCGTCCCAATGGGCGCAGGTAATCGCCCATCGTAAGTTGATCCACGCCGAGCGGTACGCGATTCCAAGTCACCCCGTGGCTTGAAACGTAACGACCGGTATAAAAGGACATGCGCGAGGGACCGCATACACCGGCTTGCACAAAGGCAGCGTCAAACGAAGCCCCGCTACGAGCCAACGCGTCAATATGGGGTGTCTGAATGGACGGGTGCCCGTTGCAGGCGAGATGATCCCAACGGAGCTGATCCAGCATGATGAACAGGACGTTCCGTAGCGGGGACACTCGTCAGGCCTCGAAATAGACGTGTTTGGACTCCATGAAGTCGTTTAGACCCTCAACACCGTGGAGCCGTCCGTATCCACTCTCCCGGTAGCCGCCGGTCTCCGCTTCGGCAAATAGCTTGTTGTGTGCATTGATCCAAACGGTACCGGATTTCAAGCGTCTCGCCACGTGGTGGGCCCGACGCTGATTGGCAGTCCAGACGCTGGCGGCGAGCCCGTAGCGGGTCGCATTGCCGCGTTCAATTGCCTCTTCGTCAGACCTAAAGACTTCGGCGATGACGAAGGGGCCGAATAGCTCGTCCTGAACGTAGGGGCTCGAGGTATCCGACACCTCGAGAAGCGACGGCGATAAAAAGGCACCCTTGTGCGGAAGGTGCGCTGGGACGTCGCCGCGGAGATGGAATCGTCCAACTTTGTCACCCGCGTGGATCAGGGACATGACACGATCTCGATTGGCGATATCGATTAACGGCCCGAGCTGGCTCGTTGGATCTGCGCCTGGGCCGATGCGCAGGTTGGCGAGCTGCGCAGCGAGCAACTTGCATGCTTCATCGAATCTTGATTCGTGTATCAAGACGCGTGAAATGGCTGTACACATTTGACCCGACAACGCCATCGCGCCGGCAGCGATCTGCGGTATGGCGGTCGCTAGGTCGCAATCTTCGAGGATGATCGCGGGCGCCTTTCCGCCTAGCTCGAGTGAGAGTCGCTTTAGAGTACCAGCCGTCGCTTCGGCAATGCGCTTTCCGGTCGCCGAAGAGCCGGTAAAACTAATTGCATCGATATCGGGATCGGTACACCAGGCCTTTCCCACTGCCGCGCCTGACTCTGTCAACGAGTTGACCACTCCATTCGGCAACTGACTCACGCCAGTCAAACACTCCAAGACCATCTGGTTGACGACGCTCGTCTGATGCGCGGATTTGATAACCGTTGTGCAGCCCGCAGCAAGCACGGGACCGAGGGAGCGGATCAGCAACGTCGCCGGCGCATTCCAAGGAACCATGATCGCGACGACCCCGATGGGCTCACGAACGATCATTGAGTAGCAGTCTTGGTCGAGTTCTGCGACCCGCCCCCATAAATTTCGCGCGAGCCCCGCGTAGTAGCGAAGTTCAGACACGCTTGCTGCTAGTTCGTGCATCGCACCAGGAGCCAACTTGCCGCTGGTGAGGACAATCCAAGACGCGATCTCTGGCGCCCTTCGTTCTAAGTTGTTTGCAAAGGCGAGCAGAACTTCCGCGCGCAGCCGTGGCTTATTCGCCCAGCCAGTCCTCTCGAACGCCGCCCGCGCTGCCTGCACGGCGTGTCGACCCGTTGCTTCGGTCGCATCCACAAACTCGGCGACCGGCTCTCCAGTCGCCGGATCGACACAAACGCCACCGGCGGGTGCTGACTGGTCCCAATGACCATCGATCAAATTGCAAGCCTTCATGCTGTTCTCTCCCAACCTTTCTAAAGGAAAATCGCACCGCCATCGACGCAGAGCGTTTGACCCGAGATGAAGGCGGCATCATCGCTTGCAAGAAAGCTCGCGGCACCCGCGAGATCGGCGGGATAGGCATCTCGTTGGATAGACCTCGCCTTGCGTGAAATCTCTTGCAGGGAGGTGACGTGGGCCTCGTTTTTTAATACTTGGTCGGAGAGTGTGAGCCCCGGTGCGATCGCGTTGGAGGTGACATTCCAACTTCCGAGTTCTCTCGCAATAGCGCGCGTAAATGCAATCAGTGCCCCCTTGCTCGCGACGTAGTGGGCAAAATTTGGCACCCCCTTGATCGCGGCCGTCGAAGCAACGTTCACGACGCGGCCCCACTGTCGTTTCTTCATGTCACCCACCACGGCCTTTAGGCACAGAAAGGGCCCTAACGTGTTCACTTCCATCACACGACGCCACTCGTCAGCCGGTATTTCGTCAAACGGTCGGTTCTTAAGTGTGGAAAAGAGCGCCGCGTTATTCACGAGGATATCTACCGCGCCAAATTGTTCTCTCGCCGTCTCGGCCCAACGAATCGTGTCCGCTTCGTTCGCAACGTCCGCGAGTACGCCAATAGCCGAGTAGCCATCTCGTACGAAATCGGCAGCAGCCTCGTCAGCACCGCGAAGATCAACGATGACGACGTTGGCACCTTCTTCAGCGAAGCGTGTCGCCAGCACCCTTCCAATACCCGCCGCTGCGCCGGTAATCGCAACCGTCTTTCCTTGATGCCGCTTCATATACTCGTCCTCCTCAGTTGGCGATTTACCTTGCGCCCCGCCTTAGTTAGACGCGGTCAGGCGTTTCGAAGTAAATGTGTTTGGTCTGCAGAAAGTCATTGAGACCCTCGACTCCATACAACCTTCCCCGGCCGCTTTCGCGATATCCGCCGGTTTCGGTCTCTGCGGCATGTCGGTTGTGACTATTGATCCACACTGTGCCGGCCCGAACCCTTGCAGCGACCCGCTTCGCGCGCGCTAGGTCGCTTGACCACACGCTTGCCGACAAGCCGTAACGAGTCGCGTTCGCCAGCGCTACGCTGTGAGCTTCATCGTCGAATGGCTCTACCGTAATCAGTGGGCCAAATACCTCTTCTTGCACCAATTGCGAATTCGGATCGTCTACCGCAACCACACCCGGGGTAATAAACGCCCCCCGGCTTAATGGTCCGGCAGGAGCGGTGCACGCCAGCAAGACTTCGTTCGCATCTGATGCGCGTGCGGCAATCGAGAGAATTCGATCTCGATTACGATGGTCGATAACTGACCCCATCGTGGAGGAAGGATCATCACCAGAGCCCACGCGAACTTGCCGTAAATGCTCTACAAGTTTGCTCGCGACGGCCCGATAGGCCTGCCGCTCAACCAGCACTCGAGTGATGGCAGTACACATCTGTCCCGCCATCACGGTGGAGTGTCTCCCGATAGTGGGAATGGCGAGATCTAGCGGTGCATCAGCAAACACGATTGCCGGTCCCTTGCCGCCAAGTTCAAGCGAAAGCCGTGTACAGGATTGCGCGGCAGCAACTGCGATGTCTTTGCCCACCTTGGAAGATCCCGTAAAGCTGATCACGTCGACGTCCGCGCTTTCGCAGAGATACCGTGAACAGTCGGCACCGGTTTCGACAATGCTGTTGAGGACGCCGCGGGGGAGTCCTGATTCCGCAATTAGGGATAGCACAAAGGACGTCGCGGGCGATGTTTGTGCCGCGTGCTTTACGACAGAAGTGCAACCGGCCGCGAGCGCGGGCGCCAAGGAGCGCACGAGGAGAGAAACGGGTGCATTCCAGGGAACGATCACGGCAGCAACGCCCAGTGCTTCACGAGGGAGCATTGACCAGCAGCCCGAGTCAATCTCCGCGACGCGACCCCACAAATTTCTCGTCAGGCCGGCATAGTAGTTAAAGGCGCTGATCGCGGCACTGACTTCGTTGGCGGCCTCCGAGCGCAGCTTGCCGTTGAACTGGACGAGGAGCGATTCGACTTGGAGTCTGTGTGCACTCAAGTGACTGCCGCATGCGTGTAGTACTTCAGCCCGGACCCTTGGCTGTTGACGCCACTTAAGCGTCTCAAACGCGAGTCGCGCGGCGCCAACGGCTGCTCTTGCTTGATCGACCGACGCCGCCCGCTGTCTCGCTTCGAAGTCGCCAGTGGCGGGATTGAGGCATCCGAAGGCGTCCGCCTCACCATGCTGCCACTCGCCGTCGATTAAGTGTCTCAGTTCCACGCTCTGTGTCATGACGATGCGGTCAGGATTGGGAGTGTGCAGCGCACGCTCTATCGCTCACGGAAAATGCCTAACTTCTCTTGGGCCACGCGATCAGAAAACGCGAACAGCACGGTCTCCGCATCGGCTGAGAAATAGTGCGAAATCCAACCAGGCACAACGAAGATGTCAGACTCTGCAAACTCGATGCGCTGCTCGCCCAAGTGCAGCGAACCCCCACCTTCAACCACGACGAAAATCTTCGCATCCGTTGATCGATAAGGGGCCGTGGTAAGTCCCTTCGGTAGCAGGCGGACCGTAGGCGCAATCGTCGGCATTGCCCAGCCGCCATCGATCGGGTTTACATATCGCATCAAGTGTCCGTGGACTGGGTCGGCGGCACTATTTGCGGCGATGGTGGAGAGCGCCTCGCGCGTCCGCGCATAGGGGTAGTTAAATACCGGCGAATTCAGCGACTTCGAAACGTGCCCGACTGGAAGCAAACCTTGACCATAGCGGGCAGGTGAGTCGCCAGTAGGTCGATTGACTTCGGCTTCTGCACTTTCGTGGTCTTCGCGAAAGGTGCTGTTGAAGAACGCGATCATCGGAATGTCGAGTCCATCCAGCCAGATTGTCGGCTCGCTGCTATCGTTGCCGTGGTGATGCCATGTCCAAGAGGGCGTTATGACGAAGTCCCCGCGATGCATTAGCGTCTTCTCGCCGTCGACTGCAGTGTAGGCACCCGCGCCTTCAAGAATAAATCGAAGCGCTGATTGCGTGTGTCGATGTGCGGGCGCGATTTCGCCGGGCATGAGAATTTGAACGCCAGCATAAAGCGTATTCGACACTTGAGATTGCCCGCGCAGGGCGGGGTTCTCCAGAATCAAGACGCGACGCTCTGCTTCCATGGCTGAAATCAGCGACGCAGATTCGAGGACGTGCGGGCGGATCTCCTTGTATCGCCATAGGTACGGTATGCCGACGGGTGTTGGCGCCGGGGGCACCAGAGACTTAAGCCGCGTCCACAGCGGTGCCATCGCATCCTTTTCGATTCGAGTATAAAACTCTTCGCGCGTGGTCACGAGATTTTGTCCGGTTGTTGGGCAGGAGAGGCCAGATGAAACGCCTCAAGCGCGAGACAATTAGCGTCAATTCGCATCAGCTTGGGAAAGGGCGTTAGGTCAAAGGCGACGCGTTTTGCGTTCGCAATTTGCGGGATGAGAAAACAGTCGGCTATCGTTACGCTCTTCCCAACACAGTACTGCGCTCCCTCTTCGACTGCGGACTCCAGAACTTCAAAGCCCTGCTGTAGCCAGTGACGCGTCCATTCCGCGCGACGTTCATCGTCTAGTTGGAGAGAACCGGTCAAGTACTTCAGAACGCGCAGATTGTTTAGGGGGTGCATCTCGCAGGCGATGAAACTCGCGAACTGCAATGCCGTCGCCCTTGGCGCCGTTTCTTCAGGAATGAGCAACGGCTCGGGGTAGCGACGATCAAGGTAATCAAAGATCGCAAGCGACTGCGATATCGATAGCGTATTCGCCTCCAACAGTGGCACCAAACCGAAATGATTCTTCTGTCGATAAGCGACATCGTGCTGGTCGCCAGACCGTATGTTCACGGGCCAAGTCTCAAACGGTACCTGTTTCAGGTGTAGCGCGATACGCACTCGGTAGCTCGCCGAGCTATTGAAGAACGAATGAAGCTTGACCTCACTCATCGGCGATCACGGCAATGGAGATGCTGCCAAGTCCGTCGATTCCAGCGGACATCGTTTGCCCCGGATTTACCGGGCCGACACCGTCGGGAGTGCCGGTGAACACAAGGTCACCGGGCACGAGCCGAAAGTACTGCGACAAGTTCGATATGATTTCGGCGACTGACCAAATTAGGTGGGTGATGTCGCTGCTCTGGCGGTCTGCACCGTCGACTTGCAACCAGATTTTCCCAGCGGCACAGTGCCCATGCTCTGCAACAGGATAGAGTGGGCCACAGGGCGCAGACTCATCAAACGCCTTACCTAACTCCCAAGGTCTTCCTTTGTCGCGCAGGGCAAGTTGCAGGTCCCGGCGCGTCATGTCCAGCCCCACCGCATAGCCAAAGATGATGTCGAGCGCCTGCTCAGTCGATATTTTGTAGGCGGGTTTGCCGATCGCCGCGACGAGTTCCACTTCATACTGGTAGTTAGTAGACATCGAGGGGTAACGAACATTGCGCGTCACCCCATGCTCGACCGGGATCACGGCATCAGCCGGCTTTGCGAAGAAAAACGGTGGATCCCTTGATGGATCGAAGCCCATCTCTCGAGCGTGTGCGGCATAGTTTCGGCCCACGCAATAGACGCGCCGCACTGGGAAGCGCTGCGAAGAGCCGGAGACAGAAAGAGCAACCGTGGGCGGCGCAGGGATAACGAAGTTGTTCATGTGGGAAGTCGGTTGGCGAAGGAGTGTGGAATGTGGTCGCGACTAAAAACTCACCTTGATTGGGTCATACGGGTAGAGCCACTCGTTTCTTGACTTGGCAATATTTCTGTCATGAAACTGTTTGCGCATTTCATCTGCATCAACGATCTGATAGAGCGAGCCCATTTCGGTTGATTCATTGACTACTCGAGCCGTACGCGGCGCACGATGGTCTTGGTAGCGCTGAAGGGCAACCTCCAACGGAACATCGAGATTGATCGCGCGGGCCAGAACGGCTGCATCCTCAATCGCCATCGCCGCACCTTGGGCCATGTAGGGAAGCGTGGCGTGAACCGCGTCGCCGAGCAACGTAACGCGCCTGCTACTCCAGACGCTGGCAGGCTTCCGATTGTTAAGCGCCCAGCGGTAGCACTTATCCCGATCTGCAACGTCGATGATGGCGCGCAGCATTGGGTGCCAGCCCTTGTAGTCGGCGTCCAACTCGCTCCATGGGTGGCTCGCGATCCACGACTCTTCTTCCCACGGACGTGCAACGCAGCCCACGAAGTTGGTCAACGTGCCCCCTCGTATGTAGTACGTCACTGCATGGTTCTTTGGTCCACACCAGACCGTGGAGACGACATCGGTACGAAGTTCTTTTGGAATCCGGTCTGTGGGTACGACGAGTCGCCAAGCAACGTGCCCAGTGAACTCAGGTTTGTCGTCGCCGAGGATGGATTTTCGAACCACGGACTTAATTCCATCCGCGCCGACAACGAGGTCGGCGCGCGTGCTGCTACCGTCGGCAAAGACCACCTGGGCCGAATCACTGAGGTCCTCCACGGACTGAGCTTGCCTGTTGAGCTCGATGCACTGAGGCGCGACGGACGTAACGGCGCTAACCAAGGCCGCATGGAGATCGCCCCTGTGCACTTGATAGTACGTTGCACCGTGCATTTCTGTGTGTCGGGCACCAATGGGGATGCGATGAAGATGTTCGCCTGTGTCAAATCGTCTAAATTCAAACGCCTGCGGCTTCACGCCGATCATTTCTAGGGTCTCGCCAAGACCGATGGCCGTGAGCACCTTTGTGGCATTGGCGCTCATTTGGATCCCTGCACCAACCTCACCCAAGGTATGGGCTTGCTCGTAGACTTTGACGGCATGCCCATCCCGGAGGAGGCAGGCGGCGGCGGTCAGGCCGCCAATACCTGCACCGATGATTGCGATCTTCATGCCGCTCTCCTTGAGCCGCTCATAGGCTCGTGTTCACTTCGTCTTGCGCAGCTCTGTAGGATTCAAACTCGGTACGCGATACACGCCGAATACTTCCCACTGAAACAAATCGTGTGCTGGCAGTAGTTCGACGTCGAAAACTGGACGCAACGGATCGTCTTTTTGGAATTCCCTCAGGCGCGGGTAGGAGGGCAGGTCGTCCGGATAAGTCTTGGTTCGATCACGCTGATTCCATGTCTCAATTTTCATTCCCGGATAGCAGAGTGAAAAATTCACCAGAACATTGCGTGTCTTGGACAGCACATGAGCATCCCCCATCGCAAACGAATTGCAGGAGACATCACTAACGCTAGGCGTTGCGAATGTGACTTTCGCCGTCATGGCGACGTCGTCAATCGCGTACACGATGGCGTTGCTGAAAGACTGATCTGCGGGTTTGGGCGACTCTCCAGTAAAGGGGATCGCTTGGTGCACGTTGTTGTTGAACACAACAATGTTGCCGTCTGGCGTGACGCGCGGGTTGTGTTGATGACTCGGGTATTGGAAGTTATTCCCAACGGGACGCAGGAGCTTGGCGCGCAGTGGTTCAGACCAACCGACGTCCCTCGCAAGTATCCATTTGATCTGCTTCGTCTTCCGATCGATCTTCACAACTGCCGAAAGGTTTCGGAAAGACGCGATGATCGAGTCATCACGTGCGTCGTAGTGCACACCATTCCCATGCGTCCAGTCGACAGCGCCGGGAAAACCGCGAACCTCCCAATACGACCAGAATGTATCGTAGCCAATCTTGAAAGGATCAAGGTAATCGAAACTGTCCCATCGCCACACCACTTCTCCTGAGGGTGTGAATTCGATGATCCGGTCACCCATCACTTTTTGTGTCTTGCGAGGCGCTGAGGCGTCGTGTTCACTGGTGTAGTAGTTATCAATCATTTTCGGAATCGCCTCCATCGACAGAAAGTTGCCGTTCGGCAACTCTTCCGGCTGATGATGGAGCGTGACAGCATCAACAGGGATTGAGCCCGGTGGCATCGCGCGCGGACCTTTTGCCGCCCCCCACCGGCGAATTTCGTTCCCGAGAAGATCGATCTCAACGGGGCTGAAACGAGCGGTATGAAAAAAGATGTTTCCGTTCGCAAGCGTCGCGATACCCGAAACTCTTGAATCAGATTGGTAGTACCAGACGACCTCTCCCAACTCGTTGACGGCGACAATCAAAGACCAGCCGAGCGCAAACTCGCGTTGCTTCGAAGTCTGCAACTCTGATCGCCCAAGCGCCCGGCGCCTCACGGTCATTAGCGTGATGCCGGGCTCCATCCGCGCGGTCTCGGCACGATGTACCTTAAGTTGCGGAAAGTCGAAAAGATTGCTCGGCAACGCTGGCGGGCGAAAGGTTAATGATCGGGCGAAGGAGACCTTCCTGCCGTTCTTACCCACGACCGAGACCTTGATCTGGTGATCAACAGCCGGACGAAGCCCGACCACCGGTAGTGCGCGACGAAGATTTGTGGCGTGGGGAAATTTCACTTGCCAGGTCTTCCGTCCGTCCGAAACGTCAACGAGCACCTCTACAGGTTCCGACGTCTCCAATTGCAGAACGCCAGCAAGCGGCGCACGAGGATTCGGGTTTTGGATGATCGTCGGCGCGGCGGTAAAGGTAACCGCACTCGCAATCACGTTGGCGGCCTGTAGTACCAACACTGCCACAAGAAAAGGCAGCGAGCGTCGCGGCCCAGTACGAAGTACCACCGTGTTTCCCATGCTATCCACCTCGCGCGTCGAGAACTTGTTTCGCACTGCTTGCTACCCAAAGGCCGACAGGCCGCACACTCTGCACCTTGCTAGGCGTTTCTATTATCACAACGCCGTACCATTTAGCGCAACACGTTAACACGAAGATTGACTTCTCGCAATAGTTAACTCGGGTACTTTGACGCCTGTGTATTCGTCGTGCAACACACCCGGCCAATGCGTTGCTCAAGTGCACTACACGAACGAAAGTAGCTTGACACACTACTCGGCAAACTTTAGCATGTTTGCGAATAACACATATATGTTACAAATAACACAACGCCAAAGTTGCGCCCACTGCTGGCGTTACGGTATCAAAGATCGAAGCTATGAGGCTCGGCGTCGCGCTCAACACGATGACGTGCTGCAGTAGCTCCCTTAATCCACTGATGCAAATGTTTATCGCCAATCTGAGGAGTGCATGCACATGAGTAAATCCGAGAGACCGTCTCCGTTCGTGGGCCCCATTCGCAGTCGTATAGCGTTGTGTGTTGCTGCTGCACTCGCGCCGATTTGCGGACAAGCACAGCAAACGCCAGCACCGCCCGCAGCTCAGGCAACGCCCGCAGCCACGGACCCACGCGTTCAGCGCACTGACCCCGACAAGGTTGACGAGATCGTGGTCACCGCGACCCGACGCTCCGCATCTGCACAAGCAATTCCCGTGGCGCTATCAGCCTTCTCCGGCGAACAGCTTGCCGAGCAGGCGGTCTCGAACTCGCAAGAATTGCTACAAAAGGTTCCGAGCGCGGACATCGCACTTAACAACGGCTCTACGGCGGCAAACATTTACATACGCGGTGTGGGCACGAAAGGCCCAGGGTATAACCAAGTCGCGGCAGTTGGCATTTACGTGGATGAAATTTCGCTAAGCTCCCCTATCGTGAATGTGCTGCAGCTATTCGATTTGCAGCGAGTTGAGGTACTCAGGGGCCCGCAAAACACACTTTATGGCCGCAACACTACAGGCGGTGCCGTGAACTTCGTGTCAGTCAAGCCGCGCCCGGCCGACGGTACATACGGCTACGCGACTTTGACGGCGGGTCAGTATGGCCAAGCGGATGTGGAGGGCGCGGTTTCGTTTGACATGGGGCAGGAGTGGGCCGCTCGCCTCTCCTTGATGAAGCAGACGCGCGACGGGATGTACAACAATAACTACCTTGGCGAGAAGGTATACGACAAGGATTCGACTGCTGCTAGGGCTCAGCTCGCGTGGGTTCCTAGCGCAAACACTGAAGTTCTCGTAAAGCTCCACAGTGAGAAGGTGAACAATACAAACAAGCTCTGGAAGACAATCGGACTTCAATCCCCCACCCCTGTCGTGGTTGCAGGGGTAAACACCTATAGCACACCGTGTCAGTTCGCTATCGGCTTGGGCAGCGCCTGCGTCGGCATCAACAACACGCCCACAGATCCGAATGACACAACTTCGTTTAGCGCGAGTTTGCGCAGCCCAATCGAGCAGGTAAACGCGCGCGGCGCATCTTTAAGCGCAAGTTGGAACCTCTCTGGCGTTCGCATTACCTCACTAAGCGCCTACGAGTACAACGACTTCAAAAAGGCGGAGGATGTGGACGCTGGCCCAGCCCCCCTTCGGCCAACTGGCCCATTCTCCGGCGCAACGACAAACGCTAACTATCAAGGTGGCTTTGATTTCTTCCAAGTAAGTGAAGCATCGCAATACAGTCAGGAATTGCGAGTCGCGTCTGAAGCCGATAAGGGCTTGCGTTGGATCACCGGTCTTTTCTGGTTCAAAGAGGAAACCATCGGCAATACGACTGCGTTTCCCTACTTTGCCGGTGCGGCGGCAAACGGTGGTCGCGCAAATTCGACCAGCTTGAATCAAGACAACCGAGTCGCTTCGGCTTACGGCGAGATCGAATTCGACGTGACCAAGAACTTGAGCTTCACCGCAGGCATACGTGCGACTCGCGAGGAGTTGTCTGGGACCAACACGACCGTTCAGCGCTCTCTCACAGACGCGGCGGTACGCGCGGCTCTGCTGCCCACTAGCGGTCAACGCCCCATCACAACGGCCGAGTTGCTGGCGCTGCCCGTCGGTACCGGTCGCAACATTTACGTGGATACCCCGTTTCAGAAGTCGTTCAGTCAGTCTGGGGGCAAACTGGGAATGAAGTACACAGTCGACGCGCAGACCATGGTCTTCGGTACTGTATCTCAGGGGTTTAAGTCCGGCAGTTACAGTGCTGCTCCTGCACAAAGTATCAACGGCTCCTTCTTTGCTCCGACAAACCCGGAAACGCTAACGGCCTACGAGCTAGGCATGAAGACGACCACAGCTGATCGAAAACTAAAGGTCAACCTGACAGGCTACTACTACCAATACAAGGACCAGCAGCTGCTCCGCACGACTTCTTTACCTGGTCTTGGCATCGTCGCGGCACAAGTTAACGCGGGCAAATCGAACTTGCGTGGGGTTGAATTGGAAGCGCAGTGGGCACCGGGCGGAGGATGGAACATCGATCTGGGCATGGGCTATCTGAAGACAAAAATCGTTGCGTTCACACAGGACGAAGCATGTGTGGCGAACGTCGGCGGTTGTCCCGCTAGCGGGGTGCGACAACTCGACTTCTCGGGTCAGGAGTTAACGAACTCGCCACGGCTGACGACCAATCTAGCGGTGCGCAAGGAGTGGAAACTTGATGGCGGCGCAACGTTAAGCGTTGGTGGTGACTACTCGTATCGGGCAAAACGATTCTTCAACATTCCCAACAATGCGCTAGAAAGCAGCGAGGCTTACTCGCTCGTGAACGCGCAAGCAACCTATCGCTTCGGCGGGAAGCAACAGTACCGTCTCACAGCGTGGGGAAAGAATTTGAACGACAAGGTCTACTTCTTGAACAAGTCTGTTTTTGCTGCTGCGGGCACGATGGAAGCTCTCATCGGTGATCCGAGAACCTTTGGCCTGACGTTCTCCACAAACTATTAGCACGTCTCGTCACGCGTCACGTTCGCGATTCAAACCGGGGCGTGTTCGGTCCCTACCCCGGATCACGTAAAGACAAAACGCCCCATTCGGGGCGTTTTGCATTTGATGACTTGGGGCAGAATGTGGCGGTATCGCCTAGAGCGATCCCGCCATCGCTGCGCGACCGCGGTCGCTAGGCTCGCGCGTCCAAGCTAAGTCCGCCGGACTTCGCTTAGTCGAACCACAAACGGTGGCTCTCATCCACCCACTATCCACAAAACAAAAACGCTCCACAAGGGAGCGTTTGTTGTTTTGGTGGCCTGGGGCGGAATCGAACCACCGACACAAGGATTTTCAGTCCTCTGCTCTACCGACTGAGCTACCAGGCCGTATTCTTGAAGCGACTACAAAATCTGTACTGCGGAAACTGCGGCCTCTGCTCTTCCACGAAAAGCCCTGCGGGACTTTTTGGGTCGTCAGGCGCGAAGCAGTGCTTTGCGAAATCCCTGTCTCACCCAACTGAGCTACCAGGCCGTAATTCGGTCTTTACCGCAAGTTGTATAAGCCACACTGCGGAGAGCCAATAATTATACTGTCAATCTCCACCGACTCCAAATTGCCCAATCTGCCCAGAATCATTGCTGGTTTGCTCGTTTCGTCCGCCGGCGGGGCACTTTGTGCGCACATCCACACGCCGCTGCCCTGGATGATTGGTCCGCTGTTGGCGATGGCGCTCTGTAACTTCAGTGGTGCCCGCCTCTTGGCCACTCCGCTCGGACGGGAGGTAGGACAGTTGCTTGTGGCGGTTACGCTGGGCCTGTACTTCACACCAGTCGTGGCGGCCGAGGTCGCAACACACGCACTTTTGCTGATTGCGGCGGCGTTTGCCGCTATCGCCGTTGGGCTGGTGGCCAGTAGAGTGTTGATGCGTTATGCAAAGGTCGATCAGGCGACTGCATTTTTTGCGTCTGTGCCCGGCGGCGCTGCGGAAATGGCGAATTTGGGGGAGCGTTTTGGCGCGGCAGTAGACAAGGTTGCGGTGGCACATTCTCTGCGTATCACACTGGTGGTTTGCACAATCCCGGTCTCGCTTACTTTGTTAGACATTTACGGCGGAGATGTCTATCGGCCGGTAGCGATTCCCTTTTCGAGTTTCGGCCTAGCCGGATTGATGATGGCGGCTATTTGTGGCGGACTCATTTTCCGGCGTACTAGCTTTCCCAATCCGTGGATGATGGGGCCGTTGTTGATAACAATACTGCTGACCTCGGTGGGTATTGAGCTGTCGTCGATGACTAGCCTGCTGACGAATGGCGGCCAAGTGCTGCTGGGTTGCGCCTTAGGGGCAAGATTCTCCCGGACATTTTTACGCGAGGCACCGCGCTTTGTCGCCGTAGTGATCGGCAGCATTTTCCTGATGATGCTGCTCTCAACAGCGATTGCAATTGGAATGGGACAACTTGCCGGGATTTTTCTGCCGTCGATGGTGCTGGCGATGGCGCCGGGTGGTATCGCCGAAATGTCGATTACTGCCAAAACACTTCAATTGGGCGTCGCGCTGGTTACTGCCGCACACGTGACCAGAGTTGTGATCATCATCGCCCTGACGGAGTCGATCTATCGACGGCTAGGGGGGGAAACATCACGCTGTGTGAGCGGTCAGCGGGATAGAAAGTATCCGCGCTGACTGGGGACGGCGTGTTACTTTTGTTTGGCGATGATCTGATCTTTGATATCCGCATAGGCTTTTTCCGTGAGGATTTTCTTCTTTACGAGGTCATCCTTGCCACTGTAAGGGCGTGACTTGATGATTTTCTTTGCAGTGACGTCACCAATACCCTTGAGTGTCATGAGCGTTTTTTCATCCGCCGAGTTGATGTCAATGGGCTCGGCTTTCACAGCATTTTTCGCGGCGGCAGGAGCTGGGGTGGCTGCTGTTTTCGGTGCTTCGGCTATTTGTGCAAACGCCGCAGCTGCCAGCGTCATCGCGACCGCCGTGATCAGTAGTTTCAGTGTTTTCATGTGATTTCCCTTGCTTGGAATGAGGTAAGACGTGCCTGTTCACGCGAGACGCCCGTTTCATTACATCACAACTCCGCAAGCACGCGATTTGACGACGATCAGGTTGGCGCTCGGCTGCCGAGGAGAATTCACTGCCTGAAAAGCGGCGACGCCCACATTGGCAGTTCGATAACATGTGTGTATGAAACCACTACGACGAACCCTGCCAAGTGAAGAAACCATGTGGCGCGCCTTCTTTGAGCGAGACGCCGTCTTTGATGGTGTGTTTCTAACTGGTGTAAAAACAACCGGCATCTTCTGTCGCACTACTTGTTCTGCAAGAAAACCAAAACGCGAGAATGTGGCTTATTTTGCCAACGCGGATGAGGCCATGTTTGCCGGGTTTCGCGCCTGCCTGCGCTGCAAGCCGATGGCGCGTACTAGTGACAAGCCAGATCTGATTGATCCTCTTGTAAAACTGATCGAGGAAAAAGCTGACGGACGGATCCGTGAAGGAGACCTGTTGGCCTTGGGCATCGATCCCTCAACCGCAAGGCGGCAATTCAAGCGTTATTTTGGAATCACATTTCAGGCCTATAGCCGCGCAAGGCGATTGGGTGCGGCGCTGGCTGTTGTGCGCGAAGCCAAACTCACGGGAAAGGATACATTCGTGCTCGATCAACAACTCGATGCAGGGTTCGATTCACCAAGCGGGTATCGCGAGGCCTTTGCCCGTCTATTTGGCGCGCAACCGTCAAAAGCGGGCAGTGTGGCGGTGATGTATTCACAGTGGCTCGACACACCCTTGGGGCCGATGTTGGTCATTGCTGATGAGGCTGGCATCCACGCGCTTGATTTTGTGAACCGCCGGGGCTTGGAGAAGGAAATTGGCAGACTGCGGGCAAGAAACAAATGTGTGATTGTGCCGGGGCAGCAGCGTTATCTGGTTCAGGCCGCAAAAGAGATCGGCGAGTATTACGCGGGCAAACGACAAACGTTCACACTTCCATTAGCCGATCGGGGTACACCTTTCCAGAAGGCCGTATGGAAACAGCTTTTGGCGATTCCCGCCGGCCAAACACGTTCATACGCCGACATCGCAAGGGGAATTGGGCAGCCGAAGGCGGTAAGAGCGGTGGCGCGCGCGAATGGTGACAACTACCGTGGAATCATCATCCCGTGTCATCGTGTCATCGGTTCTGACGGTTCGTTGACAGGTTACGGCGGAGGTATCGCCCGCAAACAATGGTTGCTCGACTTCGAGCGGGAAGTTGCCGGCCGGCCCGCCTAACCCAAAACCTACACCTACACCTTTACGGCGAGGATCGCGTTTAATGCGGCTTCCGCCGAGGTGTATCGATCGCCCGGTTCTTTTGCCAACAGTCGTCGCAGCACGGTCTGAAACGGCGCAAATTTCTCAGGCAGTATCGGCACCGCCGCATTCACATGCATCGCCATGATCTCGACTGACGTGGATGCCTGATAGGGTGGTCGTCCGGTAAGCATCTCGAAGAGCAAAACGCCGAGCGCATAAAGATCGCTGCGAGCATCCAGCGGACTAGCGGTCGCTTGCTCTGGGCTCATGTAATACGGCGTGCCAAGCGCGATGTTGTTTTGTGTCAGCGCCAGCCCGGAGCCAATTTGTTTGGCGATACCGAAGTCCGCAAGTACCGCCTCCCCCGTCATCCGCATTAGAATGTTGGCGGGTTTCAGATCGCGGTGAATAACGCCGGTACCATGAATCGCGCTGA
Source organism: Usitatibacteraceae bacterium (assembly GCA_044346745.1). Taxonomy (GTDB): domain Bacteria; phylum Pseudomonadota; class Gammaproteobacteria; order Burkholderiales; family Usitatibacteraceae; genus UKL13-2. The sequence continues at coordinate 15,984 of JBIIYQ010000002.1, read as the reverse complement.
GTGCGGCGGCAATTTGAACCGCGTATTTCTGCGCGCGTTGCGGCGCCATGCCTGCCTCGATGTCAAGACGCAGGTCGCCTCCCGGCAAGTACTCCATCCCGATATAGAGATAATTCTCAACTAGTCCGTGCTCAAACACACGCGCAACATTTCGATGCGAAATGCGAACCAACATCGAGTATTCAGTCAAGAATCGATTGATAACCTCGCGCTGCTCTCCAGACTGATCAGGCAGACGCACGAGTTTCAACGCGTGTTGTTCGCCGTTGTGCAGGTGTTTTGCCAGCAACACCTTGGAGCTGGCACCCTCGCCGAGTGTGCGAAGCGTTTCGTAACCGGGAACGACGAGAGCAGATCCGCTTTGACTCCTTACCCCCCGTCCGACTGCGGGGTGCATGCCTGTACGATTGCCACGATCAGCCAATCGTGAGGTCACCGCTTCGCCAAGCTCTGCACCGGAAAATGGTTTGATCAGAAAGTCGCATGCTCCCACATTCATTGCGCGCTTGAATATGGCCCGGTCGTCCGTACTGGAAATGAAGATCACTTCAGGCTGGCCCAGTGTTGGGGTCATTCGTACCGACCGGATAAAGCTGAAGCCATCCATGCCGGGCATGTTTACGTCGGTAATGATCATGTCGAACATGCGGGACCGAATAAGGGCGAGCGCAGCTTCGCCGCTCGGTGCCACGGTAACTTCGAATTGACGGGCGAGAAGTTTTCGCGCGATGAACTCGCGAACGATTTCGTCGTCTTCGACCACTAGTACGCTATTCACTCTTGTGAATTCTCAAATGCGGCGGATAGCCTATGATATTGCGGGAGCGCACAACAAAGGGCCAGCTTTCGCTAACCCTCTTTAAATGGGGTCTCAGTAATCGTTAAGAACGAGATGACCAAGCATGGGGGCGCAGCGCACGGCGCGCGGCGGGTTGACGTGTACGGTTGCTGTACACGAGGCCCGCCGCAACAAAACGAAGCGTCCTCAGACGAAGGTAATTACATGTCCATACCGCCCATGCCGCCCATCCCACCCATTCCTCCGCCGCCCATGCCGCCACCTCCGGACTCGTCCTTCGGCAACTCAGCAACCATTGCGTCTGTGGTGAGCATCAGGGATGCGACCGATGCGGCGTTTTGCAACGCGTAGCGGGTCACTTTTGTTGGATCAAGAACGCCGAGTTCGACCAAATCGCCGTACTCGCCGGTTGCCGCGTTGTAGCCAAAGTTGCCCTTGCCTTCAACAACCTTGTTCACCACAACCGATGGCTCGTCACCAGCGTTTTGCGCGATCATACGCAGTGGCTCCTCGATCGCGCGCAGAATGATCTTGATACCAGCATCTTGCTCGACGTTGTCGCCGGCGATCTTGCCTGCGTTGGTACGTGCGCGGAGCAGTGCAACGCCGCCACCAGCCACGATACCTTCTTCAACGGCTGCACGGGTTGCATGCAACGCGTCTTCCACGCGAGCTTTTTTCTCTTTCATTTCGACTTCGGTCGCAGCGCCAACGCGAATCACTGCCACACCGCCGGCTAGCTTGGCCACGCGCTCTTGCAGCTTCTCTTTGTCGTAGTCGCTGGTCGCGTCATCGATTTGTTTGCGAACGGTGGCAACACGTGCCTTGATCGCTTCCTGATCGCCGGCACCGTCGATGATCGTCGTATTTTCTTTCGCGACTTCGACTTTCTTCGCACGGCCCAAGTCTTTCAGGGTCACGTTCTCGAGCTTCAGGCCGAGTTCTTCTGCGATCACCGTACCGCCGGTCAAAATGGCGATGTCTTCCAACATAGCCTTCCGACGATCACCGAAGCCGGGTGCCTTCACGGCGGTGGTCTTCAGGATTCCGCGGATGTTGTTCACAACCAGCGTTGCAAGTGCTTCGCCATCCACATCTTCTGCGATGATCAGCAGTGGGCGGCCAGCCTTGGCAACTTGCTCCAAGACGGGTAGTAGGTCACGGATGTTCGAGATCTTCTTGTCGTGCAGGAGGATGAACGGATCATCAAGGTTTGCAACTTGCTTGTCTGGATTGTTGATGAAGTATGGGGAGAGGTAGCCACGATCAAACTGCATACCCTCAACGATATCGAGCTCGTTATCGAGTGACTTGCCATCTTCCACAGTAATGACACCTTCTTTGCCGACTTTTTCCATTGCCTTGGCAATAATGTCGCCAATGTTGGCATCAGAGTTGGCCGAGATCGCGCCAACTTGGGCGATTTCTTTATTGGTGGTGGTTGGCTTGGAGATTTTCTTCAGCTCAGCAACGATGGCTACAACCGCCTTGTCGATACCGCGCTTCAAGTCCATCGGGTTCATGCCGGCGGCAACGTACTTCATGCCTTCAACAACAATTGCCTGTGCCAACACGGTGGCGGTGGTGGTGCCGTCGCCAGCAACGTCAGATGTCTTGGAAGCAACTTCCTTAACCATCTGTGCGCCCATGTTTTCGAACTTGTCTTTTAGTTCGATTTCTTTCGCAACCGACACACCGTCTTTGGTGATGGTCGGCGCGCCGAACGAACGCTCGAGAACGACGTTACGACCCTTAGGGCCGAGCGTGACTTTGACTGCGTTGGCGAGAACGTTTACGCCATGAACCATGCGGACGCGTGCGTCGCCGGCAAATTTGACTTCTTTAGCTGCCATGATGAATACCTCGTATCTGTGTTGATTAGGTGCCGCCTAGATAGCGGCGAATTCGAAGCGGGATTGTTGTCGAAGAAAGCGAGCAGTTGGTCGTCAGGCCAGGCGCGCGGAGAATTTCGAAGCGACGTGTACGCGTTTGTACACAAGCGAGAAATCTGAGCAGCAACAAAGCATGGCGGCCAAATGTGAAGCTTTATTTGCCAACAACGGCCATGATGTCTTCCTCGCGCATAACGAGGAGTTCTTCACCATCAACCTTGACGGTGGTGCCGGAGTACTTTCCGAACAAAACTTTGTCGCCGACTTGAACGTCAACGGGTGACAGTTTGCCGTCTTCGTTTTTCTTGCCTGGGCCGATGGCGAGCACTTCACCTTGGTCTGGCTTCTCAGCGGCGGTATCAGGAATAACGATACCGGAGGCGGTCTTCCGCTCTTCTTCTAAACGCTTAACGATCACGCGATCGTGCAGGGGACGCAATTTCATAACTCTCTCCTAGTGGTTGATTGAAACAAAAACAAATCCGGTTTGCCGGTTTCGCGAAGCGCGTTGGCATTGCCCTACCGCTTGCGAAGCGGTTGAGTTGGTGCTAGACCGATAAGATCTTGGCACTGGCCAAACCGTTAGCACTCAACCGCAACGAGTGCTAATTATAGTGGCGAAGCCAATCTTTTCAAGTCACAGCAACTGGAAAGCACAAAAAAGAGACGAACTTACTGAGAGCGTGCGCTCACTCATTCTCTATCGCTTGGTTTGTCTACCAACGATGTCATGCCGACAGCGACCAACAAACGCTCCATCACCAATCCGTCGAGACCGATGTCGGCCCGCAGCAAAATGACGCTCAGAAAGTCATGTTCACGCGGGTTGCGATGAGAAAAGGTATGGCCTTACTATGATTGCTGCTGTCGGTAAGGGGCAGACAATCGCCCTAGACGAATGGCGTTAACGGAGCAGGACGTAAGGCGCGCGGACCCTATTCGCCGCGTAGCACAGGTCGTCCACGGAAACCGAGTGGTGGGTACTCACCAAACCCATCGCGATATCGGTCGTATGACTGACGCATCACGTCAAGGGATAAACCCTTCCATACAAACTCATCGCAAGAGGCATACTCGATCAGCACGATAAATCTCTCGTCCTCGGCGAGCAGGTCGTAACCTTCGCTGCGGGATAGGCTCGATAACTGACCGATTATCCAAACGGTTTCACACCAATCCAGGCCGTGTGCAGATAAAACGCGAAAGCGGCCCACAGCAGGATCCCCAGCCCGACGGTGGCGAAGAGCGTTAAAGCCGGGCCGGATTGATATGTGGCTCCCGCTGCCCGATCACGCTTCTTCGCTGCGCGAAAGCACAAGATCGCCCAAACCAAAAAGCTGCCGAACAGCAACACGTCACTGACGTTTCCGTTTGCCAACAAATGTGCTGCCGCCCACACCTTGGTGCCGAGCAGCATGGGGTGTGCAAGTTTCGCCTTGATCGGGTTTTTCGGTATGTAAGCTGCTGCGAGCATGATAAATGCAACCAACGTCAGCAGTGCAGCAACGTGGCGTGTCCAAACTGGCGGATTCCACAACGTGATGGGTGCCAAACGCGTGTCGCCGTAACCGTACACGATCAACACAAACCCGGCAATCGAGAGAACGGAATAGATCGCTTTCCACATATTCTCGCCGCGTGTTGCGATGATTCCCGAACGGAAATCTTCAGCAAATATGCGCGATGAGTGTAACCCCAAAAAAATGACTAATCCCAGAATCAGCATCAACATGACGTACTCCGTAACAGTTCGATAGGTGTATGGTAACCGCAGCCAGACAAGCGGGCGCAACGAATGCGTTTTTCTCAGCGGACAACTCCCCTAAGGGGAAGAGATGAAAACCTGCTCACCCAACCCATCTCAAGTCCCGAACTGGAAGCGATTCATACCAGCCAACAGGGGAGAGCTCCGAAATGAAGGTTATCCGCATTAAGGTCGATTTGGCAAAAAACGTGTGTCAGGCAAGTGATGTAGATCGGTTCGAGCGAACTGTTTAGCAGAAGAAGATGAGCCGTCACGTCTGATTTGATGCCCCTTGTGACGTCGCTGAACTAGGAGGCCAAATCGGCATGGCAGCCCGCGGTGGCGCTCATGATTAAGAATGAACCAGCCTAAGCCGCGACTAGGACTCAAGCAAAAATGCAATAGGCCTAGCGAAGCCACAAAAATGTAGCAAACTGAAAATTGACGAAAGAAGCTCACCACACCACGACTGCTACAAGTTGATTCACTGCAAACAGCTTTCACCAATACCAGCTACACCCGAGTATGTCCGAGTCTTTCGGGGCCAACAAAACGATTGGGAGCAGGCGCGCGACTAGCCCATTATGGCCCTCCATCCCACACGAGATGCCAAGTATGCGGCGCGTTAAATGGAAATCAAGTGCGAGAGATGATGATCGCACCTCTACCTCAGGAATTGGGCGAGCAAATGCAAGCACACGGAGCCCCGATTGCTGCCGGGCGGGGGCAGTTGCCCTTGGGCTAGCGCCTCAGCAAACCCAGCACGATCCAGCATGCGTTTCGTCAGCGCCATGCTGCCCAACGCGAAGAACTCTTTGTCGGTAAATCGCAGCTCATCGTCGATACACCGTCCTGCGCTGAATTGGCGATTTGCAACCACACCCCAAATCAACACAAATAGATAATCTAGGTACAACGCGACGGGTGTTTGTAATGGCTTGAAAAGAACGCCCGCCGCTGAAGATAAATCAGCCAATCCTATCGAATCGAAGGGACGAAATGCGATCGCGCACTCGACAAGGGCCACCTCCTAATTGGCCCCGTTTACTCGTGCTCTTTCGCTGGATCGGTTGGCGCAACCGTGCGTTTCTAGTGCACCCCAAACAAGCGGCGGGCAATCGGCAGGAAAAAGCGCTCGCCGACAAGCACACGGAAGCGCTACAGCCACAGTTCGCCCGTTCCGAGAGGCCCACGCCAGCCTCCGCCGCGCTGTTCCATGGCGTTGACCATCGTGCGAGTCGCTGCGCCAAGCTTCAGACCCCTGCGTGCATGCTCGCGCTATGCCCTAACCAACCTAGCATCAAAGTCGCCATAAGCAGAGATCGCGCTCGGCACGGGAAGCTGTGATGCCCGCTGAGTTGCGATGAACTCTGGTGCCAGCAGCTTGACGCAGATGTTGTAACGGCAAACTTCGCGCAGAAGGCCATCGAACCAACCTTCTAGGGCGTGCTTGCCTGCACCGTGAATTGCCTCGCCGGGGGCGTGATCTTTCCGGAAATCGAGCCGATAACGGCGCTGGTCCCGCCCCTTGCTGACGAAGCCCGGGCAAAGCGGTGTACGCGTTGACTACCCCAAGAAGTTGGTCTACATGATTGTCCGCGCATGCGCCATGGATGGGTCTTCGACCATTCCAAGCATGTTGGCACCCGCATTCAGGCCATAGCGGTCGATGCCGCCCGTTGCGGCAAGGTTCGCAACCATTGCCTCAACCAAAGCCAAGTCCGTCACATCGAGCGTCCAGCCCTCAGTTTTGGCCCGGCATGGAAGCTTCGACCTGCGGCACGAACCCGCGTCGCGAAACACCTATCACAACCCAGCCGCGCCGGACTAGCTCAAGACATCTCGGCACCGAAACCAGACGAGGCCCCGGTGACAAGCGCGCACCCCTGCTTGCCGGATGCGTCGGTCATCACTCGGCGCCGAGCCCACGAAGCGCTCGGGTAACACCAGACCATTGCCATATGCCGACCCCCGTCAAGAGCAAGCAGACAGAAACAATCTGCGCTGCAAGCAAAGCGGACGGATACTCAAACAAAGGCGAGAACAGGAAGATACCTAGGTACAGTCCACCCGATATATGACACCATCGAATAAGATTCCGAAATCGCAACATTGTCCTTCTCCTCTCAATCGGTCGAACGGGGAAGCAGAGCGTAGTCCACAGGGCAGCCAAGCGCTGGTGTGCCGATGAACATGTTAGCAACAATCACATTAAATTTGGTCTGCGCGTGAATCAACACCGCCAAAGTCACGGTCTGGCGGCGACTAAAGTCAACAAACAAAAGGCTCGATGCATTTCCATGCTGGCGGATTCCACAATGACATTAGGGCAAGGCGCGACTCACCGTAGCCGTAAACGATCACCACAAAACCAGCGATCGAAAGCACGGAATAGATCGCTTTCAACACATTCTCGCCGCGTGTTGCGATGATTCCCGCCCGGAAATTATCTGCAAAGATCCGCGACGAATGTAGTCCCAAGAAACTTAACAGCCCGGAAATCATCAGCATGGTGTACCCCAACAGGATTCGAATGCCAGACGCTAACCGCTGTCAGGAAGGTACGCGCAAGGACCGCTTTTTTTCATCAGGAAGGGGAGGCGGTGGCTCACAGCGGACATGCCGAATTCCTGAAAACAGCCTCGAGGTCGCGCGTGAAAAATTCGGCGCCTCATAAAATCCTCACCGCCCCATGTCAACGGTGCTCGCCCTCAACTCCGCATTAACGGCTGCGTCAAGCAGTGTGGGCCGCCATGCCAAGCCCACAATTCGCGTGCGCCAAAGGTATCGACCGCGATCCCATCTGCTTCGATCGCGGCCTTGGTGGCCGGGTTGCCTGCATAGGCGATGACCCGGCCAGGCGTGGTTTGGACAACGTTGGCGGCCTGGCGGCGCAGCTCCGGATAGGTGACGGCCATGAAATGGCTGAAGGCTTCAGCTTGGCCGGTGGGCCGCGCCCCGCCGATCCAAGTGAACTTCCAGTTCAGGCGCTTAAGATGGTCTGCCAGTTTGCCTTCAACTTTCTCCTCGGCCCCGGTACCGCGCCGGTAGACCTTGAGCGAGCCGAAACCCTTGAGCATTTTCAGCGCCGCCTCCGCGTCTTCTACAGAAAGCCGCGTGTCTGCCCGCGCGCCTCGAATGTAGCGAACCAGCGGGCTCGATTCGGCGAATTCGCTCTCCAGCAGATAGGGCACGGCCAGCGCATGGTTGGCTGCTATCATGGTGAAAAAGGTATCGAGGTGCAGCAGCAAGATCTTGAGTTCGCGCGCAGGGTTTTTCTGGCCTGGCTGGATAGTCTGAAGGAATTCACTCTCAACCGTCTGAACCGCGAGAACATCCATATCGAGCCGCTTGGCAAGCACCGGAGCTATCCGCGGATCGCTGCGGTTCCCAGTGCCCAGAAACAGCAGATCCTTGGCCACGACCATAGCATCGCCGCCTTCGACAATCATTCCTTCTTCAATGGCATCGAACGCTATTGGCACATCTTTGAGGAGCGGCGAGTGCGCATAGACGAAACGCAGCAGCATGTTTTCGCGGCGGCGGCGTTGTGAGGCCGAGTTGCAGATCACCAGCCCGCGCGGTGTCATGAAGGCGGAATCGCGCGTCCAAATGGTCGAAGAGGAATCGTTGAGAACATGACGATAGCTGCCGTCTGGGCCTAGCGTGTAGCGGCTCGCGGGGTCGCGGCCAAGCAATTGTTGCGCGGTGACGCTGCCTGCTCGCGAGCCCAGTCGCGGGAACGCCTCTTTGACCCAGGCCGCGAGAATGCCTGATTGGCGCGTCGCAGCCATGGCCGCCGCGAGAGCGTCCTCCAGCTCAACGACGTCGCAGCCGGAATTGCGCAGTAAGCGGATCAGTTCTGCATGCTGCGCAGCGGCGATCGCAGTATCGGCTTCCGCGCCAGGCAGCAAGCTGTCACCGAGAATATCGACCGGGTGATCGGTCGCCTTGAAACTGTGAACCAGAACCCGCGCCAGTTTGCCGATGTCGCTGCTTAACGGCATTGGGGCTGCGGCCAGCGCAGCCCGTAGCGGTGCGAGGCCGGCGACCGCGGTAACGAGGCTTGCGGATATGAATTGTCTGCGATTTGGCATGTGACCTCTGACAGGGAAAATTGCGGGACAAGTAGGGAACGGGTAAGAATTCAGGGTGAACGGCGGATCGCATGAGTGCCAGACCTAGGCTAACCGCGCCATGAAAGGAACAACATCAGACTCAGATTACTTTTCGGTCGGTTCGCTGGATCAAAAATCGAATCGGAAAGTAGTTGTGAAACGCCGCTTTGAGCCGACGTGACCAACTAAGTTTCCCACCCAATATATCGCATGGAAAGCGGGATCCACCGTTTCATCGCGAAATCAAGCGACGTAGCAACGCAAACATGCAGCAATGCAGCAATGCAGGTTACCGCCGAGGTTAAGTTCGGTTCCCGTGCAGCAAGACGGGCTATTGCAGAATCTTGCGACTACGTCCAAACGGATACACCACGCGACGCGGCGACCGCAGACGATAAGTCTCAAGCACCGGTTGTGTGGTGAGTGGGCAAGTCGGGTTGCGATATCCGCCGGCTTCGAGGGTTTCGTCGTCAGCGACCTCGCTCCACATACCACCTCGTACTGGACGGAACATCCACTGCACATAACCTTCGCGTCCCGCCAATTCGATCAGGTCATCCCTATCGGGAACATCAGCGACAAAGGGAGGCTCGCCGTCAATTTCAACCGGCGATACGCCGCAGGCCGTCATGCCCATGTTGGCTTCGTGTACGTGGGCACCGACTCGCGCAAACGGTTTTGCTTCCAACCGTTCGAGGTTCCAAGCCCCGAGTTCCCACGCGGTTTCGAATGCGTCGAATTCGATATCGTCAAAACGATCCCAGCGCATGTTCAGCTGGAGGGCGCTTGAGGGCACTGCTTGGTAAGCGACGGCGTCGCCTTGCTCGGCCAGTTTGACTTCGACAAAGCCGTGCCAGTGGAGTGTCAGAACAGTCGGCGTATTGGCATGCGGCACCGCCGCGAGTGACACCGCGACCAGCGGCAACCGGTTGGCAATCATTTGTGACTCGACCAGATCGAGCAGTTGAGTAGCCACGTCTAAACCTCCATCGTCATAAATCAGGTTAGAGCGAAGTTTGATTTTTAGTGATGTGATTAACGCCCGTTTTCAAGGCTTGTTTTCTCTCTCCGTCTCCAAACGGTAACGGCATTGAATCAAATATTTACCCTCCGGTGTTGCTAGCAACCGGCATACATCAGTGCTAAACAAGCGCGCTGACCTCGCTTGCCACGCACCACCTGAGGACTGACGAGTGATTGGCATGCGAATAAGCAATCGACGCGTGGTGTCTTCGCGCAACTGCCCTATTGCGGCGCTCGACCAATCTCGATGTCGGCAGAGAGAAACGAGCTGTACATGGCTCATTCCAAAGGCCAAGCGCGGGCCGCACGTAACTCTTTACTACTACTGTTTGCCACCAGATGGAGGCACAACAATATCTGCAAGCGACTGCGAGATACCGCTAAGAGTCGGATTCGAAAGGCCCGCATCCTTCATGATCGCATCGACAATCGGCTTGGCGACTTGATACTGAAGTGCCGAGTTCATCACTTGCTCCGGCAGCGTCCCACCACCATTCGTCTGCGGTGCCTCTCCTGCTGTTCCGGCTCCGCTCGTTGCAATCCCATTCACTTGAAATAGTCGAATCGAATCGATTTTTTCCATCGGCTTTGCAGCTTGCTCGATAATTTGTGGCAACGATTGGATGAGCTGCATTCGAATCGCAAGGTCGATCTGGGCCGCACTCAGCTTGTTTTTAGCCTCATTGATTGCCGCAATACCCTCGGCTTGCGCCAGCGCGGCGGAACGCGCTGCCTCAGCTTCGGTTCTAACAGCCAGAGCTCGGTTCTCTGCTGCTTCGCGCTCGGCTTCGGCTGCAACGGTCACCGAAAGCGCCTGCTGCTCCGCCTCGCGCGCGGCGTCAATTAATTGAATCGACTTGCCACGTTCGGCGATGGCAACTTCTCGAGCCGTATTTACCAGCTCCTCTGCTTTAACGGACTCAGATCGCGCGATGCTCGCGGCAGCTTCAGCCTGCGATTGTTCCTCAGATTTTTTAGCGATCGCAATCGCGGCTTCTTGGTTAGCGATTTCGATGACTTGCCGCTGCTCCGCACGCTTAATTTGCGTTTCGCGATCCGCGTCGATCTGATTCTTTTGAATCGAAAGATTTTTGTCGATTTCGGCGTTGTTGATCGTTCGATCAGCCTCAATCTTGCGTTCTTTCACCAATCTCTCAGCGTTGATCCGTACTTCTTCAGCTTCGCGGTGGCGTTCTGCTTCGATCTTGGCGATCTCGGCAACTTGTTGCGCCGTCGCGTTCGAGATTTCGCGCTTCTGCGTTAGGGTTGCCAACTCCTGCTCTTTGGTGATGTCTAGCTTTAAACGTTCTGCTTCAAGATTCTTGGCGCGAACCTGCACCTCAGTATCTTGTTCTATGTCATTTCTGCGCTTTCTCCGCGTTTCTGTTTCCTGTGTAAGCTTGGTTAAGCCCTCGGCGTCAAACGCGTTGCTAGGATTGAAAAACTCCTTTGCCGTCTGGTCGAGGCTGGTGAGCGAAACGGATTCAAGTTCAAGCCCATTCTTCTCAAGATCCTCCGCTACTGCGTTCTGAACCGCCTGCACAAACTCCCGACGCTTGTCTTGCAACTCCTGCATGGTCATGGTTGCGGCTGTCGCTCGCAAAGAGTCAACAAACTTGTCTTCAACGAGTGTCCGTAGTTCGGACGGTGCCATCGTTTTGCGCCCATGCGTTTGGGCGGCGGTGCTTACGGACTCCGCAACTTGCTTGACGCGAACGAAGAATGCGGCCGCCACGTCAACGCGCATGCGATCAAGCGCAATCAAGCTCTGCTCATCTTTGCGTGAAACCTCAAGTTTCAACGTATTCATGTTCACCGGAATAATCTCGTGAAAGATCGGCAACACAATCGCGCCGCCGTCCATGATGACCTTTTGCCCACCAAGGCCAGTGCGAACGAACGCTGTTTCCTTTGTCGCTCTCTGGTAGAGCCGCGCAAACACAACGCCGATGAACAGAATCGCAAAGAGCGCAATTCCAGCGGGAATTGCGAAGTTCAGTATTGTTTCCAAAGGCATTTTGCGCACTCCAATTTGGGGAAAGTAATGAGGAACTTGGCTATTGACGGGTTCGCAGAGCTGCGCTACAAAAGCTCGGGATGGGGATTGGCAATACAGCGGTAGCGAACGCCAACTTTCTTGACGAGCAGTATTGTTGTGCCTTCGGCAAAGACTTGATCTTGCAGATCAGGCACCACCATCACGTAATGCGTCGCACCATTCGCATCCCGCACTTTTGCCTGCGCCGCCATCATCTCGGTTGCGGTTCCTTGAATCACCACCGCGACGCGTCCGATCAACGATAGCTCGCTGACAGCAGACGTCTCATCTCCCGGCAAAACGCGCGCGAGTAGCGCGCCGACTCCACGTACGGTTGAAACCCCCGTAAATATCGCGGGAACCATCGCAAGCCAAGATGGAAGGGGCAGGCTTGTCAGCGCGACAGCGATAGATTGCACCGCGTACCCACATATCGCGAACCCCGTCAGAAAAAGGATGAGCAAAACGAGTATCGGCACCTTGCCAACATGCAACCAGCCGAGTGGCCCATCGGGCCCATCAATTGCATCGGGAATGAAACTGTCGAGTATGGTTGATGGGCTGTTCGCCATCAGCAGGCCTAGCCCCTCCACGACGCTCAGGCCAACGAGCAGTGCGAGCGCGCTAGCGAACGGCCAAGTTTCAGGTGTAGTGAAAATCGTCATTGGCTCGATTTACTTGCCAGACTTCAATGCAGCCAGTCGCTCGGCGATCTTATTATCGCGTGCCAGATCGCTTAATTCCTTCAAACGCGCAGCCTGCTCCATTGTCGTGCCGCTGGCGGTCGGCGAAAGTCCGGATTGCCGCCGGTAAGTGCGGTCAAACGAGGATTGCGCTGCGTTGAGCTTGGCGCCAATAGCGTTAGTTCCGTTTGCCGCCATGGCAGTATTCTTCTCAGCGGCCTGTCTAGAAGCTTCAAATTCGCCTATGGCGTTTTCCATTTCACGTTTCTTGCCGAGCAGTGCGTCCACGAAGCCTGACATCTCTTTCTCTCGACCGCCTTGTTCGGCTAGGCTAGTCTCAAGAATGGGCAACTGTGCTTCAATGTCTAGCTGGCGAGATATGGCGGCTTTTGCAAGATCGTCGCGCGACTCAGCGAGCGCGGTCGCGAGGGAAACTGAGAGCTGCTCATGCTCGCGGTTGAGAGACAGATGCTGCTGCTGCGCTAAATGGCGATTGGCAGCGATGAGCCCCAATTCTGCGCGCACCTCGTCGATGATTTGGTCAACTTCACGAACTGACTGCTCAAGCATCGCGATTGGTGCGGCATCCTCGATCTTGTCGATAAGCGCATGCGCGCTACCCGCAATGACACGCGCAACGCGTGCTCGAAGTGAATCAGCCATGTTTGTCTCCTCGTATCTGGGTTGTCGAAATGATAGCCTGTACTAATTCAATGAATCTTGGTGCCTGCTTATGGACAACATGAACGTCAAATGCCGCTGCTTCAGTCGTAACGACCTGTCGCAGAAGCGCCTCGGTCAATTGAAACAACCCGCGCACCAACTGCTCTTCCAACTCGCGCGCTGACGCCGAGTCCTTCACTTGCGCGGCGTTTAGCATTGCGACCAGACCTGGAACATGGTCAACAAACGCCGCCAAAACCGCTGAGTGCACCCCGGCGGTGCGCTCAAGCGATGCAATTTGATCCCTTGTATTGCGAACGAGATCTCGCTGCATGCCCAGCGCGCCCATGTAGTCTGAATCGCCGTCGTGAAGACGCTTAAGCGTCGCTACTGCAATACGTATTCGGTCGCTTACCGTTGTCGCCCCTTCCAAAGATAGAGTTGAAAGCCATTGATATAGCTCCTCAGGTAAGCGCCCCGAAACCGGAATCATGGTGCCCGCATTTTTTGTGTCTGCATTTGCCATTTCGGAAGTATATGCAAATGCATGCAAATGTCAACAAATGAATTCGCGCAGTGTCGGACTAGAAAATGTAGCCCTGATAAAGGCGCTATCACAAGTGGATAAGCTAATGGCCGCACAGCGCTGTTTGAGAACAAACAGCATAAAAGGCAAGGGCCGATTGGTTCTAGAAGCCGGCAGCATACGAGTTCAACTCCGAACCGGAAAACTCGCCAATTGACAGCAGTTTCCAAGCAAAACAACCTGAATTGCCGCACTGACAATAGAGTTTCAAAATCTAATGGTGATCGCCAAAAAAAGAGCGCGACAGCCGCTGTGATACATTCGTTCGTCCATGTCCGCTCCCGAACAATCCCCGCCAAACACCAATGCTGAATTGATCCGACGCTCATTGGCTAGCGTTTGGCATCCTTGTACACAGATGAAACACCACGAGCAGTTTCCGCTGGTGCCGATTGCCTCGGCCAACGGCGTGTGGCTGACTGACGTTGAGGGTAGGCGGTATTTGGATGCGGTGTCGAGCTGGTGGGTGAATTTGTTTGGCCACTGCAATCCGCGCATCAATGCCGCCATCAAGGACCAGCTCGATACGCTCGAGCATGCGATGTTGGCGGGATTTACGCATAAACCTGCTGTTGAGTTGGCCGAGCGTCTAGCCAAACTCACTGGTCTCGGCCACGCGTTTTTTGGTAGTGATGGTGCGTCGGCGGTCGAGATCGCATTGAAGATGACTGTTCACTACTGGCGCAATGTTGGTGTGAACGGCAAAACCAAATTTGTTTCGCTTGAGGGCAGTTACCACGGCGAAACGCTGGGCGCACTGAGTGTTACCGATGTGGCGGTGTTTCGTGATGCGTACGCGCCGTTGCTGAACAACAATCTGCTTGTTCCAGCTCCAGCCCCAGCCAATGCCCAGAAAGTCGGCGATGACTACCCGTGCTGCATTGAGTGTGCTGATGCGGCAGCCGATGCGCTGCAAACACTGCTAGAAGAGCGGCATCAGGAGATCGCCGCTCTCATCGTTGAGCCGTTGGTGCAGGGTGCCGCGGGAATGCGCATGTACCACCCGCAGTATCTGCGGCGCGCGCGTGAGCTTTGCACAAAACTTAATGTGCATATGATCGCCGACGAAATCATGACCGGCTTTGGCCGCACGGGAACTATGTTTGCGTGGGAACAAGTCTCTACCAGCTCTGGCATGCGCCCCGACTTCATCTGCCTGTCGAAGGGCATCACCGGTGGGTACCTGCCGCTGTCATGCGTGCTGACCACCGATACTGTGTACCAAGCCTTTTATGACGACAGCACCGCACGCGGTTTTCTACATTCGCATTCCTATACCGGCTCTGCATTGGCCTGCCGGGCGGCGTTAGCTACACTCGATATTGTTGAAGGTGATAATGTGATTGCAGCCAACCGCGAAAAGGCGCGGCGCTTCTCACAGATGATGATGCCACTGCGACAACATCAGCGCGTGAGGCACTACCGTCAGCTGGGAATGATCTGGGCATTCGATGTCAGAACAACACTGCCGGATTTTGCGAAACGTATCTTTGCCGCAGGGCTGGCGCGTGGTGTGTTGGTACGCCCCATCGGCAACACCATCTACTTCATGCCACCTTACGTGATTGATGACGCCGAGTTATCGCTGTTGGTTCGTGAAACATTGGCCGCAATCGATGAGGTGCTGAGTTGAGTTTTAGCCGCGCCGCTTGGTTGGCCACCTGTTTAGTTACAACTTTTGCCAGCGCCCAGTCGGTGTCGAATAGAGCAGCGCAATCCTTCCTATTGCCCGCCTCAGTTGCCGAGGCCTTCACCCGGGCGCAAGTACCGCTCGACAGTGTCGCCGTCTTGGTCAAAGAAGTTGGTGCAAGAGAAGTGCTGCTCTCGCAGAACGTCGACCGCGCGATGAACCCTGCCTCGGTGATGAAACTGGTCACCACTTATGCTGGGCTTGAGTTGCTCGGGCCCACGTACGCATGGAAAACGGATGTGTTGATCTCCGGCGCGCCAGACGTGCTGCGCGGCGGGACGTTGCACGGCGATTTGATTCTGCGCGGCAGCGGCGACCCGAAACTCACTGTCGAACGGTTGTGGCTGTTATTGAAACGCCTGCGTGAACGCGGGCTGCGCAGTATCGAGGGTGACTTGGTGCTCGACAAATCGTTCTTCGGTGCGGTCGATGCCGACCCCTCAAAGTTTGATGGCGAGACGCTACGCGCCTACAACGTCGGGCCGGACGCGTTACTGGTGAATTTCAAAACTATTCGGTTCCAATTTGCACCATCTGTTGATGAAAGAAGTGTTGCGATTTCCACGGACGTGAAGCCGGCGCAGCTATCAATTGTCAATCGCACTCGCTTAATTGCCGGAGCCTGTGGTGATTGGCGTGAACGTATGAAGCTAGACGTTCAGCAGGCGTCACTGGTCGACATCCGTGTTGTTTTCTCTGGCAACTACCCGCGCAGTTGTGGCGAGGGCGCGTGGAATGTATCGCTACT